>NZ_ASSD01000508.1 GCF_000520715.1 Paenibacillus zanthoxyli JH29
CCTAGTTAGTGAAACGAGCAGTCGTAGTTTTTTTTCAGAAGGAGTTTTCAGAAGGAGAATGGATGAAATGAAAGTGGCTGTCGGGAGTTCGGATGGTGTTAACGTAAACCAGCATTTTGGCCGGAGCGACCGGTTTTTAATTTACGAAGTGGATAACGAAGGATTCTATTCACAGACCGGAATCAGGGAAATCGGTAATCCTGCAAGCAGTCAAGGACATGAGCAAAGCCGCCTTGAGGCAGTAGCCGAAGCGCTAACGGATTGTTCGTATGTACTTGTTAGCCAGATTGGTCATGGTGCCACGGCGGTGCTTCACAATGTGGGAATTACTGCGCTGGGAGTCGAAGCCCCCATTGAAAAGGCATTGACCCGGCTGATTTCCTTTCTTCATTCAGGCCGTGGAGCTATTTTACAGTAAGGCTTGATCAAATCATAATCATCTGAAAAGAGGGATCTGTATGAGTGAGAAACCATTGGGCTTTGATACATTGAAAGTAAGAGCTGGCTATGAGTCCAGCGAGCATAATTATTCGGTAGCCGTGCCGATTTATCAGACGGCTTCTTATGATTTAGGCGGCGTGGAACGGGCGGAAAAATTGTTCGGTCTGGAGGAAGCGGGCTTCCTGTATACGCGGATCGGAAATCCGACCGTAGCCGTGCTTGAGGAGCGGTTGACCGCTCTGGATAAAGGAACTGGCGCTGTTGCCGTCGCTTCCGGAATGGCCGCTGTCGCTTATACCCTGCTCAACCTGGCCGAGGGCGGAGGAAGAATACTAACAACACCTAGACTGTACGGGGGAACTTTCGATGCTATCAAGCATCTGTTCCCTAAATTCAATGTTCATGTCGATTTTGTGGAGAACTCGGATGATCCGGAAACCTTCCGGCGGGCCATAGGGCCAGATACCAAAGCGATACTGATCGAGAGCATCAGCAACCCGAACGCAACCATCCTGGATGTAGAAGCCATTGCCGAAATTGCGCATGACAACGGGATTCCGTTAGTTATTGATAATACATTTGGAACTCCGTATCTGTTCGATTCCTTCGCCCATGGAGCGGACATCATCATTTACTCGGCGACCAAGGCGATTGGCGGGCATGGCACAACGCTTGGCGGAGTCATTGTGGAAAATGGAAAGTTTGATTGGAGCAATGGCAAATTTCCGCATTTTGAAGAGCCGCAGTATCTGCTGCGGGATCAGGCGACTGGACGCGAGCGCAGCATTCTTGAGGTCTTCCCGAATGCGCCGTTTGCGACAAGAGTACGGCTTAGCTACCTCGCTTATTTTGGGGCGTCTCTCAGCCCGTTCGATGCCTTCCTGCTGATTCAGGGACTTGTAACCTTATCTGAGCGGATTGACAAGCAGGTTTCCAACGCGCTGAAAATCGTGCAGTATCTGCAAAGCAACGACAGAGTAAGCTGGGTCAGCCATCCTGCCGCAGACGGTAATGCATACAAAACCTTGGCCGATAAATATTTTCCAAAAGGCGCCGGTTCCATTTTCTCCTTTGGCTTTAAGGGAAATGAGGATCAGCTCAAGACTTTTCTGAATGCGGTGAAGCTGTTCAGCTATCACGCCAATGTGGGTGACGCCCGCTCGCTCATTATTAATTCGCCGAAAACGACGCATGGCGAGTTAAACCCCGAAGAACAGGCGTTTGCCGGCATCAAGCCTGAAACGGTCCGCCTGTCCATTGGCCTCGAAGATGCCGAGGATTTAATCGCAGATCTGGAGCAGGCGTTCGAGCAGGCTTTTGTGGAAACATATTCTTTATAACGTAAAAGGGGAGAAGGACATGCCAAAAGTGAATTTGAATCTGACCGAGGTCCCGATCCGCGAGAAACGTTTGGGTTCGATTACGGGTTTTGCCGGAACTGCGGGAGACCTGGTAAACTGCTCCAACAGCGGCTGCCTGAAGGACGGCACCCGTTCTTTCAGTCAATGCATGGGCTGCAGTTCGGGAAATGCTTTTTGCCAGCTATCCATGATTCGGGATGCAGCGATGGTCAACCATGCGTCTGTCGGCTGCGCCGGGGATTTCTTCGGCTTTAATTTCGTGTATCGCGTCGGCCAAATGGAGCGGGATCTACCGCCGGCCATCGGCAGATATTTTAATACAAATATTGAGGAGATGGATACGGTCTTCGGCGCTTTATCCAAGCTGGAAAAGACGATCCGCCTCGCGTACGACAGAGTAAAACCGAATGCGATCTTCGTTACCACATCCTGTGCCTCAGGGATCATTGGGGAAGACGTGGAAAGTGTTACGGACCGAATGACGAATGAACTGGGAATACCCGTCGTTAACTGCGTCTGCGAGGGATTTAGATCCAAAATCTGGACCTCCGGCTTCGACGCCGCCTATCACTCGATTGTGCGTAAAATTGTGAAGCCTCCGCAGAAGCGGACGAACAAAGTGAATATCATCAATTTCTGGGGCAGTGATGTCTTCTCCAAGCTGCTGAACCGTCTGGGCTACGAAGCGAACTATGTCGTTCCCTTCTCTACAGTAAGCCAGTTGGAAACCATTTCCGAGGCTGCGGCCACGATTCAGATTTGCCCGACGCTTGGAACGTATATGGGAGCCGCGCTGGAGCAAGTCTACGGAGTGCCGGAGATCAAGGCTCCAATGGCTTACGGTATAGCAGGAACGGATGCCTGGATGCGCGAGCTCGGACGTGTTCTGGACCGTGAAGACGAGATTGAGGAAATGATCCGCGAGGAGAGAGCGGCTGTTCTGCCGAAGCTGGAGGAGTACCGGGCTAAGCTTACAGGCACTACGTGCTATTTGACTGCGGGCTCAGCCCACGGTCATGCCCTGATCGCCCTGCTGCGTGAACTCGAAATCGAAGTGCAGGGCGCGGCTATTTTCCATCATGACCCTATTTATGACAATGAAGCTACTTCAGCGGATATGCTGGATCACACGGTCAAGACCTATGGAGACATTAAGGGCTATAACGTCTGCAACAAGCAAGCCTACGAGCTGGTCAATATTCTGAACCGCGTCCGTCCGGACCTGATGATCGCCCGTCACGGCGGAATGACGCTCTGGGGCGCCAAGCTTGGCATTCCCACCCTGCTGATCGGGGATGAACATTTCAGCTGGGGATACCAGGGGCTGTTAAATTATGCGGAACGCATCCTGGAGACGCTCGATAACCGGGAGTTTGTAACTAACTTGGCAAAACATAGTTCCATGCCTTACACCAAATGGTGGCTGGAGCAAGATCCATACACTTTTTTGGGGGGCAATACTCATGTCAAAACTTATTGAACAGCCAAGGTATTCCTGCGCGCTGGGCGTTCAGCAGACCGTCATCGCAATCCAGCGGGCTGTGCCTATCGTCCATGCAGGGCCAGGCTGCAGCACTAAAATTCACGGCCTGCTCGGTCAAGGGGAGGGCTATGCGGGAGGAAGTACGATCCCCTGCACCAATTCGAGCGAATCCGAAGTCGTATTTGGCGGCGAGAAAAAGCTGCGTGGTGTCATAGACGGCGCGTTCAAGGTTATTGACGCCGACCTGTTCGTCGTACTCACCGGCTGCACCTCGGATATTGTCGGCGACGATGTCGGCCAGGTGACCCGTGAATTTCAAAATCTCGGCAAGCCGATCGTGTTCGCGGAGACCGGGGGCTTCAAGAGCAATAACTATGTCAGCCATGACCTCATTATCAAGGCGATTGTCGAGCAGTATGTCGACCGGTATGCGCCCGCCAAAGGTGAAGTGATTCCTGGACTGGTTAATGTTTTTGCCTCCATTCCCTATCAGGACCCTTACTGGATCGGCAACCTGCAAGAAATTAAGCGGCTGCTGACGGGCATCGGTCTTACGCCGAATATCCTTTTCGGCCCGGAATCGGGCGGCGTATCCGAATGGCTGACCGTTCCTCAGGCTGAATTCAATATTGTCGTATCCGCCTGGCCGGGACTAAGAAGCGCCAAGCTGCTCAAGCGGAAATACGGTACGCCGTTTTACCATTTTCCCTATTTGCCGGTTGGAGGAGCGGAGACCAGCCGATTTTTGCGGGAGGTTGCGGCATTCGGCACCAGCATAGACCGGGAAAAGGCCGAGAAATTCATCGCGGACGAAGAGCGTAAATTCTATACGCATATCGAGCGTACGGCCGATTTCATGTTGGAATTCCGCTATGGGATTCCGCGCGTATTCTACACGATCCTTGATGCGACTTACGCTGTAGGCTTCTCCAAATATTTGTTGAATGAGCTGGGCATTATTCCGGCGGAGGTTCAATACATTATTGACGATACTCCCGAACAGTACCGCGAAGGAATCCGCGAGCAGTTCCGGCGCATCTCCGACAGGAGGTCGGCGAATGTGGAATTTTCGGTGGACGGCGGGGAGATTCAGGAGAATATCAGGAAGACAAGTCCGAAGCAGCGCGCGCTGATTCTTGGAAGCGGCTGGGAGCGCGACATGGCTGTCGATATCGGTGCCGATCTGCTTCCAGTCAGCGTGCCGATCACCTACCGGCTGGTATTGAACTGCGGCTACGCAGGGTATAACGGCGGTTTGCGGCTGATCGAGGACATCTATGACCGCGTATTGGGCACGTACCGTTAATCGCATAAAGGCAAAAGAAGGGGCTTTCCGAGCACCGCAGCAGATGGCGTGCGGCTAGGAGCCCCTTTTTTCTCACACTATCATTCAGAACAAACTCCAATTCCCCATAAGTCTGGCATGTCTCTCGGCCAAGGAGAGCAGATACCGGGTGAACCAGACGAGCACCGCATCGGCAGCGATCAATACAACAAGCGCCCACATCCATTGTCCGCCGGTATTCCCGTATAGCGCCCCGCGAACGAGGATCAGGCTGTAGGTGACGGGAAAGAGCAGGGACAGTCCTTTTGCCCACACCGGGAAGACGGAGGGAGGGATGCGCACACCCCCGAACAGCTCCATCGGAGCTTGAAAAATGTAGTACAGCAGGCCGGAGTCCCGTGAGAATAGGGAGACGGCGCTGAGCATCGCGCCCCAGATAACCGCAGAACCTACGATAAGTGCCAGCACCGGCAGCAGCACGGCCCATTTCACCTCCCCGGGATCGGCGACAAACCAAAACGTCAGGAAGGAGAATGCCGCGAACATCCAGATTCCATTAAACAGGGAGTACAGTGATCTGCCGTATAAAAAGGCCATTTTGGAGGAAGGCGTCAAGAAGATGATTTCCAGTGTGCTTTGTTTGCGTTCCATTTCGAACAGCCATGCCGAATGCACCGTGGTCCAGAACAGCTGAAATACGAGATAACCGCTAAGCAGGAACAGCGGTATTCCGCCGGAGGGGATCACTCTGGACAAGGCCGAGCCTTCGCCGGTCCGATAAGGCTGCATCGCATAGTAAGAGGTCAGAAAGGCAAGCGCGGGCCAGAGCAGCATGGAGAAAAATACGGCTTTTCCTCTGGTGCGGCTTCTGTGCTGCTTCAACATTTCCGCCAGGAGCGAGATCATCCATCCGCGCTTCTTCATGACACTTTGCCTTCTGACAGCAGGATGATGGCATCTTCCAGATTGGGCTTCTCGGCAGAAAAGGAGACGACCTTCAGTCCATTCTCGGAAGTCCAGGGCAGAAGCTTGGTAATGAGCTTGTCGGCCGAACGGCTTTTTACCGTCAATCGAACCGGTTCCTCGGGGGATGCGCCGGATTCGGCAGAGGGCGTATGAAGCTCCGTCCATTCCTTCCGGTTTAGTCCGATTTCAGTATGAAGATATTCCAGCAGCAGCGGATTGAGCTCATCCCTCCAGCCCATTAGCTCAAAATGAGCCGTCTGCATGCCCGCCACCCTTGCCACAATGCGGTCCGGAGTATCGCACATCAGCAGCTCCCCGCGGTTCAGCACATTTACGTTGTCGCACAGCTCCTCCACCTCCTGCAGATAGTGGCTGGTGAGCAGAATGCCTTTCCCCATTTCTTTCGCAAGATTGCGGACCATACCGCGCAGCTGCCTGGCTATGGGCGCGTCCAGCCCGAGCGTCGGCTCATCTAGAAACAGATATTTCGGGTCGTTGATGAGGCCCCTGGCGATTTGCAGCCGCTGCTTCATGCCTTTGGAATACTGCTCTACCGGACGGTCCGCCGCATCAGCTAGACCCACCTCGCTAAGCAGCCGGTCGCTTTCCAGCCGGAGGCGGGCGGAGTCCAGACCGTACAAAGAACCGAAATAGTGGAGGTTCTCTCGTCCCGTAAGCCGCCAATACAGCATCCGTTCGCCGCCGGCGATCATATTCACTTTTTGCTGAATGGCGCTGCGGCTGCGGTTCATGTCGAGTCCGTCGACCTCAATGCTGCCTTCCGTCGGATCAAGCAGGGTGGACAGCATGCGGATGGTCGTCGTTTTGCCGGCTCCGTTAAGTCCCAGCAGACCCGTAATTTGTCCGGGCTCAAGAGTGAGCGACAGCGATTTTACCGCTTCAGTCTTCACGCGTTCGGTTCGGAACCAGCCAAGCCTGTTCTTGGTTTCGTATATTTTGGTAACTTCGTTCATTATGATCATGCCGTCACAGCCTTTCTTGATATGTAATACATACCTTTTTTCGCAAAATATCACTTCAATACCGCTCGAACATTCGCCGCTCGATCCTTCTGCCGCTCCAGAGAGCGAGCGAGATATAGACGGCGCAGAGCAGCAGGACAGGGACAATATCGCCAAACCGGATGATCCCGCCCGTCAGCAGGCTTCCCCGCAGCAGCGCCAGCGCATCGGTCAAAGGAAACACATTCCCTGTTAGCCGCAGTGCTTCGGGCAGATACTCCCGGGGGAATTGAAATCCGCACAGCAGGGCGGTAAACGCGAACAGCGTATTTTGCACAAAAAAAGTATCTCTCGTATGCAGCATTACGCAGCCCAGCAGAAGTCCCATGGAGAAACAGGACAATAAATAGGCGCAAATCCCAATCAGCACGGAAAAAAAGTCGAAATGAGGCAGCCGCAGACCCGCCGCAACTCCGAAAATCAGCACGACCGCAAGCTCGAACAGACTGCGCATAAGCTGCTGAACGGCAGTCCCCGCAAAATAACCGAAACGGCTGGAAGGAGAGAGCAGCAGCGCTTCCAGTGTGCCTTCCCGCCACTCCGTAATCAATGCCCTCGAAACATTCATAATCATGCTAACCGAGAATAGATTCAGCGCCCCGCCGATAATGACATACGTTAAATAATCGGAAGTACCCGCATAGGCGGCAAACCGGGTCTCAACATCGCCTTTAATCAGATATACATAGGAAAAATAGGTGACGAGAACAAGATACGTCCCATCAATGATGTGGCCGAAAGTAAACGTCCAGGGATAAGCTCTAAGATTGGACCTTTGGTTCCTGACCAAAGTCGCGAGGGCGGTATGCCACATGAATAAGCGCTCCTTTATATGGCTCTTGTTAAAATTATTGCTCCAGAAACTGTCTTTGCAGCACAAGCGTCATCTCAAATTCCTCTTTGTCGGCGGAGTAAAATTGATAGTTCCCCCGGCGTTTGGCCTTAATCAGACCGGCTTCGGTCAGAAGCTTCAGATGCTTGGACACAGCCGCCTCGGAGATACCGAGTACGGGAGCAAGCTGCTTTGTGCAGTGCGGTCCTTTCCACAGCAGCTTCACGATCTTGAGCCGGGTCTCGTCGCCAAGCGCCTTGAAACGCAGGAGCAGGTCGGCCGGCGGGGCTTTGCTGTACGGCAGCTCAGGAATGTCGGCGGCAAGCGGCAGATAGAGATCTTTTCCGTACCAGCCGAGTAAGAGATGAGGAAATATAAAGGCGCTGGGAAACACATAAATATGCTCCAGGCTGTCATAGGAAAAATGGTAGGTACTCGCTTTCTGCGCGGTAATCGTCCCGTTCTCCGCAAACAAGCGCGGATGCAGGGAAGCGATGGCTTTTTCCGCGGACTTTTCGGCCTCCTGCTGAAAGGCGGCGGCTGCCGTCTGCAGCCATGGCTCGACATCCTGCCATTCCCGGCAAAAAAAAGATGCCTCGTACTCGGCAAGCGTGCCTGTAAGCAGCTTGCGGAATTCCTCCAGCGAGCCGAGCAGCGTTAGCCCAGCCTCCTCTAGTTCCTCATCTTCCAGCCCTCTTGCGCCGTTCATCCATTGAATGATACTTCCAATTGGCACTCTGTTGTTCAATGCCAAGTGGATCAGCTCGGCGTCCGGAAGGGTGCACAGCGCATCAATGCCTTTCCGGCAGGTCATAGGCTGTCCCGTATGGTCTGCCAGGTCGACTAATGCGGTCCAGCAGTCAGTCAATTTGCCAACTTGACGGATGCCATCCCGAAGCTGGGGCGGCATTTCTTTCCATAGCTCCAGCGACCACTCTAGCCGCCTGGGATGATGCTCCGGCTGGTACAGCACATGCAGGCTGCACAGCATTTCATGGAAGGGACTGACAACGATTTTAATTTTATGGTGCAATAATGGTAATGAGCTCATTATGTTCCTTTCCGATTAACCGGATGGTTAATCAAAAACCACTTTCGCGAAAAGTGTTCAACATTATATAGGGGAGAATGGGCAGTGTCAATGCAAAAAAACCAGACCCCATTCAGGGTCCGGTTACAGATGCTGGAGAGATTTCAGGAGGATTTATAAATCTCCCGCATCACATGGCGCAGTTCAGGAATAATTAGCCGGGTCATCGCCAGCTTAACCGCTCCGACTGATCCGGGCATGGAGAACACGGCGGTGCTGCCGATTGTACCGGCTACCGCCCGGCTCAGGATCGCTGCGGTTCCGATATCCTCGGCAAAGCTCAAATAACGGAATATTTCCCCGAATCCGGGCATTTCTTTGTCCAGCAGCGACTTGACCGCCTCGTAGGTGGTATCGCGGGGAGCAATGCCGGTGCCGCCCGTAAGCAGCACGGCCTCGATGCCGCTATCCCCTGCGCATTCGTGAATAAGCTCGCGGATATCGTCATAATCGTCTTTTACAATGATTCGCCCGGCAATCTTATAGCCAGATTCTTCAAGCAAAGTCTCAATAAGGCGGCCGCCCTTATCCGTCTCCATCGTCCTGGTGTCGGAGACCGTAATAATATAGCAATTGACCGAATCCGGGGCTTCCATGCGGTGCTGTTCGACAGAATTCATAGGTCTTCTTCACTCCTTGCTGCAAATTTACGTGTTTCTCATACGCCACTATCATAGGGGATAGAGTTGCCAGCTTGCAAGGAAAGCGCAAAGCGGGAAGCTGTTGAGGGTTTTGGAAAGCGTATACATTATTTTGATGAGGTTGCTTCGCCGGTAAGGAATGTAGTACACTCGCTTACAGAACAGATACCTTGGGAGAGAATGAGATATGGATAGAACTATTCCTGTATATATATTGTCGGGATTTCTAGGCAGCGGCAAGACGACTCTGCTGTACCGATTGCTGGAGTATTGGAAAGATAAAGACCTGCGTCCGGCCGTCGTCATGAACGAACTCGGAGAAGTCAACTTCGACGGCATGATGATCGATCAATCGGTGCCGATGGCGGAACTGCTCGGCGGGTGCATCTGCTGCTCCGCAAGCGCGGATCTTAGTATGGAGCTTAATACTCTGGTGAAAAAAGAGTCGCCGGATGTCATCGTCATTGAAGCGACGGGGGCGGCCAATCCTCTGGATATCATTGATAATGTGACGGAAACCTCGCTCTACAGCAACGTCGAATTAAAGGGCCTGATCACCGTAGTTGATGCCGCCCATCTGCTTCAGCTGTACAGAGAACAGAAAGGGGCCTCATACCGGCTGATGCAGGAGCAAATACGCAGCGCTTCCGTGCTGATTCTGAACAAAACGGACCGCGTGTCCCCGGAAGAAGCGGAGGAAGTGAATGGGGTTCTGCGCAAATGGAATGCGTTCGCGGAGATTATTCCGGCGGTACGATGCGAGGTGGAACCGGAAAGACTGATCGACCGCACGGATAACGCAGCGTTTACGGAAATCTCAGAGCATGCGCCGGAAACGGATTCCTCGGCTTCGATGTCAGGCGAAGGCTTGACGGAGGCAGGGGAGAAGAATGCCATCGATACCCCCCGGGCCGCGCATGATCATGTAATGGCTTATACGCACTTTTTTAAGAATCCGATTAACAGTGTGGAGTTTGAAGCCTTTATCAAAGAACTGCCCGGCGATGTATACAGAGCGAAGGGTGTGCTTACCTTCAACGATACTTCGGGGCGCTTTCTGTTCCAGTATGCGTACCGGGAGTCGGATTTTCTAAAAATTAACCCGCAGGGAGAGGTCGCGGACGTGGCTGTATTTATCGGGGAGCACTTCTCGTCAGGGGATCTGCGGAAGAAACTGCTGAAGCTGGAAGGACGGGGATTTACCCTGCCAGGGACCGTAAAACGGGGCTTGTAGCTTCAGGGAATCCGGGACTCTATGACAAATCAGGAAGCGGCGCAAAAGGTTGCAGAGGGCGGCATCTGCTGATTCGTCCCTGCAGCCGAGGTTCATTACACACTGTCAGGAATGTATAAATGCTTGTTTAAACAGTGCGGATGCCTGCCGCCAAATAAGCGAAGCTGTTGCCGTATTATCCTGAAAAAGTTCGCAAGCAACCACAACGCAGTAGAGTAACGGGCCAGCTTTTGCGGAAAGCTGGCTTTTATATGTCATTCGTCGGAAGAATATCTTAAAAGGAAGCGCAGAAGGAAGAGGGAATTAACAGGAGCCCGGCGAATTGTTAGAATGTAGAAAGCAGAGACTTATATCTATACATAGGTATTGGATAATTATTTTTAACAACAACGTTACATAATGACGGAGGGCAGATGAAGGAGGACACACAATTACCGCAAAGTGAACATTCCAAAGAGCTGTTCGCCTATTTTGGACTGGCCGTCTATTACTGCCAGGCATTGGAGCAGCAGCTTACCAACCTGCTCCTGCTGACGAAGCTTTCCCAGGGGACCTTACCGTCTGAGGCAGAGCTTACGGATTTATATCAACGCAAACTCGGCAATTCACTTGGTCAGCTCATTAAAGAGATACAGCATCATTTTCCTTTCTCGGAGGAAGAGACGACGCAGCTGCATCATGTCTGGAAGCAGAGAAATTATATTGTTCACGATTATTTCAAGGAACGAATTCAGGACACGTTTACTCCTGCCGGCAGGACCCGCATAATCAGGGAATTAAAGCGGTTCAAGAATAAAGCCAGCGCCTTGGAGCTGAAGCTGCAGGGCTATTGTTCGGAGCTGTACCTAAAGCTGGGGCTGGAAGGCAAGCTGGATGATGAAGATTTAATTGACGGCGCTTCTTCCGCCGAATTGAAGCGGCGCAATCGGTAAAGTCAGTGAATATTAACTGGACAGTAAGCCTCTGACTGGCAGGAATGCAGGCAGAGGCTTTATTCAATAGCGAGTTCACTCCGTTCATTGGATGATTATCCCATTATAACGAACAAATGTTCCGTTTGCAATGAAAGAAAAAAGCTCCGCATCCCTTATCGGGAATGTGGAGCTTCCTGCAGCGAAGCAAAAAATCCTAATTTTGCGAATGCGCCGATTGCATTGCGGCCGGAACCTTTACAGCCGGATCAGGCTTGGATGCTTGGGCGGTATCCGTGCTCTGGGCGGCGGAGCCGGCCTGAAGCTGATACATGCGGTAGTAGCGGCCGCCAAGCGCCATCAGCTCATCGTGGCTGCCCCGCTCGACGATTTCGCCCCGGTGCAGGACGAGAATCTGGTCTGCACTGCGGATGGTCGACAGGCGGTGGGCGATGATAAATGTCGTCCGGCCCTTTTTAAGAACCTCCAACGCCTGCTGGATAAGGCTCTCCGTCTCGGTATCGATATTGGAGGTGGCCTCATCAAGAATCAGGATCGCTGGATCGAAGGCAAGCGCGCGGGCGAACGAGATCAGCTGACGCTGTCCGGCGGATAGCGTGCTGCCTTTTTCCACTACCGGTTCGTCGAAGCCTTGCGGCAGATGAGCCAGCAGCCGGTCCGCGCCGACTTCTCTAAGCGCCCATTCGACTTTTTCCCGCGTAATGCTCTCGTCTCCCAGGCTGACATTAGAAGCGATCGTCCCGGTGAACAGATAAGGGTCCTGTAGGACGATGCCCATATGCTTGCGCAGCCACTGCTTCGGAATATCCGTCGTTTTTTGACCGTCAATAGAGATGGAGCCGCGCTGCGGATCGTAGAAACGGAACAGCAAATTGATGATCGAGCTTTTGCCTGAGCCGGTATGGCCCACAAGGGCGACCGTCTCGCCGGAGCGAGCCGTGAGCGAAATGTCGCGCAGGACGAAGTCTTTTTTATAGGCAAAGGAGACATCCTCGAACACCACATTCCCTTTGTACCGGGGCATTTCTCCGTCAGTTACGTCTTCGCCGGGCTCATCCATAAGCTTGAAGACGCGGCCTGCCGACACCATCGAGGTATCGAGATTTGCAAGCTGATTGACCATCCCGATGATTGGCTGGAACATCCGTCCCAGCACGTCGACGAAAGCGTAGAGCACGCCGAGCGAGATGATCGTCCCGCCGCCGAGGCTGCCGAAGCCGAAATACCAAAGCACCAGCGCAAAGGAAAGACTGCGCAGCGCACCGACCAGATTATGCGAGGTCAGCGAGTTGAGATTAAGCATTTTGTTCTGGTACTTCATGTAATCTTCGTTGAGCGCTTCGAATTCGTCCAGCCGCTGCTTCTGGCGGCGGAAGATGCGGATAATGGGCATTCCCTGGATCGATTCGTTAATAATGGCGTTAATCTCGCTGAGGCGCGAGCGGATAATTGTGTTGTATTTGGTTGCGATTTTGCGGTACAGGATGACCCAGATCACGATGACCGGGACGATGAACAGGCTGGCCAGACCGAGCCGGACATCCAGCAGGAACAAGGCGGTATACACGCCGATAATATTGATGATCCCGGTGGCGAAGTTCGACAAGACGGCAATGAACAGCTCCTTGATCGCTTCCGTATCGTTGGTTACCCGGGATACGACCTTGCCCGCAGGCAGGTTATCGAAGAAGTAGACCGGCAGCCGCTGGATATGCGCGTATACATCCGTTCTCAGCTTGCGGACAACCTGGTTGGCCGACGATTGCAGCCAGTAGGTCTTGCCGAATTCGGCGAAGATCGAGATCACCAGGAACAGCCCGAACAATGCAACGAGCTTGTAAATGCCGGGAAGTTCCGGCTTGTAAAAAGCGAATACATCTTCAATGGCAAGCTGTACGGCCGGATAGCTGACTCTCTCGCCGCCGCAGTCGATTGTCACTTGACCGTCTTCATAGCTGCGTTTCCCGCTAATTGCTTCAACAGGCTGGCCGATGAAATAGAAGCTGCGTCCAATCTGGAGCAGTCGAACCTCGCGGCCCTTGGACTCTCCCGGTTCAAACCGGTCGCCGCGTTTGAAGTATTCATTATTATACTGGACGGCGTTGCCTTGCGAATTCGTTTCAAAATAAGGTTTCTCAATGGCAAGCATATGGTTATCAATCATGCTTCTTGCTATAAAAGGGCCCGCCAGCTCCGCTGCGACTCCGATAGAGAGCAGGAGGAGCGCCGCGATGAAGGTTGTCTTCGCATGCAGCGCATACTGCAGCAGGCGTCTGCCCGTACTTTGTTTCAAAATGGATGGCACCTCCCTGGTGAATGGTTTAGTTCAGATTATTCTCCACCTGCTGGCGTTCGTATTGTTCCCGGTACCAGCCGCCCAGTTCCAGCAATTCCTTGTGTGTTCCGCGCTCAGTAATCACTCCGTCATCCAGGACGATGATCTGGTTGGCATGCTCGATGGCGGACAGGCGGTGGGTGGAGATCAAGGTCGTCTTTCCGGCTCTTCGGGACCGGATGTTGTCGACAATCCGGGCTTCGGTCCGGGCGTCCACCGCCGACAGCGCGTCGTCGAGGATCAGGATTTCCGGCTCGGCGATAAAAGCGCGGGAGAGCGACACCCGCTGCTTCTGACCTCCGGAAAGAGAGACGCCGCGCTCTCCGACAAGCGTATCCAGTCCGCTTTCCAGCGTATCCAGATCGCTGAGGAAGGCGGCGGTGGAAACCGCCTCCAGAATCTTGTCGTCGCTTGCGCGCTCAAGTCCGAACTGGATGTTCTCGCGCACGGTCTTGGAGAACAGAATCTGTTCCTGCGGCACATAGCCCATCCAGCTGTGCAGACGATCTAGCGCAATATCCTCAATCGGAACACCCGAAATGCGGATGCTGCCGGTTCCGGTTGGGTATTCATGAAGCAGCTGCTTGAGCAGCGTCGATTTGCCGCTGCCGGTGCGGCCGACAACGCCAAGCGTCTCGCCTTTGGCGAGCGACAGGCTGATACCGCTCAAATTATCAACGGGGGACGCAGGGTAGCGAAACGTCACATTGTTGAGTTCAATTCCATCAGGTTCGGATACACTGGCCGGATGAGCCGGGTCCTGCACATCCGGGACGGAATTCAGCGTCTCATCGATTCGTTCGAGCGAAGCGCCGCCGCGCTGCATAATATTGATCAGCTCGCCGATGGCGAACATCGGCCAGACCATCATGCCAAGGTACATATTGAACGATACGAGGTCGCCCAGCGTGATCTGATTTCGGAAGACGAGGTAGATTCCAAACGTCAGGCCGATGATGTAACTCAGTCCCACGCAAAACCGGATGGTCGGTTCAAAAAAGGAGTCCACCCGCGCCACTGCCATATTTTTGCGGTACACATCATCCGTGATTTCCCCGAATCGCTTCTCATCCAGACGTTCCTGCACATAGGCGCGGATCACGCGCACGCCGGATACGGATTCCAGCACCTGGTCGTTCATATCGCCGAAGGCGTCCTGCGCCAGACTATAGCGGTCATGGATGGCTTTGCCGTAGATCACCATTGCCACCGCAATCAACGGGAGGGGCAGTACGGCGGCCAGCGTCAGCTTCCAGCTCACCAGAAAGCCCATGGCAAGGAGTACGACGGAGAAAAAAACGGTGGAGTCGACCAGCGTCAGCATCCCAAAGCCCGCGGTTACGGATACCGCCCGGATGTCGTTGGTGGCACGGGCCATCAGGTCTCCGGTGCGGTTTCGCTCGAAGAAAGAAGGCGTCATCGTAAGCAGATGGGTCATAAACCGGGAACGCAGCAGGCGTTCAACCAGATTCGATCCTCCGAACAGGCTGCGCATCCATATGTAAGTAATCCAGTAAATGATCAGGAGCAGAGCGAGAATCATTACAATGTACTTAATTAGCGAACCTGCCGTAATGGAGCCGCGTACGATTTCGTCAATGGCGTTACCCAGGAGACGCGGAGGCAGAAGTTCAATGACGCCGGCAATGATCAGCACGAACAAGCCGATCGTATAGCGTCTTTTCTCCCGGCGGAAGAACCAGCCGAGATCTTTTAATACGGAAAACATGAAATCCCTTCCTTTCGATTAGGTGTAGCGTCGGCATTAGGGCCCAAGGTTAAGCGGGATTAACGTTCGGTGAAGAGCAAAAAAAGGCATACCATCCGTTAACGGACGATATGCCTGGTCTCTCAAACGTATCATGCGCACGGTGCATAACAGCACCGGCCAGTAAAATGTTCGGCTTCCCGAAAAGTAAAGCGGCTAGAACGCGCGCTTCCGGGAAAGATTCACCTGCAGGGCTGCTTCGGTATTATGTTGGATAAGGCTGCCGACAATAGTGTGATGAATATCAATGAATGTAAACACCGAGATCACCCTTTCGTTAAAAATTTGGTAATGATTAGAAGACGTTTCGCTCATGTTGAGTTTATCACCGGTCCTGCGAAATTGTCAAACATGTTTTTGAATGAAATTATTTTAGTTTGGATCACGGCATTTCACTTGTGCTTGGAATAGAGCCTGGGATTAGGGTATGATAAAAGTAATAGACAAAGGAGTTGAGAGCTTTATGAGCATTACTGTCAGTCCTGAAGCTGCCTCCTGGTTCAAGCGGGAGCTCAGTTTAACAGACGGTGACTGCGTCCGCCTGTTCCCTAGGTACAGCTCCGGCGGCGGGCTTCATCCCGGATTTTCGCTCGGCATTGCCGTGGAGCCGCCGGGACGTCCGGGACTTCAAACTTCTGGGGAAGGTATCGTTTTTTACATGGAGGAGCAGGATTTATGGTATATGGAAGGGTACGGACTGTCGATCCTCTACTCTTCGGAAGAAGATGATATCGAGTACCGGTACGACTCTGAGGCTAACGGTGAAAAAGTGCCGGAAGCCGCCGCCGGTGCAAATCAGTGATAAACAAATGGAGCCCTTGCCTTAGGCAAGGGCTGATTTTTGCGGTTAGCCGCCGCTTCAAGGGAACGCAGCGGTCAATGGGACCGGCGGAAGGTTTCTTCTTCCATGGCGAATTCAAAATCGTCGATATCGTATACCATTACGGGAATGCCTCCGTCGATGATCCGATGGATCAGCTCCACCTGGTCGGTTAAGATCGGAATCTTCGCACGCTGTGAGGTCAGCAGAAGCTCGGTCTCGATTGGGTCGTAGGTTTCGCCGTAACTAGCATTGTCCACACTGTTGATGACGGTTATTTGCGCCCGCTCGCCGAGCAGAATGGCCGGACTCTTAGCCCATGGAACTTTCAGGCAGCGGCGGATCTTTTTCTGATTAAGCGGCTGCTCGAAATAGGCGATCAGTTCACCGATCTTAGCCTTGACGTGCTGATCGTCGTCGGGAATATTCATTAGCGGCTCGTCGCTATCCCGGAGCTCGTACAGTTCGAGTATCGTAGTATAGGGAACGATATATTCTACCGGTCTATTCGGTACCAGCAGTTGGCCGTAAATGGCCATCATAACGGCTTCAGTCACAAATTGTCTTGACATCATTATCCTCCTGAAGTTCGGGTACTGCTATAATCCTTGTGGAAAGGATTTAAAAATATCAAAACACTGTACGGAACAAAAGTCAATAAGCGCCAGTACCGGGAGAACCGCGTACGGAAATGCCAAGAAAAGACACCAGAGGCAGAATCCGCTTAACCCAAGCCGGTTTCTATCCTCAGTGTGCAAGCATGCTCACATTCTTCCGATGATGAGCGACAGGATGCCTGCGGCGATGAGCGGGCCGACCGGAACGCCTTTGAAGAGGGCGACTCCGATGACGGTTCCGATCAAGAGACCGGCGACAATCGTCGGCTGGCTGCCGATCAGGACCGCTCCCCGGCCGCCAAGATAAGCGACAAGAATGCCTATAGCGATGGCTGTCAGCGATTTCCAATGGAGAAATGCCTGCCCTACGGTTTGCAGCGAGATGCGTCCGCTGGCCAGCGGAGTCATGACGCCGATCAGGAGGATGATGATTCCGACCGTCAGTCCATACTTTTCAAGCCACGGATAAGCTTGATGGAGCCCAAGCAGACGCACCAGGAGCAGCACCAACATGGCGATGGTCACGGTTGAGTTGCTGCTGATAATGCCAAGTCCGGCAAGCCCCAGGAGAAGCAGGGAAGTGTAGTCCATCTTCAGTTCCGCTCCTTGTCTTCATTCAGGCGTTTCGCTGCCGCATGCGCCGCGATCAGCGCCCCGTGCCGGCGTCCCGTCTCAATGAAAATCTCGTTGGCGTTGCGGCCGGAGGCGATAACGCCTGCCACATATACGCCCGGAATATTCGTCTCCATCGTCGCCGGATCAAATACGGGCTTATCCATATCGTCATCCATCAAGACGCCGATGGAGGACATCAGCGTGCGGTCCGGTCTGAAGCCGGTCATCGCCAGAACGAAATCATTGTCCAGCGTGTAGGATTCTCCCCGGGAATCAGAGGATACGACAACCGTGTCCGGCGTGATTTCGGTAACCCTTGACGAAAAATGAAGCCGGATCTTTTCCTTTTGCACCATGCTTTCAAAGATTGGGCGCACCCAAGGCTTGATATTGCCGGAGATGCTGTCCCCACGGTAGATCATATCGACCGAAGCGCCGGACCGAATCAGCTCAAGAGCCGCGTCCACAGCCGAATTGCTGCCTCCGATAATTGCAACCTTCATACCGGTGTAAGGGTGCGCCTCCCGGAAGTAGTGGGTCACCTTCGGCAAATCCTCGCCGGGAATGCCGATCCAGTTCGGCTGGTCGAAGTATCCGGTGGAGATAACGACAGAGCCCGCCCGCCGCGTCTTCCGTTCGCCGCGCTTGTTCACCGAGGCGACGCCGAAGGTTCCGTCCTCCAGCCGCTCAATCCCCGTCGCTTCCTCATAGGCGGCAATTTCCAGTCCATATAGCTCGGCAGCCTTGCGGTAGTAGACGAGCGCCTCGTGGCGGAACGGCTTCTCGTTCGGCGTCGTAAAGGGAACATCGCCGATTTCCAGCAGCTCCGGAGTGCTGAAAAATTGCATATGGGTCGGGTACAGAAAAATGGAGTGGACAATAAAGTTCTTCTCCACAATGATCGCGGACAGGCCCTGGCTGCGGCATTCAATGGCGGCGGACAGGCCGCAGGGCCCGGCGCCAATAATAATGACATCATGCATAAAGCGGATTCCCTCCTGTTTATTTCTCGTTTTTTCTTCGTCCGTGTGGAACGTGCAAACTACATCCTACCGCAATTTGCCCGGTTTTTCCAGGGCAGGGCGCGTCGACGCATTTTCCGTTTGCTTTAACAGTATTGTTCATTATATAATTAGATATATATCTAATAAAATTTGGTTAAGAGGAGCGTGCGCTTTGATGCAGCTGGATAAAATCGTAGGTTACCATAAAGCCCTCGCCGATCCCACACGCCTTCGCATGCTCCTGCTTCTGTCGCAAGGAGAAATGCATGGCCAAGCACTGGCGGAGAAGCTGAACCTGTCGCAGCCGACGGTAACGCATCATGCGGCCAAGCTGCGCTCGGCAGCGCTCATTAAGGAACGCCGCGAGAAGAATACCGTCTATTTCAAGCTGAATCCGGAATTTATCCGGAAGGGCGGGGAGGCGTCGCTGCAGTTTATTTTTGATAAGGGAGCGGAGGATATGGAAGAGGAGAGCAAGGAACAGAAGCTGAAGGAGTCGGTGCTCCGCAATTTCTTCGCCAAAGACGGACGTTTGCGGCAAATTCCGGCGCAGTACAAGAAGAAGCTGATTGCCCTGCAGCATATTGTCGAACAGTTGAAGCCGGGCATTGTCTACAGCGAAAAAGAAATCAACACCTTCATCAAGCAGTATCATGACGATTGCGCCACGATCCGCCGCGAGTTTATCATGCATCAGTTCATGTACAGGGAAAATGACAACTATGAGCTGAATCCCCGGGAAATGTGGACGAAATGGGAATCTGTCAAATAAATTTCTAATTAATCTTACATTTCTGTGACGGTTTAATTTTTAATTGATTAAAATTTGTATAATCGATTAAAATGGAATTGTAAGCGCTATCTATGAAGAGCCAGAAAGGAGTCTTTCGATATGCTTTTTAAAAAGTTTAAGAAAGAAGCCGCCCCCCGCCAAGTTACCATAACATTACAAGAAGTCAAACAGGCTGTGCGTCAATTCGAAAAGGATATGCCCGGCGATATCAACCGGACAGTGTTGATGCGGGAAGACAAAAGCATCGATTTGTCGCGGCTGGCCCGTTATTTGGGCGGAAGGTCCGAGCAGAAGTTCTATTTGTCGAGAGAAACGTTTGAGATCTTTGAAGAAAAGGATAAAGAGATTCCCTATTTTCTTGATATGGTGCAGTCGGCGGTTGACAATTATATCAGCGATACGGGCAAGCTGCCTCTGCTTGAAGAATCGGACCTTCCCGAGGTTCACTATCATTTGCTGGCAAGCCAGAGGTATTTGAAGGAAATGCCGCCTTTTCCGCTGTATATTACCGAAGAGGAATTGATGCTGACCCACCGTCCGGAGCATTTCGGGTAAGCGGTGCCCCGCGCTTGGTGTGAGCTTGAATGTTTAGGGAATTCAAGTCATCTTCTTGCAGGGCATGGACGGTCATAATTTCCAGACTTCCTGCAGCCGCTCCAGCCGCTGTTTCGATTCCTTATCGCTTGCCAGGTGAACGGTAATCGTCGCATTTGGCAGCTCCTCGGATTGAAAGGAAAGATAATTTAGGCGAATATCGCCGGCGACAGGATGGTGGATCAGTTTTTTGCCCTCCGGCGTTCCTGCAATCGTCAGTTCATTCCACCAATTTGCAAATTTTTCGCTGTGCGTATGCAATTTATTAATTAATTCCGTCCGTTCCGGATTTTCAGGCAGTTGGCTATGGGCCATTCTCAATTGACTGACGCGCAGTTTGGAATGTCCTTCCCAGTTGTCCAGCAGCTTTTGCATATACGGGTCCATAAACGCGCGCCAGATTGAATTACGCTGCAGCTTGGACATTGCGGAGTAATCTCCGAAGACCGATTGAGCGGCCCGGTTCCAGGCGATAATATTCCACTCGTGGTCGGAAATATAAGCGGGATAAGGGTTTTGCAAATCGAGAAACTGCTGCATCCCGGCGCTAACCTTAAATGAATCGGGCGTTTCATCAGGCAGCCGCTGCGCCCCCAGTGTATACAAATATTCCCGTTCCTTTCGATTGAGCTGAAGCGCATTGCTTAATGCAAGCAATACCTCGGCGGAAGGGCGCACGGGCCTGCCCTGCTCCAAACGAACATACCAATCATTGCTTAGACCGGCCAATTCCGCAACTTCCTCCCGGCGTAGTCCCTCTACCCGCCGCCTGCTTCCCGAGGGCAGACCAACCTCCTCAGGTGTAAGTGAAGCGCGTTTTTTTCTTAAAAAAAGCCCCAGTTCCAGATGCTTGTCTTGAGTCACGACGGCACTGCCAGCCCCTTTCTCCTGCATAGGATTCTAAGTCCTAGGATCATGCGTCTCTTCATGCCTTACAGCGATGATTATACACTGTATCGTATAAAGAAGAGAGGATGATTCGTCATGGAATCCGCTACTAAGCTTAAAGTTTTCCCCGTCACTCTGCAATGGCTGCTTACCGTAGTGTGCGCGCTGGCCGTTGCCAATCTGTATTATGATCAGGTTCTGCTGACGGATATCGCCAACAGTTATCATGTTCCTCAAAATGCATCCGGCTTGCTGTTTACGATGATGCAGGTGGGCTACACGCTTGGCTTATTATTTATCGTTCCGCTTGGAGACCGGTTTGACAGACGCAAGCTGATTGTTGCGAGCCTGCTTTTGTCAGCTTTTTGGCTTGTTGTTATGACAATTGCGCCTTCGTTCAGCCTTCTGCTCGTTGCCGCTTTGGGTCTTGGGCTCAGCACGGTTGCGGCGCAGCTGATTATTCCGTATGTTTCTTCTAACATGGATTCGGAGAAAAAGGGGACCGTCACTGGCAGACTGCTGACCGGCGTCTTTCTAGGTGTGCTCGTTGGCCGTGTTGCCGGCGGGTGGATCGGACAGATGTTCAATTGGCAGACTGTGCACTGGCTTGCGGCAGGAATTTTATTGCTGTTTGCCGGTTATGTGTTTGTGAAACTGCCGGAGGATTCGGCCAAGAAGCAAGACTCTTACCCAAAAATCATGCTGTCCATGATTCCCCTGCTGAGAGAGGAGCCGATATTAAGAGAAACGATATTTTTCGGCGCAGCCGCCTTTGCCGCCTTTAATGTCTTTTGGGTTCCCCTTTCCTTCATCCTAAGTGGCGCGCCTTATCATTTCGGGAACGGGATCTCCGGAACCTTCGGCATCATTGGGATTGCCGGCGCCTTGGCGGCAGGCTTCGCTGGACGGCTGTCGGACGGCATTCATGCGCGCGGATGGAATGTGGCTGCGCTGCTGACGATGATGTTCTCCTTTGCATTGTTAGGCATGGGCTGGTATCATCTGTCAGTGCTCGTAGCCGTTACTTTTGTGCTTGATGTAGGCTCCCGCATGAACATGACTTTGAACCAAGGACGCATCAGCCGCTTGAATCCGGGGCAGCACAGCCGTCTGAATTCGCTCTATATGGTCGGATATTACCTGGGAGGCTCCTTCGGCTCATGGATCGGGAGCGCGGCCTATCATTACGGGCAGGTAAGCGGAATGATTGCTGCCGGATGCTTGCTGTTGACTTTGCCGGTTGTTTATTTTCTTGCAAGTTTGAGACACCGCCGGCGTATCCCGTTAAATGCTAATGATTCTCTTCGTAAAATATGAGAACGGTCCGGATTTCTCCTTTTTGCGAAACGGCCTTTTCATAAGGTAAAGCGCCATAGTACAATGATTCCTGACGAGCCCGCTTTCGGGCAAAGACGTATATAGAAAAACAAGGGGAATCAGAGTATGGATACGGTTCAGGCTTTGCTGTTTGATCTTGATAATACGCTTATGGACAGGGATTACACCTTTCGAAGCTTCAGCACGCAGTTCGTCTCTCATTTTCTGGGCCATTTGAACGTGGAGCGGCAGCTGGAACTTGTGGAAGATATCATTATCCGAGACGCCGACGGGTATCGGGATAAGGATGGCTTCTTTCGAGAGCTGAGCGAGG
>NZ_ASSD01000509.1 GCF_000520715.1 Paenibacillus zanthoxyli JH29
TGCCGATATCGATAAAATCCGCTTTAATTCACGGAAATTTGCACGCTGATGATCTCGTCTTTCTTCTCCAGCGGAACAAGAAGCTTGCCGGTCGAACGCCGGTCGGCGATTGGCGCGGCTTCCGAAGAGAAAGGGTGCAGCGCCCCTTCGCGTGTAATGGCAGTCAGTTCGAACGGTTCTCTGCAGTAAAATGCGCCGGCAATGCGGCTGCCGTTCGGACGAACGCGCTTGCCTTCTTTGAATTCAAATGTCGGCAATCCCTTGCCGCCCCGGCTCTGCGGCATATAATCCAGCAGCAGGCTTCGCTTGCCGTAGCCCAGCTCAGTCACAACCAGAACCTCTCCCTCGTCATCCGAGACGCGGAAGGAGGACACCACCTCATCGCCTTCGCGAAGCTGAATCCCTTTTACGCCGGCCGCCACGCGGCCCATCGGGTTGACTTCGCTCTCGCGGAAGCGGATGCTCATTCCTTCCTTGGTGACTAGCATTAGATCTTTGTCTCCACTGCTCAGCATAACGGTCAGTACTTCGTCCTCCGCACCCACCTTGCATGCGGCTACAGCACCGCTGCGGTTGGTGAAGTATTCCTTCAGCTCGGTGCGCTTCACCTGCCCCTTGCGGGTTATAAAGAACAGGCTTTGGTCAGACTCTTCGAAATTGCTTACAGGTATCATTCCGGCTATGCTGTCTCCCTTGCCCAGACTGATCACGTTTACAGCCGCAGTGCCCGGATCTTTCCATTTGAACTCCGGAATCTGATGGACGGGCAGCAGGAAATATTGCCCTTTGCGTGTAAATACCAGCAGACTGTCCCGAGTATTGACGTCAAGCAGGTTAGCGATGTAGTCGCCTTCCTTGACGCCGGAAGAATTCCGTTCGCCGCCGGAGCGGGTGAAGGATAGCATACTTGTCCGCTTGATATAGCCGTCCCCCGACAGCGCAACAAGCACATCCTCTGCGTTGACCAGCGCCTCAATGCTGACCTTGAGCTCTTCCACCTCGACCTGAATGGCGGACCGGCGGTCGATGCCGTATTTATCACGGATCTCCATCAGTTCCTTACGGATGACGCCGATCAGCTTCTTGTCGCTCTCCAGAATGCTGCGCAACGCAGCAATTTTCTTCTGCGTCTCCTCCAGTTCCTTCTCCAGCGTCTTGATCTCCAGATTCGTCAAGCGGTACAGCTGGAGAGTGAGGATCGAATCGGCTTGTCTTTCGCTGAAGCCGAACATCCAGACCAGATTGTTCTGGGCGTCCTGACGATTCTTGGACGCTTTGATGGCGGCGATTACTTCATCCAGAATATTGAGGGCCTTGACCAATCCTTCCAGTACATGTGCCCGATCCTCCGCCCGCTCCAGATCGAACTGGGTGCGATGCGTAACGACTTCACGCTGATGGGCAATGTAAGCTTCAAGGATAGCCTTAAGGCCAAGCTGCTGCGGCGCTTTATTGACAATAGCGACCATGTTGAAATTATAAGTGATTTGCAGGTCGGTCTTCTTGAGCAAGTAGGCCAGAATCCCCTGCGCGTCGGCCTCCTTCTTCAGCTCCACAACGATCCGCAGACCTTCGCGGCCGCTTTCGTCGCGTACTTCCGCGATGCCTTCAACTTTTTTCTCAAGGCGGATATTCTCCATAGCGGTAACAAGACGCGATTTGACGACCTGAAACGGAATTTCGGTAATGACGATTTGCTGCTTGCCGCCGCGAAGATTCTCTATCTCCGTCTTGGATCGCAGATAGATACGCCCTTTGCCTGTCCGGTAAGCGTCCATAATTCCGTCGCCGCCCATAATAAGCCCGCCCGTCGGAAAGTCCGGCCCTTTCATAAAGGTCATGATCTCCTCAAGCTCGATCTCCGGCTTCTGCATAACCGCAATGCTGGCGTCGATCGTCTCGCGCAGATTATGCGGCGGGATCTCCGTGGCAAAGCCGGATGAGATGCCGCTTGTGCCGTTTACGAGCAGATTCGGATAACGCGAAGGAAGGACGACCGGCTCTTTTGCCGTATTGTCGAAGTTATCCTTAAACAGCACGGTCCGCTTCTCGATGTCACGCAGCATTTCCATGGCAATCGGTGACAGCCGGGCCTCCGTATAACGCATGGCTGCCGCAGGATCATCATCCATCGAGCCCCAGTTGCCGTGTCCGTCAACGAGCACATGCCCCATTTTCCAAGGCTGCGCCATCCGTACCATGCCCTCATAGATCGACGAGTCGCCGTGCGGATGGTAGTTCCCCATGACGTCACCGACTGTCTTGGCCGACTTGCGGTACGGCTTGTCTGGTGTATTGCCCGAATCGTACATCGCGTACAGTATTCGGCGCTGCACGGGCTTCAGCCCGTCGCGGACGTCGGGAATGGCCCGATCCTGAATGATATATTTGGAATACCGGCCGAATCGGTCGCCGACGACCTCTTCCAGAAATGCCGGCAAAAATTGTTCGGATAAACTGCTCATGCATTCACCTTCTGTTCCTCAAACTGTCGCCTTTATAAAAGATTTGGTGATTTGCGCGGGTGCTGCGCGACGGTTTGGACTTCCGGCCGCTGTTGTCTCCAGATTCCCTGAAATTAACCCTAAAGGGGGGGAATCCGGAGACAAAGGCGGACGCTAACGCTCCTCCAGTTCCAAACCTTTCGCTCTGCTTCGCAACACGCCAAAACATTTAAACCTCGAAATTCTCGTCACTACTCCGCAATCTCGGTGAAATCGACATTTTCGACAATCCAGCGCTTGCGCGGATCAACCTTGTCGCCCATCAGCGTGGACACACGGCGCTCCGCCTTGGTGGCATCCTCGATCTGCACCTGAAGCATGGTCCGCGACTCGGGATTCATTGTCGTCTCCCATAGCTGATCGGGATTCATCTCACCCAGACCTTTGTAGCGCTGGAGCTCAAAGTTTTTGCCGAACTCTTTCAAATAGTTCTGAAGCTGCTCATCCGTCCAGGCATATCTGACCGTTTCCAGCTTGCCCGATTTGCGGGTCAGCTTATACAGCGGAGGCTGAGCGATATATACCTTCCCTGCATCGATCAGCGGCTTCATGTACCGGTAGAAGAACGTCAGCAGCAGCACCTGAATATGCGCGCCGTCCGTATCCGCGTCGGTCATGATGATGATTTTGGAATAATTGCAGTCTTCGACTGTGAAATCCGAGCCGATTCCTGCGCCAATGGCATTAATGATCGCCCGGTATTCATCGTTCTTGAGTATTTCCGGCAATTTTGCCTTCTCGGGATTCATCGGCTTGCCCTTGAGGGGCAGAATCGCCTGAATCTTGGAATCGCGCCCCTGCTTCGCCGAGCCGCCTGCGGAATCGCCTTCCACAATGAACAGCTCGGTGCGGGAAAAATCTTTGGATTGCGCAGGCGACAGCTTGCCGCCCAAATTAGAACCTTCGCTGCGCTTCTTGCCGCTGCGTATTTCATCCCGCGCTTTACGGGCCGCCTCACGCGCTTTGGCCGCCTGAATGGATTTCCTCAGCAGACTCTGCGCCACCTGCGGATTTTCTTCAAGAAAGCGCTGCATATTCTCGGAGACGATAAAATCAACGGTGCTTCTCGCCGAGGCGCTGCCGAGCTGGTCCTTGGTCTGGCCGACGAATTCGACCTCGGACATCTTGATGCTGATCACGGCCATCATGCCCTCCCGCAGGTCGCTGCCATCCAGATTCTTATCTTTCTCTTTCAGCAGCCCCGTGCGCCGGGCGTAATCATTCATGACGCGCGTATACGCTGTCTTGAATCCGGTCTCGTGCGTACCGCCGCTGCGGGTCGGAATCGAGTTCACGAACGATGCGATCGTTTCGGTAAATCCGCCATTGTACTGAATCGCGACCTCTACCTCTATCTCATCCTTCTCGGCGCTGAAATGGATGACGTCATGCAGCACATCCTTGCCATCATTCAGATAGCGCACAAATTCGCTGGCTCCGCCCTCATAATAATATTCGTCCTGGCGTCCGCCCCGCTCGTCCGTCAGGGTGATGCGCAGTCCGGAGTTGAGGAATGCGATCTCCTGAAGCCGTTCAGCAAGCGTATCATAGTTTAGGGAGATGCCTCCCTGGAACACGCGAATATCCGGCTTGAATGAGATCTTCGAGCCGGTCTTGTTCGTATTGCCCAATATCTCAAGACCTGTAACGGGTTCTCCAACATGTTCTTTACCGTCTTTACCGACCCAATATTCAAAGCGCTGGCGGTGTATTTTGCCCTCCCGGTAGATCTCAACCTCAAGCCATTCCGACAGAGCGTTCGTCACCGAAGCGCCGACGCCGTGCAGACCGCCCGATTTCTTGTATCCCGAGCCTCCGAACTTGCCGCCGGCATGCAGGATGGTGAATACGACCTGCGGCGTCGGAACGCCCGTTTTGTGCATACCTGTCGGAATTCCCCGGCCGTTGTCGGTAACGGTTACCGAGCCGTCTTTACGCAGCACGATATCAATTTTTGTGCAGTACTTCGCCAAATGCTCATCCACTGCATTATCTACGATTTCCCATACCAAATGGTGCAGTCCCGAGGAACTCGTACTGCCGATATACATGCCGGGCCGTTTGCGAACCGCAACCAGACCTTCAAGCACCTGAATGTCGTCAGCATCGTATCCAGTCCGGTCTGCTGCGCCGTTCTTTGAGATTTCAGCGAACATATCGACCTGTTCAGACATTCATGTTCCCCCTTCTCTTCTCTAATCCCAAAATGCAAACAAATGTTTTGGTTACTTTGTACATTCTAATTCAAAATATCCCTTTTCGTAAAGACGGCGAATGAAATGATTACAGACACGATCCCCCAAATGCTTAGAACCGCAATAGAAAAGGGCAGTGACATCCCTTCAATCGGTGCCGGAGAACCGGACAGATAATTGGTCAGGCCCAGGTTAACCATGAACAGGTACTTGGCCGAAGTCCAAGCCGATGCCATGTTGGTAAGGATTGTGCCGGCGATTAGCGCGGCCATCATAACGACGATGCTGGCCGCCGTACTGCGGAACAGTACCGAAACCATAAAGGCCAGCAGGGCAACAACTACGCTGACGAACCAAATGAGACCGGTCTGCATCAGCATATATTCCCATTGCGGCACCGAATGAACCGCGGACATATCGACCGAGTCGCCGCTTAGCTGAAAGCCGGTGAAGACCGGCGCGTTAAAGCCGCTGTACCCGAAGGCCAGGCCGGAGATAAGGTAGCTTACCAGAAAGGCTGATACAATAATCAGAGACACAAACATCAGCAGCGCGATCATTTTGCTCATGAGCACCTTCCAGCGCTTAACGGGCCGGGTCAACAGCATCTTAATGGTTCCCGTCGTGCGTTCTCCGGATACAATATCGGAAGCAACCGCCATGATCATTAGCGGGATGAACAATGAAATCGAATTGTCCAAAAATTCGCGGGTAAAGGTCACGCCGCTGGGCTCGTTCGGATTCACATCATGATCGAGATAATACTGCATCTGCTGGATAAAAACTCGCCGGTAAGTCTTCCACTCCTCCGGAATCCGGCTGCTGCTGAGCGAATTTTCGTTATCGGTAATCTGCTGCTGCAATTCCAGCCGCCAATCGGAACTGAACTTCGCCCTGTTCCGTTCCGCCGAACGCATCTGGGCATAGGTGAACATCGGAACAAGCACGACCAGAATAAGCAAAATGACGTAAAAGCGTTTCTTCTTGATTATTTTCATGCACTCATTACGGATGAGCGGCAGCAGGCTATTCAATAGTCTCACCCTCCGTCAGTTTCAAGAATAGCTGTTCCAGTGTCGGGTTGATTTTATGCACGGCTCTGACCTCGACTCCCGAGGCGACGAGCGCCGCGACAGTATCCGGTACGGCATCGTCATCCATAATCGTTACTGCGGACCCGCTCCTCAGATTCGCAGTGACTGTATCATCCAGCGTAAGCTCGGCCGGGTCTGCAAGCCGGATTCCCTCTCTAGACTCCAGCAGGGCGGCGCCCTGTTCGTACGGCTCCAGCTCCCACAGCACATAAGGCGAATTGCGGGCGACAAGCTCGCTCACGCCGCCAACGGCCAACACGCGTCCTCTGCTGATAATGGCGACACGGTCGCAGAGCAGTTGAATTTCGCTCAGCAGATGGCTGGATACGAACACCGCCATTCCCTCATCAGCGAGTCTGCGGATGAATTCCCGCATTTCTTTGATGCCCTTGGGATCGAGACCGTTCGTCGGCTCGTCCAGAATGAGCAGCCGAGGGCGTCCGAGCAACGCCTGTGCGATCCCCAGACGCTGGCGCATACCAAGCGAGTAAGTTCTCACTTTATCATGTATACGCTGGTCAAGCCGGACAGTCCGGGCAACCTCGGCAATCCGCTCCTCGTCAACCCCTGACTGCATACGGGCGAAATGCTGCAAATTCTCCCAGCCGGTCAAATATGAATAGACTTCAGGATTTTCGACGATGGAGCCGACATATTGCAGCGCCTTTTCGGGCTGTTTGTTGACGTTATAGCCGCATACGGTAATGGAACCTTCGCTTGGCCGTATCAAATCGACCAGCATGCGAATGGTCGTCGTCTTGCCCGCTCCGTTAGGGCCGAGAAAGCCGAAAATCTCCCCTTCCCGGACGTCAAAGGTAACGTTGTCGATGATACATTTTCTTCCTATTTTTTTGCGGACGCCGTCAACGGATAAGACGACGGCTCCGGCACTGTTTTCGTTGTCATGCGTTATCATGCACTCCACCTCTTTCCCCTACCTTATCGCCTGAACAATCCGGTCCGCCATCCGCTGATACCCATCGCCATTCGGATGAAAATGGTCGCTGGACAAATATTTGCCGAGATGGCCGTTAAATAAATCAAGAGTCGGGACAAGCGTCATGCCGGTGTTGCGGTTAATGATATCCATTGCCGCATTATTCCAGGACGTTACCGCCTGATTACCCGGAATAAGCATCTCCCTAAGATCCCCGAAAGGATTATAGAGACCGATATAGTAAATTCGCGCCTGCGGATTAATGTCGGAGATCGAGCTTAGAATTTCCTCCAGCCGTTTCGAGGCGCTGGGAAGACTCGTGAGGAGTTGCTCAGGATTCAGATCCTTTAACCCAGCGTTCTCCGAGGAACCGCCGCCGGGAACCGCAGCGCGTCCCACAGCGGCACCTTCGCTCCCTCCGGAACCCGCTTGAACTTCTGCTGACCCTGACGCGGCTTTCCTGCTCGCATCCGTTCCTCCCTCCGTTTCATTCAGCATCCGCTGCGCTCCCTGAAACAGATCATTACCGCCAATTGAAACAAGAATAATATTGGCCTGACGGAGGACATACTGTACGCCTTCTTCTTTCAGCTTGTCCCGCAGCCCGGCTGTTGTCAGGCCGTTAATGCCGAGGTTCCCGATGAGCTCGGTCTTCGTTCCGTCCGCAGACAAGCCTGCCACGGCCCGTCGCACAAAGCCCTCGCCCGTATTATCCCCCGTCCCCTTGGCCAGCGAGTCGCCAACAGCCGCGACCTTAAGAATGCCTGATTCTTCGGCGGGAGCCGCCGTATTCTGAGGAGCTTCAACGGAGTAGCTGGTCCCCCGGGGAGACATAATATCTCTAGCTGCATAAATGAAACCGATGACCAGCAGCAGCGTGGCCGCAATGGACACAAGGCTCAGACCCCGCCAGGTCCATTTGAAATCGTTCAAACCTATCCCTCCATCCGTTCGATAAGATGTCTTATATTTAAACATAATTCTTCTATCCTTATTTTGCAAATGTACTGAAAATATAGAGTATTATGAGGGAATTAAAAGAGGTGCAAAAAAATATTAAAAAAAGCTTGCATAACACTACAATTAGAGTTATACTATATTTCGTTGATCAATGAAACGGGTTATTAGCTTAGCTGGTAGAGCAGCCGACTCTTAATCGGCAGGTCGCAGGTTCGACCCCTGCATAACCCATAAATGTAGAAGCGTGGGAGTTCTCCCACGCTTCTTTTTCGTTTTTATAATAGGCTATGTTAAACCCAAAAGGGGGACATATTTCCAAACCCTTACTCCCTTCATAACTTATATTAGGCACTTACCCAGTGACGGCTGAAGTGTATAGAAGGGATGAAAATATTGGAAAATGAAAAATGGAAAGGCTGTATACCGCAACCGATAAGAAATGATGGTGCCGGTTGGTGGGATTTAGGACCTCGGGACGTCATGCGAGACCTTGAAAACCCTGACATGCTAGTTTCGCCTGTCACCGATGCCGGAACACTTCCTAACTTAAAGTTTTCTTTCTCCGATACTTATATGCAGTTAAATCACGGTGGTTGGTCACGGGAAGTGACTGTTAGACAACTTCCGGTTGCTACCACGATTGCGGGAGTGAATATGGCTCTGACACCGGGCGGTGTACGTGAGTTACATTGGCATCAGCAAGCGGAATGGGCTATCGTACTTGTGGGGCGAGCACGCATTACATCAGTTGACCAGAATGGCAGGAACTTTATTGCTGATGTAGGTGTGGGCGACCTATGGTACTTCCCTCCCGGAATTCCTCATTCTATTCAAGGGTTGGAAGAAGGCTGTGAGTTTTTGCTTGTCTTCCCTGACGGTAATTTCTCTGACCTCAATACTTTATCTATCTCAGATTGGTTCGCGCATACGCCAAAAGATGTATTATCGACGAATTTTGGTATTCCAACAAGCGCTTTTACACATATCCCGAAACAACAACGGTACATTTTTCAAGCAAATGTTCCCGGTTCACTTGAGAGTCAACAAGTAGCAGACCCACACGGTACGGTACCAAAAACTTTTACACATCGACTACTTGCACAAGAGCCGATTGTAACTCCGGGCGGGACAGTACGTATAGTGGATTCAACCAACTTTCCTATTTCGACTCAAATTGCAGCATCGTTGTTGGAAATCAAACCGGGCGCAATGAGAGAAATGCATTGGCACCCAAACAATGATGAATGGCAATATTATATCTCAGGTACGGCACGCATGACGGTTATGGCACCTAATGGTACTGCTCGTACTTTCGATTATCGTGCTGGGGATGTAGGGTACGTGCCTCGCGCCTTCGGGCACTACATCCAAAACACAGGTAATCAAAGTGTATGGGCGTTGGAGCTGTTTAAAAGTGACCGCTTTGAAGATATTTCACTGAATCAGTGGATGGCACTTACACCTAATCAATTAGTACAACAGAACTTAAATGCAGGACCAGAATTAATGAACTCATTGCAAAAGGAAAAACAATTTATAGTAAAAAACATGGGATTCTCTTATTACCCGAGAACTGATAGATAAGTACATTAGCACAATAAGGCTCTCGATTTTTATTGGATAGCTTATTGATTTAACATAGCCTTATAATAAAGAAAGACCGCCCTTCTCCTTAAGTGGAAGAAAGGCGGTCTCTCATAGTAACGCGGTAACCCAAATGTATTATTTTCCGATAAACTCCTGAGCCCAATAGTAATTGTCAAAGCCCACTCCGATATAGTTGAAATTCTTGTTCAGAATGTTGGCTTTGTGTCCCGGGCTGTTCATCCAAGCGTTCATGACTTCTTCCGGCGTACGCTGGCCTTTTGCGATATTCTCGCCGGCATAGTTATAAGTAACGCCAAAAGAGGACATCATATCAAACGGCGAGCCGTACGTAGGAGACGTATGATCGAAATAATTGTTGCTGCGCATATCCGTCGCTTTGGCCGCCGCGACCTTGTTCAGGCTGTCAAGAGCTTTCAGCGGCGCAAGACCGGCTTTGGCGCGTTCCTGGTTCACCAAGTCTACTACTTGTTGGACAAATGAAGATTTGTCAGACTGGGCAGCCTCAGGAGCTTTCTGCACCGGTGGCGCAGGCTTGGGCGCTGGGGCTGCCGGTTTTGCTACGGCCGGCTTTTCCGCTGGGGCTGCTACCGGCTTAGTCTCGACCGGCTTTGCATCCGGCGCTGGTGCCGGCTTAGCCTCAGCAGAATTGGGACAATCACCGCCTGTTGTACCTGTCAGATCCGACGGGAACGATTTACCATAATTTTGCTGAAGATATTGCATCAGCTGTTCAAAGCTGATTCCATTCTGGTCTGTCACCTGCGCCGAAGCCGCCTGTGCCTGCGATGGTATGGATATGCCAAGCGCCAGTACCGCCGCTACGCTTCCACTTAGTAGTGCTTTTACGATGTTGCTCTTCATTCCGCCATCTCCTCTTCTAGTTGTTGTGTCTATGCCGTATTAAGAGAATAGCGGCAAAGATTACAAAGTTGTAATATGTTCCTTGGACATTGTAACATACTACTCACCTGTTGTGTGGCGCTAATTTCTGCCAACTTCGGTGTATCTTTGTAATCTTCCTCTCGGCGCTGTGATCCTTTACCTTTAATGAAAAGACCGCCAGAACACTCCCTCGGTGTTGATCAGGCCCATAATCTCCGCAAAGGGAATACGGAAGGTTGGAAAACCTGCGGCGTAAGGGGCAATCTCGTAAGGTGCGAAATAAAGATAGAGCGCCTCTCCATCGACATAGAACGGCTGGCCTTGAGCAATGCCTTTGAAGGCGCCGGGGAATACATACGAGTATTGGGGATCCTGTTCGATCTGCCGGGCCACAATTTCGCTGAGTCTATCCGTGTAGTTGATCGCCGGCTTGAACAAATCTTTTAGCTCATAGAATTTGCCGGACCGCAAATCGATGGGCGTAAAAATACGGGTAGGCATTCCATGGGCGGCCCCATAGGGGAAGCGGTAACCTTCTAGCTCCAGCTGCAGCAGATTTTTGCGGAAAAAGGAAACGGAAAAATCACCCGTGTAGCTGTAATCCCGCTGGTCTTCAGGAATAACCTCATTTACAAGCGAAAGCTCTTTCAGTCTGTCATTGACTCGGGCGGACACGCGAGGATCGGAAAATCCCAGTACATACGGGTAGTAGACCAAATAATTGATGTCCGGTTTAAACTTCCGCTCTTCTACCCCGTAAGGAGGCCGGAGGGGAATGAGCGTATTTTCCTTCCACACCTGCTTTCCGTTACGGTCATAATAACTGGTGCGCTGATCCACATCCGCTCTAATCAGTCTTCCGCTGAATGAAAGGGTGCCCGAGCCCGGGACGACCGGCGGCTGTGCTGCCCGGTTCCCGCTTCGGTCAATGAAATAAGTCTCGTGTTCATCATATACGGAGGCGAGTCCCTCACTGTAATTGTTCACTCCGCGCAGCGGATGGGTGCCAAGTATCTGACCGGTTACAGCATCGGCTATGGTATACGAGGAGCCCCGGAACGGTTCAGCCGGCTTCAGAGGCGTCCCGAGCGCGACGCGGTTCTCCCCGAGCTGCTGGATGTACTCGTAGCTGGGCTGAATGACAAACGTCCCGTTCTTATCGATCAAGCCATAGGCGTTCTTATAGTTCTCCGCAATGTTAACGACTGCCCTGCCTTCCGAAAAAGACAGCGCCGACGTAAACTGCGGCTTAATGACCGGCTTTCCTTCCTCATCGATGTATCCGTACTTGCCGTTCTCCTCCGCCTGATAGGCAAGCAGGCCGTCTCCCGGATTACCGACAAAAGGGTAGTGGTACGTGTGCAGGACTTCGCCTTTTTTCCCGATTAATGCAAATTCTCCCGCCTGGACCTTGACCAGCGCCTTCCCATCTTTAAAGTCTGACGCATCCTCGTACCCAGCGGGAATGGCTTCCCGGGCGTCACGGTCCAAATAGCCGTATTTGTATTTGCCTTCCGTCTGCTTGGAAAACAGCGCACGCCCTTCCTGCAGAGAGTTCAGATAGTCGTATCTGCGTCCCGTTAACGGCTTTCCTTTCTCATCAATGAGAAAATAACCCCTGCTGTCGCTCGCAACCGCGCGTCCTTCTTCAAAAGAGCCGATAAACACGTAAACAGGCTTAACCACTTCTTTGCCCGCTGTGTTGATTAAGCCGCTGTGACCCTCAGTTTGAATGACGGCAAGCCCGTTCTCCTGAAATTCTTCGGCATAGTCGAAGCGGGGTTCAATGACCGTACGGCCGTTGTCTCCGATGTATCCCCAGAGAACCCCTTCTTTAAGCCTGAACGGTGCCGGGTGAAGGGAAATGGCCCGCAATTCGGCTTCGTCTTGAAATTCATCCCCCTCACCGCTATAGAGATCAATCCGGTACCAGCCAGGTTCAGAGGGTACAACCGCATAGGCAATCTCCGAGGTCCGCGCATCCTGCACCGGCTGGGAAATGCGCTCATTCCATCCGCTGCCGTCCCATTTCCAAACTTCCGCCGTCCTCCATGCATTCTTCTTTGCTTCCCGCGTACCGCTTAGATCAATTTTCAACATTTTCCGCTCCCCCTGACATAAGGCGTTTACCTATAGAATATGGGATATCCGCCCATTTTGTGAGGGATGACGACGAAAAGCCGCCCCCCGGACGGCGAAAAAATTCCGACGCTCCAAGGAAGCGGCTTGGCTAACGTGGTATTGAACTCTTTGTTAATGGACTGCCTGTTAATGGACCGCCCGCTTATTTCTTCGCGGAGTATTTCCGCATGTCGAAGGCAACAGCGGCCACAATGATAAGGCCCTTGATAATGAGCTGCCAGTAAGGGCTGACGCCGATAAAGGTCAGGCCGTAGTTGATCAGGGTGAAAATGACGACGCCGACCAACACACCGGGCACCGTACCGATGCCGCCTGTGGTGGATACGCCGCCGACGACGCAGGCCGCGATAGCGTCAAGTTCGTACATGTTGCCGTAGTTGTTCGTCGCGCCGCCCGTTCTGGCGGCTTCCAGCACACCGGCAAGACCGTACAGGGCGCCGGCGATAGCGTAAAGATACATCAGGTTCTTGGCAACATTGATGCCGGATACTTTGGCCGCCTGCATATTGCCGCCGATGGCGTACATGTTCTTGCCGAGCTTTGTTTTGTTAAAGACGACCCAGACAATGACCGCTACGACGAGGGCAATAATGACGATATAGGGGATGGAATACTGCCCCTTGCCGATAAAGCCGGAGCCTATATTGGTGAAATCGGGACGCAGGCCGCCGATCGGCTGGGGGTGGTT
>NZ_ASSD01000510.1 GCF_000520715.1 Paenibacillus zanthoxyli JH29
AGCATAATGCATCAGCAACCTGTACAAGAGCCTTGCGCAGCCCCTGAGGCATAGTATCACCGGCTAACATTCCTTCACGCCCCATTCCTTCAAAAATCGTGCTACGATTCAATCAGAAATATGTCCATCTCGACGTTGAGAGGTACCTGTTACTTCCAGTATGGCCTGGCAGACCAGCGCTGCAGCCTTTGTTCAATTATGCGGACCATTTCTTCAGCCTTACCGCAGCAGCTATGTGTAACGGCTTACATAATTGAGGCCACGCCGCCAAGCAATCCGATTAGCATGATGACAAAAGCGATGACGGACAACACTCCGCGGAGCAGGCCTTTCGTCCTGCTGCGGGCAAACGTAATCAGAAATACGGACAGACCCATAATCAAAATGGAAATCAGGGACATCCACATTTTGGTCATCGGGTCCATTCGTACGCCTCCTTTCAACTGGATATTATAGGCATATTATAACACGATTACAAAAAAAAGAGCATCGGAACCGCGTTGGTTCTTTTGCTCTTTTCGGGAAGAATACTCCTATTTTTTTATCATCATTTTCATTAAGGTTTCCAAGCTGTTCGGATTCGCTCCGGTCTTCTTCACAGCACTGATAATTTCCTTAATCGTAGCTTCGCTGACCGGCACATTGGCCATCGCTGATACCTGCTTGATCAATTGGCGGAGCTGGGCTTCACTTTGCAGCGTCCCCGGCTTTACCGTACCGGCCAGCCTTTTAACGGCGCCTTCCGAGATGTTTTTGCCCGCCTTTTTATTGATGGCGTTCAAGGCGTCCTTGGAAAAATTTCGGCTCATTTGTCATCCCTCCTCCGTCAATCCCCGATACAGCATATGAGGAAATCCGGTAAAAGGTGAGGGCTCTCCAAGGTTACTTCATGTATGCCATTGCTCCCATGTTTCCTGGGAGATGGACTCGAGTTCGGCTTTCGGATCGCGTCCCATAAGCGCTTCGACCGCTTCCCGCGGACTCCGGCCAAGGAACAGCACATGATAAATCTGGTCCGTAATCGGCATTTGTACGCCCAATTTGGCGGAGATTGCGTAGGCTGCCTGGGTTGTGCGTATGCCTTCTACCACCATGCCCATCGAACCCAGCACCTCATCCAGCGGCTTGCCCTGTCCGAGCAGCGAGCCTGCCCGCC
>NZ_ASSD01000511.1 GCF_000520715.1 Paenibacillus zanthoxyli JH29
GGAGCTTCTCGCCAATGAAATCCTTGATTTCTTTTTCCTCGGTCGTCTTGCCGGATAGGCAGGCCAGCAGCGTCTGCTGTCCGGGAACGGGTTCGACTACAATGACGGCTACCTCGTCGATATTGGCATGCGCATCCAGGATGGCCTCAATCTCGCCCAATTCCACCCGGAAGCCGCGCAGCTTCACCTGATTATCAATACGGCCATGGTATTCGTAGCTGCCGTCCGCCCTTTTTACCGTTAAATCTCCCGTCCGGTAAATGAATTCCCCGGGAATTTCCGGGAACGGATTCGGGTGGAAGGCCGCACGGGTCTTCTCCGGATCGTGCAAATATCCTTTTGCCAGCTGAATGCCGCCAATCCACAGCTCGCCCATTTCGCCCTCGGGCACTTCACGCATCTGCTCGTCCAGATTCTTAATAAACACACCGCCAATGGGCTTTCCAATAGGAATGCTGTGCTCACCGTCCGTCCCCGGTCTTTCGGAAACGATGTGGTAAGTGACATCGATGGAAGCCTCGGTGGGACCATAGAGATTAGCGAGTCCGGTGGACTTCCCGTACCGGTCCATCCACTTTTGCACAGGAGAGAGCGGAAGACCTTCACCGCTGAAAATGAGCCAGCGCAGCTCGGGAAACGCATACCCCTCGTCCTCAAGCGAATTTACAAATTCACCGAACAATGAAGGCACAAAATGCATGACATTAATGCGGGTATCGATCATCCACTTGGCTAAGCTCCATGGATTCTTGACTACCTCTTTCTTTGCGGGGCATACGGTCCCGCCATACATTAACGGCCACAACAGCTCCCAGACCGAAATATCGAAGCAGCAGGACGTTTTTTGCGCTACCCGTTCACCAGGCTGTATTCGGAAGGTGTCCTGATGCCATTCCAGCCGGTTCATATAGCCCCGGTGATTCAGCACGACTCCCTTCGGATTTCCGGTTGATCCTGACGTATACAGAACGACCATGACGTCAAGCGGCGAGCTGACAACTTCAAGGTCGCGCCTGGAGCAGTTCCTCCACTGCGCCGAATCAGGCTGGGCATCATCCAGATAAACCAATGTCCGGACAGACGGGCACTCCTGAGCGATACTGTCGGCCTGCTCTTTGAGCAGTTGTTCCGTTAACAGGAACTGAAGCTGGGCGTGCCGGGTAATATACTTGATCCGTTCAGGCGGATACACCGGATCAAGAGGAACATAAGCGGCTCCGGCCTTTAGAATTCCTAAAATTCCGACCAGCATTAGATGACCGGGAAGCGTCATGATCCCGACCAGCGTCTGCGATTTCACACCCTGTGAGAGCAGATAGTTGGCCAACCGGTTGGATAATTCATCCAGTTCACGGTAGGTAACGCTTCGTGTCCCGTCCAGAACAGCGACGGCGTCCGGCGTAAGCTTGCATTGTTCGGAGATTTTCACATAAGGGATCTCCGCTGCCGCCGATTTGGTATCCGCAGACGAGCCTGTGCTTACGCCTGTCAGTTTGGAAATCATTTCATTCAGCGTCCGGCATTCGAACAAAGCTCCCTTATCGATCTTCCCGAATACGCCGCCCAGCCGCGCGATGAGCCGGATACGCTGCAGGGAATCCAGACCCAATTCGGCTTCCAGGTCCCGGGACATGTCCTCGGCCCCAAGCTTCCTTGCGCTGATTTCTTCGGTGATGGCCCGCAGCTTCTCTTCTGTTTCTCCAGCTTTTCCAGCCGTATTCGCTCCCGGCGCCACAGAGAGAGTCTCAGCGGTCTTCACTTCAAAAGCGGCGAGCCGGTTAATATTTTCGATGAATCTTCCCATATGCTTGTCGATGTAGCCATCGTCAAAAAAGGTGCTGTCATAGTTCGAAGTGAGCATCAGTCTGCCTTGAAAGATTTCAACCAGATTGTCTATCGTTCCGGGGTTGGTTCCCGTATAAGCTTCATAATCATAGACTTCGTACTGTCCGTATCTCTTATCAATGGATGTATTTCCTACGAAGGAGAGGTAAAGGTTTGATTTAAGCGTTGAGCGGATCATGGAAGCTGCCGTGTCTGGCATACTGCCATTGTGCAGTCGAATCGAGTCTTTGGAGTAGTGTGCGGCTCTGGAGGTCTGCGCCCGGTCCATTCCTGAAGATAACTTGCTGTTGATGACTTCTTTGGTTCTGCCGATAAGCGATTCCCAGCCTTCCCCGGCATCGTCGCAAGTAAAAGTGAGGGCCAGATTCTGCGCAAACGCGCCAAGTACGTCCGTTGCATCTTGATTGGGGTACAGCTTGCCGCTTGTCGGCAGGTTGAGAATAATTCGGTTCTGCTCTTCCCCCTGCTGCTTAATCGTCTTTAAATACGCGCTGACCAGAAGAACGAACAAGGAGGTTCGCCATGCTTTGGTGCGCTTGATAAGGAGAGACGTTGTCTGCTCATCAAGCCAATATTTCCGGGTATGGATTACAGCCTCTTGAGTACGCACAGGTGCGGATGGGCCTAAGGATTTATAGGGGTTGAAAAAATAAGTTCCCCTTCCCTGCTGCCGTACGTAGTCGTCCAGGACTTGAGTTTCCTCCGGAGACTCCCACTGATTAAGCTTCATAACGATATTGTTATAGTCTTTGGCAAGCAGGGCAGGCCCTAATTGGGCCGTTCTCTTTTGCGATCTCGCGCCATAAATCTCCAGCAATTCCTTCACGAGCTGCTGATTGCCCAGACCGTCCGAGATGAGATGGTTGATGTCAAGAATGAGCTCATATTCATCATCGGCGGTACGTACTACGGAGAAGGTGTGCAGCGGCCACTTGGTAATATCAAATTTACGATTCAGCGCGTCTTCAAATTTTCGGGAGATCACCTGCTGCTGTGCCTGCCGGTCCAGATGCCGGATATCCTCTACGGAAATTTCCGGAGGGACGGCATCCTTGAGCAGGTTCAGGCGGTATCCCTTCAGACTGCTTGCATCCGGATCAATAGTGAACGCGCTGCGTAGGATGGGGTGGCGGAAAATAAGCTCTCTCCAGGACTCCCACAGACTTCCCAGATTCAGCTCACCCTTGACCTTTACTCCCGTGCTGATGGAAAGATTGGCTACAGACAAATACGTGACCAAAAATAAATATTGGGTATGTAAAATTTCAAGTAATTCAGGATCATTTTCAGAAATTTCCGTCAAAACAGGAGCGTCGGCGTTCAGGCTCGGCTGGGGGGCAATGCCGGCATTCTTCCGCCAATTGGCAAACAACTCTACAATATCTTCGACGGTCTGCAGGGTCAGCAGCGCAGCGAAGGGATATTTGCTTGTAAAATCGTCCACCTGGTCTGCGGGAATAAGTCTCAGTAAAGCGTTCATGAGCGAAATCATTTTGATCGAATCCAGTCCCAGATCACTTTCCAGATCCATATCCATGTGAAGATCCTCCGGGTTATGGCCGGTGATTTCAGAGATCAGTTGGCAGATATCCGTTCTCAATTGTTCGTGTGTTTCTTCGGCTATGGGTGGGGCACTGGCCGTAACTGCGATTTCCGGATAATCCACCGCCTGTCTTCGGGCGGCTTCCCACTCCTCAAAAAGCCCCACCAATTCGCGGACAGTGTGCATAACGAGCAATGACCCTACAGGATGGGCTGCATTAAACTCATCCAGTTGTTCTTCAGGGATGAGTTTCATCATTTCATTCATAAGCGAAATCATCTTAATGGAATCCAGACCCAAATCATCTTCCAAAAACATGTCAAGATCAATGTCTTCAACTCTGTGACCCGTCACACTGGAAACCGTTTGAAAAATCTTTTCTTTTGTACTGCCGCTTTCACCTGCAAGACCAACGTACATTTTGCTCATTAGCTATCCTCCCCAAATCGTGAAATTCGCTTTGACCAACATCAAATACACCCTTGCACTATCCATTTTCATGAAGATAAGGATATAGATGAAAACCCTACTAATTTTTATTGATGTCATACTATCTATATACTTTTTATTGGGATTTCGTGTCAATGACTATTTTCCTTATATTTGAATTTTTATAAAATTTAATAGTCAATTAACATAATCATGCACTAAATTTATAGATTGAGTTTAAAAAATGGGGGGGGATTGAGGGAATACCGGGGTAACTGCTTAGGCGCGGGTTGAAATTATAGACTAACTACCGAACGCGGTTCGGTGCGTGTGCTTGGCACGCTGCCATCGGTTCTCATGATGGAAACACAAAATTGACCCACAAGAGGGTCACTTGTTCAAATTTTCCTTCTTTGGGGTCATCATTCGCAATCTCTGGATTTTTAGGAGCTTTATTTATTTAAGGTATGGGACTCTATCCATTTATCTAAAGTCGAGCGATAAAAGATCAAATTTCCATGTAGATCAACATAAGGTATAAGGTCGTAAATATGAGTAGACCCGCGTGATGTTCTCTTTTCTTCGTCTTGCTGAATAATTGACTTTAAATCCTCTGATGAAATTCGTAAATAATCAGCAGCTTCATTAAGATTCAACACATTTTGAGATATTGAATTTTCTGAGGCATCGGCCAAAGCTGGAGATGATTTTTTTTCATACTTAACATATATAGACGTACATACAATTAGCGTTCCACATAAAAGGATAACTGAAATGAAGTGCACCCAAGTTTTGTTCAAATTCTTGCCCTCCTCCTTTTTCTCTTTAATACCTTAACATTTTTTAAAAAAAGTTTCCAAGTCTAGCAGGACTTTCCTAGGTCTATATCGAAATATTATGAACTGAATTGAAAATTATTCCATTAGGGGGTATTTTTTTGCAGAAGAAAAAAATTGCAAGTTATGTCGTCGTAGCTGCTATTGGATTTTCCTTAGTTGTTCCTAATGTTTTAGCGGCAGAAGTTTCCCCTTCCGCCATCTCTCAGGATTCAATCCCTGCCTCATTATCATCTCTTACTGGAGAGCAATCCACTTTTAATGATGTGAAAATTCCTGATGGGGTAGAGACAGTATCTGTTCGTGATATTGTGCCAGCAGAGTATTTTGAAGCTGTAAAAGGAAAATATAAATCGAAAGAAGAAATTTTGAAAGCTACAGGATTTACACTAGAGAAATCTGAAAAAGCTAGTACTGTGCAATTTAGCCAAGGAGCAACGACTGTAGATGATCTGGATGAATATGCTGCTCTACTGACGTATTATTCAGATAGTGCTAACCAAAACTTTAAAGTGTCATCATTTCAGGCGAATGCTGTTGAAGGCAGTTCCAATACAGCTACAGTTTGGGGAGATGGATTGGCTGCAGGGAGCAACCTTTCTTGGATTTCAGCTACTGTGTATCACGCCTGTTGATTACCCAAAATAAGGAATAACA
>NZ_ASSD01000512.1 GCF_000520715.1 Paenibacillus zanthoxyli JH29
GAATGAAGAAACATTGCTGAGCTAGAATTCTTCGCCACTAATACTTTCAAATACTACTTCGTTAATTTTTAACTATTTTTCATAAAAAATAGTAAGTAACGTCTCTAGTTGTCGAACCGGAACTCCATGAAGCTGTGTTCGTATTCAGGATTGAAAAACAAGGCACCTTCGATATCGATCAGCCACGGACGCAACTGATTGTCCACCAGAACATGGTTCGGTCCCAGCTCAGCATGGATAAAGCTGTAACATGATCTTGCACCGATTTTTGCAGCTAAAGCTTCTATTACTTGAATAAACTTGTCGTGATGATTCTGGAATTCCGAAATATTAGCGGACAAATAATCCAGTTGCCGGTAAGCATTTGTCAACATGGGTAAATGGCACCCGGAAGGCGCTTCCGGTATCGGTTCATGCAACTTCCTCCAGTGTTCTCTGGTTTGTTGATGCATTCGGTTCAGCATCCCGCAAAGAGGTTCGAATACTTGATCTTGAGTCCCGGGATCGGCTTAAAAGAAATCCGAGGCTTTCTTCCCGAGGTATTTACTATGCGATTTAAGGTATTGGCTTTAGGGGATAAGATAGAAAAATTTTATCTTGAAGCCATTAATGAATATATGAAGCGGTTAAACAAATATTGCAATATCACATTATTCATATAAAAAAACAGGATCAACTTCAGAATAAACTTAAAGCAAATTCTCTTGTAGTAGCTGTCTCAACCAGCCATAATCCTATTTCATCTGAGGGGGCTTGCATCAAAAATAAATAATTGGGCTATTTCAGGTATATCTGAGATTGTTTTCGTTATAAATACAAACGACACTCCTCATCAGGATACAGTAACATTAAGTCAAATGAAGATGGATTTTGGATTACAAACAACAGTTTTAATGGAGCAAATCTATAGAGCTTATAGAAATATTAATAATCACCCTTATCACAAGTAAAGTTAATACTGAGAATAAGCATCTTCAATTGTAGATGATATTTCTAAGATATCACGAAACAGATCATTACCCATGTTCTTATAATTTTGCACTATAGATCCTCAATGATTTTATTGGTATAATAGACATCGTAGCTTTTAACGGAAGGATGCAAAGAAATGACAATGACAATAAACCTTCAACATCTAGATAAACTAAATTCTTATGTAACTGCAAGCTCTGTGAACATAAATGGATTATTTCCTGGAGCTGAACCATTCGTTGACCTCATCATTACCTCTCCGCCATATTGGAATATGAAAAAATATGGCGATGTGGAAGAACAAACAGGTTACAAACAATCCTACAGTGAATATCTTTCTGATATAAAGAAAACTTTCCAAGGAGTCTACGATATATCCAAAGACTCTGCTACATTATTCGTCATTGTGGACACTATGAAGCGAAATGGTAAGTTGATTCGCCTACCAGATGATATAGCAAAGGAATTGGAGTCTATTGGATGGAGCCATCAAGATACAATTATCTGGGATAAAGGAAAAACACTACCTTGGTCCAGAAAAGGACAAATGAGAAACGTTTTTGAATACATTCTTATGTTCACCAAAAGTGATACTTACAAATATTACATTGACCGGATAAAAAACGTTGACAAACTAATGGAATGGTGGATTGATTACCCAGAGAGATATAATCCAGAAGGAAAAGTTCCAGAAAACATATGGGAATTTCCAATCCCAACACAGGGCAGTTGGGGAAATAAAATAGATTTTGGAGAAGAAGAATTCCGACACGCTTGTCCTTTTCCACCAGAAATGATGGCCCGTCTTATTTTACTATCCTCAGATAAAAATGATGTGGTTCTGGATCCTTATGCTGGAACCGGTGTCTTATTAGCAACTGCAATAAAATTAGAGCGGCGGTTTCTTGGATTGGATACTAATCCTGATTATAAGAAAGTATTCGAAAAAGTAACCATTCCTCTTATAGAGCATAAGTGGCCCGATATACAGGCTTATTACGATGTCCAAAATGAACTTAAAGAAATAATGAAAAATGCGATTTATCGACTTCGGGTTTTAAAGTATCAAAAAGCTTTAATTAAACGACTCAGACCTATTCTAAAGTCTGAAAAGCCATTAGTTTATGATAAAAAAGAAATTATAAAACCAGTACTCCTAAATCTAGCTTTTGAATCTCTAGATACTCAATTAACTGATAATAAGCTTGGCAAGGTTGATTATTTTATGGTCATAAATCAACAAGACATATCTATTGAAACTTTTAGCCTTCACTTGGAACAACAAGCTAATAAAGCTCCGTTTACCAAATATGGGTTGATAACATCCACAAAAGTAATATCAATAACAGATTTACCTGAAATATTGCAAAATTACCCTAACACTCCTTATTATTTATATACTAGAGGCGACACAAAAAACTTGGATCGAGAGATAACATCAGAACAAATTGTGGAGTTATTAGATTCTCCAGAATTAAGCGAACTATTTGATAGAGATATCCCCCCCTTAATCAGTAATGTTCGTATTGAAAGCGATGAATACAGATTAGTCCCCGCTATCAAATATGAAAAGAAAAACTACCTTAACCAATTAATTAGAGAAGAAGATGCTCTTCTGGATATTCTTGATTTTGATAACTAACTAATAGAAGTGGGTAACAGTTAACCAACCGTTACCCACTTCTTATGTGTTTTTCTAATTCGTATCTTGCCAGTTTAATCTTTACATGCTCCCAAGATCCTTTTCCCTGGTTTATTGGAATTTGATTTTCTATCAATGCAGGAAGAAAAACATATAATTTTTCTCCATTATATAATGACCACAAGTGAAAAACATAATTAGAAGACGTACTTGCTACTTCCCATTCTTTTTTTGTGAGGTAAAAAGTAAGTCTTTCTTTATCGTCGATCGTGGTTGTTTTAACTTCAACCTTTAGCTTTTCAGCTTTATCTGAGTCGATCCATGACAATAAGTCATAGCCAGCCAGGTTACTCTCAATTGATTTCCAAGTTGGAGTTTCTCCCACCCTGTCCTCTTCATATTGAAGAGATAGACGCTCCCCTAGTCGGCCTATGGATAATTTTTTCTCGTCAATACCGTTTCTGATAAATGCCGATACAGTATCCCACCATGTTACAGTTTCTAAATCATAGCCATCTGTTAATTGGGCTTCCTCGAAGCATTGTTTTACATCCGTTGGTAGGTATTGAATTGACTCTAATCGGCCGTAATGCAATACTTTTGACCAGCTTGGCTTATTCAAATAAATCATATGCTTCAGTTGAATTCGCAAGAAGTTATATGAAACTTTTTCTGATAACACTTCATATCCTCGTTCAGTGACCACAAGATTACCCGTTGGTTCAGCCCTTATCCAATTACATAATTCACACACTTCAAATACACTATTTAAGCTAGCAACGTAGAACTTAGAAAAGCTATTTCTAATATCTTCTTCTGTACTAACGGTTCTGTGCAACAATTCTAAAAACTTATAAGCTGAATACAGCACCCCTACAGAAACGGACATATTAGCTTATAATCCCTTCAAATGCTGAACAAAATCATTAATGTCTTGCATTGATATAGATTCTTCAAACAACTCTGGATTAACATACTCCGGTTCCACCTTAATTGAGTTGTCTTGTAAAACTTCCGACATCCTATCTATTTTAATGTTCAATCTTCTATCTACTGATTCATCAACACTATCAGGACAAATAAGTATCTCCACTTCAGTTTCAACATCACCAGATAGACCTAATCGGTGGATTCTATCTACAGACTGTAAAAATTGAGCGGCATTATAGTTCCGATCTAAATAAATTGCATGGTGACACTCTGTATGCAAACTTATCCCCTCGCTCGCAGCGGCAGGATTAGCAATTAAGACAAATGCATCTTTCTCATTAAGAAACCTTTTAATTTTGCCTTCTCTTGATAAATCATCATCTTCACTTCCTGTATCAACCCCTCCATGAATATAATTAGCTCCCAAATCCTCTAAACGTAAATTTAAAAGCTCAATATTCTCAACGAAGGTTGACCATATAATACATTTTTTTCCTTGCTGAGCTAGTTGCCTAGCTCTATTGCAAACATATTCAATTTTGGGACTTTGATCATCTAGCAAAAAATCAGACATCCAATCGTTAGAGTTCTTTAAAGTTTTTATTATCAATGCTGGATTAGAAGTTAACTGAAGCATTCGCATTATACTCTTGCCCATTGTTCTTAATGCATTTCTTTGATTGGCCTTTAGCTTTTCAAATTGTCTTGCTTCTTCTGAACGAAGCAAATCATATAACTTCCTTTGAGAAGGGCTCATTGGAATTGCAACTATTTTATACTTAGGCTCCCTTAGACCAAGCTCTGCCTTAGTTGTTCTGACATAAATCCGATTTATGGTGTCAACAACACTCTCTTCATCCACTTCAATTTCAGGGTACAAAAAATTAAATTGTGCAACCAAATCATACGGCGAGTTTGGCATCGGTGTACCTGACATAATCAATTTTTGTGATGGTAAATGGGAGAGTGAGAGGACCGCCTTACCAGTCACGATGTCTTCACCACTCTTTATACGATGACTCTCGTCGAGAAACATAACTACAGGCTTATCCATTAAGTATGCGGAAATTAAATCAATAACCCGCGGCAACTGCTGATAAGTAATAATGATATGTCTAGGATTTTTCAACAATGCCGCTTGGATTAAACGCTCTCCTCCAGTTAGTCTAACGAATGTTTGTGCATTGGGCATACATATTCCAAGTTGTTCATCCCATGCCGCAAAAGCATTTTTGGGGGCCACTATAAAAAGCACTGTTCGTTCGCTTTCCTTTTTGAAATAATAATATGCTAATGCCTCTGTTGTTTTTCCCGCTCCAGGGACAGAAAAAGTTGCCCCTGCAGATAAAGAGGCTAATTTTGTAACATTCCTTAATTGATGTTCCGTTAAAGTTCTGCTAAAACCGACCTCTGTTAATTTTTGAACTAATTCTACTTCTCCAACAGGTTCTACTTTTTCAATTTCCTTAAACTGAGCTCGCTTTTGATTAGCTGCTCTAAGCAACTCTTGCACTTTAAAAGAAAATTCTATTTTCAAATGATACTTTACAGCCACAATTTTCAATGATTTCCTTGCGGAAAGAAACACCCACCACGGCATAGAAAGGCTTTGTTCACTGACAACGGTAGTGTCGCCTTTTTCTTGACATGCCCTTCTTATTTCTCCCCAAGCTAAGGATTCTTCATCCAGTCTTAAATAGGCACTATGTGATTGATCTAGATAATCAATGTGTAACATTTTTTCTCAGCAACTCCCTCAGTTTTGAAACCGAAATTAAAATTTCATCCAGTTGTTGGTCTATACCTGAACTCTCAGTGTCTCTATTTAAACCAGTAATAGCATTTTTTAAAAATGTATTCGCCTTATTAACTTGGATCAAAACGTATTTCTTATTTCGCGATTCTCTCTCTGTTTCACGTTGCTCACGAATAACATCATCAACTACTTCTAGAATTCTTTCTTTATTCTTTGATTCACTCACTGAAACTATCAGCGATTCCAACTCATCTTCTTCATCATCCAAAAGTGAATAACTGTCGTCGCCTTTTAGCTCAACATCAATTTCGAGTTCGTCTTGTAAATTTGTTATTATTTTATCTAGATTCTCTTCAGCCTCCGGAATAGAATCCCAAAGTCGTCCCGTTTCTGGAGGAGCAGATAGCATGGTATAAGCGATGGTAGTAAAAATAGTCCGTTTAGCGTCGTTTTTTATTTTCTTTCTAGCCTTTTTCAATTGTTTAAATGCATATTCTTGTTTTACTACTTCTTCATATCTTTTTGATTTATTTTGGCTGTCAAGGTACATGTCTACATGATGCAATGTATCCAGGATATCCTCAATTTGAGGGACTGTTTTATCATAAATTTGGGCCAAGCTTTCAAGCGAATATCTATGTTTTATATGTCTGTTACGCAACATACAAGCTTCACTAATCCAATTATAATCAGCCTTGATATCAGTAATAACTTGCAGTTGAGCCTCAAGTTCATCAATATCCTTTTCTTCACATGGAGGAAGAATTATTACATCTATATGAGAAAAATAACTGTACTTAACCTCGTCTTCCTCCAATAGCTCCCTTAGAGCACAAAGTCGACGATTACCATTTACAACAAATCCAGTATGAGTTAATATTAATGGTTCATTTTGTCTATTGTTTTTAAAAAATTTAATAATATTTTTTCCACCTGACCCTAATAACCCTTTCAGTAGCGTATGTTGAACTTCTTGAACGCTGCCATTCTCCTCATCGCGTTCAAAGTAGTCCTGGGGTAAATCTGGATTCTTGGATAGGTAACTTTCTTGTGAAGCCTGTGTTCTACCATTCGCTAATCTATATTTCGGAAGACCAATTGGCACTGTGTAAATAGTGAAAATTTGTCTTCTATTTTGAAAAAACAATTGAAACTGCGGATTATCCTTGTCATCAGTCTGTCTCAGTTCATTCAAGTGACTTATTCTCTTAGGTAAAGACCAACCATATTCCATCCCTATCTCTCCCTACTCTAAACCAATGACAAGCATTGGAAGTGTAATTATGTGTTTGTATAAATTCAACTCTTCAACTAGCCGTTCAAAATATGCATGATTACTACCAATTTTTTTAGAAGCACTTTTCATAGGAATAATGTATATCGCTGCGTCTGCTTTATCTTTTATGTACAAGGATTGTAATTTTAAAATGTCAGCATAAAATCGACTGACATTACCTGTCTGTAGACAAAGTCCAATATTCCCTTTCATAGAGGTAATCGTAATATTATTTTCAGAATCAACTCTAATTTTATCAGACCAACCAAGTTTAACCAATGCATCTGATATTATTTTCCTTAGCTTCTTTCCAGTACCTTTTTTCACTTCAAAGCTAAGATTAGTCAGCATTTCAATAATTGGACTTGATAATTCGGATGAAATCGCTTGGTCGCCGTAATGATGAGATGAGCAATATACCTTCATAAGTATTCCTCCGTGAAATCTGTATAATTAGATGTTCATGCATAAAATCAATCTTATATATCACTTTATGTAATTGTTTTAATGCTATTAGACCTAATAGCTCAATAGTACTTCACCATACAAATGCTGTAAACTTATCCTTACATGGAAGCCTATTTTAGGCTGGAAGTGACACCCTTAAGAAATGTGTAGGTATGCTACAGAAGGCATTACTTTTTTGAACTTATGATATCCAATGCCGATTTTCTGTTGATTAAAGTACACACTGTTATAAAACCACTTTGTATCTGATCTCGACCACAAGTAAATGCTTTGACAGTTAATGCATGATGTGGGAACATTATATCTAATTCCAGCAAACTAATTAGCTATCAATTATATAACGCTACACACAAGCATTCTAAAAATTACTTAGGGGGTCAATAAATGATATATAGAGACTCTGCTTCATACGGTAAAAGACAAGAATACATAGCTGTTTCTGAATTACTGAAACGAAATTTTGATGTCTATATGACACTAATTGATGACCAAGGAATTGATTGTGTGGTACGAGTTAATCATACAAGATATCTCGATATTCAAATAAAAACTCGGTCAAAAAATGCAATCCCTAGAGATTGGGCATACTTCCCACGTCTAAACGTACCTGAAGGAAGGGATAATTACTTCTTTTTATTCTTCTCTGAAGGTGCAAACTGTTATTGGACTTTTCCTGCCAACGACATTATTTCATTGGCGGCATCCGCTGGTACTAATGTTTCAAGAAATCTAACAGGGGCAAATGCGGGGAAATATGCAATCCGGACCGCAGGCCATAGTTCAGGCTGTTGTATTCCTTTTGAACGTTTTGATAAATATAAAAACGACTATGGCTTTGCCTTACTAAAATAATTAAAGAAAATCTATGGTAATCATAATCTTCTTTATGTGCCTCCATTCCGTTTCAGTAATTATTTGATGAACATAAGATAACATCATGGCATAAAATGCACTTTCCAAATCTTGCTGTAATGAAAAAAGCACCTCTATTGAGATGCATATTCATCAACGATGTGACCTATTTTCTTTTAGTGAATAGCGGCACCACTCGACCTCGCTGTTACTTATGCTACGGTTCATCGCGATGGCTGGAGGGGCAAGTTTTCGATCACATCAAAAAGTTCACCGTCGGGTGAACCGAATTCTCTGCTCCAAAATCACTATGATTGTGTTGAAGCCCTATCCGCATACCGGATAGGGCTTTATGTAAGCAAACCGTGGCTTGGTAAATCCACAATTCGACGCTACGTGATGCTCAGATTGTATGGGGAAGTGGCTTATTAAATGGCCAAAATAAATCGTAGTGTGTCAATCCTCCAAATCGCTTGGCTCTTCCACAAAAAAATCCATGCTTGGGCATGATTCAAAGCCCTCTCTCCCTACTCCTAATATACGATCAAATGTTACTTGTGATATCGCCGTCTGGGGTAAATCGTAGTTACGTTTGAATGAATTTAATGTCCAATTGGACGATACTGCACGTTCACCCATTCTTTGCAAGCTTGATATGACAATATTTGCAGCATGTTGTTTGGTGATTTTGTTTTCCTGAAAATAACGCGTCGCATCCCCAACAGCACGATAAATCAAACCTTGAACCTGTCCGGTTGAAAAATGATTTAACAAATCATCCAACACCGCTATAGTCTTCTCTCCAATGGTAAAAGGAAACCCTACTTTCTCTAGACGATACAATAAATATTGCTTAATTTCCTCAAGCGAAATTTCCCTCCAGATGGCATAACAAAATTCGGGGTCTTGTTTGAAATATGAAGGGTTAGGATTCATCAGCGATTCAATTGGAGCATCAACATTCACGTAATAATAGACCTTATAAACGTAATAAACGTTAGGAAAATCAGAATCATCCTCTTTAAATGCTGAAAAGGGTGATTGCGGATGGACACAAATTATGTTTTTATTTGCTAAGCTAAGCACTATTTCTTTGGTCAAATCCAATGTTGGAGACAGTTGGTCCATATAAGAATTCACAGGAAGTATTATTGATAAGTTTTCATCAACTCCAGCACGAAGTAGCGCGGCTAAATATATTTGATCGCGGAGAGATAATTCCCACAGCAACTTAGGCTTCCGTCGGTCTAATTTATAGTGTTGATTTATCTTGTCTCGTTTTTCTTGCTCTTGTTGAAGTTTGGTCAGCGATCTCCTTTTCACGCAGTTATTACACATACAAGCAACTTCATCTCGATGACCACAATTTGGACATTCTGAAGCAGTTTTTCGATATGAAGACCTGGATTGCCATACAGTTATAAGTGGAACTTGGCAATAAAAACAAATTGTCTTTTCTTGCCGTGGTGGAAATAACTTATATAGCTCATTCGGTCTAGCATTAATTCCATATTCATTTATTAACAGTGTAGTTTTTTCGCCTTCATAATAACGATTAATTAATCGTTGAATTTGTTTTTCGTTTAAATGCGAGAGCATGTATGGTCGCTCCTTAAAGCTTTTAAAATAAATGTACCTCTTTCCACCGAATTTCGTCAACAAATTACAATGCTTTATCATTTTGGATGCTTGATTTGACAATATAAACTGTGTTGATTTAAAGATTTGAGCAATAATAAAAAAAGTACCTTTACCTACGGCAAACTATTTGACTTAAATAACGGCACCTCAATTCTCACGGCTCTCACTATTCTTAACAAGCCCTTCTGCCGAAAACGAAGGAAGGGGGTTTTACTATAAATAGGCAAAATACCCTTTGAGATACCGCATTATTTTGTAGCATAATTAAACTCGCCGAAGCCTGTTTACGCAGTCTTCCACATTTAACGTGACCTAATCCCAATCCATGGTCGGCATGCTGCTAACACAGGCTCCTGCGAGATTTTCTTCAAAAAACTTTCCCCTACTTATGATAAGGTTCCCCCCGATTGATCTTCACCGCCCGATAAATTTGCTCCACCAGCACCAGGCGCATGAGCTGATGGGGCAGCGTCATGCGCCCGAAGCTGAGCCGCTGCTGTGCGCGGCTCAGGACCGCATCGGAGAGCCCGTGGCTGCCTCCGATGACGAACACGACATGGCTCGTCCCGTAGGTTCCGAGCCTGTCGATCTCTGCGGCAAGCTCCTCCGAGCTCCAGAGCTTGCCGTCGATGGCGAGCGCGATTACATGCGCGCCCTCCTTCACATGCGCGAGGATGCGTTCGCCCTCGCGTGCCTTCACGCCCGATACCTCGGCTTCGCTTAAGGTATCGGGCGCTTTTTCATCCGCAACCTCGATCATCTGGAACTTGAGGTAGGGCGTAAGCCGCTTCGCGTATTCCTGAATGCCCTGCACCAGATACTTCTCTTTCAATTTGCCGACCGCAATGAGCTGAATGAACATAAAACTCCGAACTCCCCTTTCTTCGTCCTCTAATGATAAACAAGGATCGATGAATACACAAACGCGAGCCTTCCCTTAACTTAAGTCAAGGAAGTCCCGTTTCCTCCTTAGTACAATGTAACCATGAAGAATTCTTATGAGGAGGGTTATTCGAATGTCGACTCCAGCGGCCCGGGCGGCCGGGGTTTCACTCATTTTGATGGCGGCTGCCGCCGCATTCTCGTACGGATATGTACATGGAGGTCTTGTCACGAAGGGAGACCCGGGCGCTACATTTGGCAGCTTGACCGCCGCTCCCCTGCTGTTCAGGGCTGAGATTTTGGCATGGACCCTGATTATGGTCTGTGACATCGTGGCTGCATGGGGATTATATAAGGTGCTGAAGCCGGTGCAGCCGGGACTGTCCCTGCTGGGCGCATGGCTGCGCCTGTCGTATACGGCGGTCTTGGGTGCGGCCGTCTCCAATCTTGTCGTCGTTTCGCTGCTTACAGGCAGCAGTACCTGGCCATTTCCGGGTTTCACGGAGGGTCTGCTGGAGACGGAGACGATGCTGTTTTTGCGAGCTTTTGAAGCGGTATGGTCGGTGGGTTTGATCATTTTTGGCGGGCATCTGCTGATTGTGGGGGTTCTGGCTCTCCGGGCAGGGAATGTACCGAAGATCGTCAGCATACTGCTGCTGTTGGCCGGGGTGGGTTATATCGTCATCCATGTGTGCCGCACGCTTTGGCCTGAGGCCGAGGGTCTTGTGAAGGGGCTGGAGTGGGTGTTTATGCTGCCGATGACCGCCGGGGAACTGGGCTTCGGGATCTGGTTGTTGTTCAGAGTTCCGTCTCCGCGCGTTCGCGGTGAAGCCGCTTCTTGATCCGGCTCAGCGACTCCGGCGTCATGCCGAGATAGCTCGCCAGCTGATGCTGAGGGACACGGTCGATAAGTCCGGGTCTTCGAAGAAGCAGGGTCTTATAACGCTCTTCGGGGGAAGAAGCGATAAAAGCGGCGAACTCCTCCTGAACCTGACCGAAGCTCTCCTCGATCATCCGGCGCGTCATGGACTCCAGCTGCGTGTATTTGGCGTACATCTCTTTTTCGGTATCCAGCGGACCGATGACTAATACGCAATCTTCCAGACAGGTCAGGGTATAATCGGACGATTTATCCGGTTTATGCACATTGAAGATCGCGATCGCCTGCTCCTCGGTATAAAAATTCGAGGTCATTTCCCGGCCCGTCTCATCCACCGCATGCTGTCGTACGCACCCCTTCAGGACAAAATAACATTTGCCAGGAATCTCCCCCTGCCTGAGCAGAACGGTTCCCTTCCTGTATTCTTCTACCCGAATTTCATCCAGAATCGCGTGCTGCTCTGCTTCGCTCAAGGAGGTCAGCCGGGCCATATAATTCAGTAAAAGATGCTTCATTTTTTCCAGCCTACCTCCTTCAGTGTATGAGTTACCGCGTCAAGGGCACTTCAAAATTGTCCGAATGAAAATGGCTGTAGTACCGCCCATTCTCGTCGTAAATTTCAGCACGCAGTAGTCCGGGTCGGTCACACCGAGCGGATATGACTTGCACCATCCTTCCATTTTAAGGGAGGCCAGGCGGGTTGTACATTTCTCTTTTTTGTAAGCTAAGGCTGACCCTTATCGCTATGCTCCGCTAGCTGCACCTCAAAGCCGTCCGGGTCCAGGATATAAAAGAATCGCAGGCGGGGATTGGGTGCGACCGGCCCGCGGGCAACCGGAATGCCCAAGTTCTTCAAATATTCCATCGTCTCATCCAGGGATTCCACCTCAAAACCAATAGACACACCGCATTCCGCCTTCAACACCGGCTCGCTTCCCTGAATCAGTTCAACCTTCGGCTGCCCATCCGTCCCCAGCATGGCGATCTGCCTGCCTCTGCTCTCGAATCTGCGCTGAACCGGCAGTTTGAGAATCCCGTGATAGAAGTACAGGGACGCCTCCAGATCGCGCACCCGGAGTGTAATCCAATTCATGCTCAAATTCATGCGGTTATCCCCTTCTGCGGATTGTCCAACCCGCTAAGTGCTTCCAACGAAAAAAGACGGCGAGAAGCCGTCATTATCTCTCCTTTTTATTTATATGACCCGATATTTTACACCACCAAAAACTCCGCGTTCTTCTCGCATTCCGCGCATTTAGCTGGCGGGTCCCAGTCCGAGAATTCCGTATCTTTCAGATCCACGATGTCGGGCGCATCCTCGTATTCGTCGACAAACATATCGATGGCCAGCTCTAGATGTTCTTTGCACACTACATACATTTCCTGCAAGCATCCCTTTCCCTTTGCCTCTTTAAGCGTATTACTCCTCTTACTGTTCTACCACAATTTCGCCGAAAAAGGAATCCAAATCACCCGCAAAAGCGGCCGCCTGACGCAGCCTTGCCTTTACGGGTCAATGATTGGCCTTGCACTATAAAAATGCTGCGTTTCGCTCAATTCGCCGAAGTGGCGCGCTGCGCCGCATACCCTGGCCGATCCAGCTCATACAATCTGCGGTAACGGGGCTCGGAAGCCATTAGCTCGGCGTGGGTGCCGCGCATTTCAACTCTGCCGTTCTCCATAAAAATCACTTCGTCCATCCGCTCCGCGCCGACGAGATGATGCGTTACCCAGATCAGCGTCTTGCCCTCCATTGCGGCAAAAATCGTCGACAGCAGCTCCCGCTCCGTGCGCGGATCGAGACCCACCGTCGGCTCGTCGAGCAGAACGACCGGCGTGTTCTGCAGCAGGATGCGCGCCAGGGCGATCCGCTGGCGTTCACCGCCGGAGAAGCGCTGGCCTGCCTCACGTACCCGCGTGTCGTAGCCTGCGGGAAGCAAGTCGATCATGTCGCCCAGCTTCGCCATAGCGCCCGCCTGCGCGATTTGCTCCTCCGAAGCGTCCGGGTCGCCAAGCCGGATATTGTTCGCTACCGTTGTATCGAACAGATGCGGACGCTGGTTCAGCACGGAGATAATCGATGGAATCCGGTCTCCGTAAGAAGCGGCGGCACGTCCATTAATCGTAACTAACCCTGCGGTTGGAGCGAGCCCTCCCTGAATCATCTTCAGCAGCGTCGATTTGCCTGCGCCGCTGCGGCCAATAATGGCGATTTTCTTGCCTTGGGGGATGTCCAGCGTCAAGTCCCGGACCGACCATTCCCCGTCCTTGCCGTAGCGGTAGCCCGCATCGCGAATCGAGATATCCGCCAACCTACTAGAGGGGGCCGCTGCATCCGGCAGACCGGGTACGGCGCCATTAGCGGAGTAGCCCGTATCGCTGCCCCGCAAACCTGCAGCTGCTGAACCGATCGGCTCACTTGAAACGGCTCTCCCTTTGCCCAGATGCGCCGAATTTACGTCCAGGCCACCGGCGGCAGACGGATGCCAATCGGCATGGCCGGAATCGCCACCGACTGACGCATCACCCGCCGCCAACCCCGGCGGCCTTTCCTCCACTCCCCCAAGCCGTTCCAACGAATTGCGGTACTGCGGTATTTTCTCGATGGCCTCCGATACTGGCAGGAAAGCATCCGCGACCGGAAAGACCACCAGCGCGAAGGCGGCGATCAGCGTGCCAGGAATCACTCCCTTCGCAAACTCGCCGCCGGCCCACCAGATCATGGACAAGACACCCAGGCCGACCACCGACTGACCCAGGAACATGCGGATTCGCGCCCACCGCCGCAGCCCGGCATCCGTCCGGGCGACCGCCCGCTCATCCGCCTCGTAGGTTTCAACAAACTGTCCCTGCCGTCCGCTGATCATCCAGTCGCTCATGCCGAGCACGGCGTCGGTTAGCTTCTGGTACAGCCGGTTGCGTGCCTGCTTGACTTCGCGCTGACGTTTTTGCGTCACGAGCAGCGAAATAAGCGGCAGCACCGCAACCAGCACCAGAATATACAGGCCGACCAGCGCCGCGAATCGCACATCGAACGTCCCGATGGCAATGACTGCCGCAGCGTAGATAATCAGGGAAATAACGGCGGGGAATACGGTGCGCAGGTAGACATTTTGCAAATACTCAATGTCATCGGCCAGCATGCCGAGAATATCGCCCGTACGGAAGCGCGAGGACAGGAATAATGCCTGCGGCTCCAGAATCCGGTACAGCCGCTGGCGCATTTTAGACAAAATCCGCAGAATCGTATCATGCCCGACCAGCCGCTCCACATAATGAATGACCGCCCGGCTTGTGCCGAACGCGCGAACGCCGACAATCGGGACATAGATCATGAGGATGTTCTCCGGTGGGATGGATGCTTTGGAAATTAGAAAGCCGGACGTATACATCAGGGATGAAGCCGAGAATACGGTCAGCGCGCCCAGCAGGACAATTAGCAGGAAACGCCAGAAATAGGACGACACGTATGGAGCAAACCAGCCTTCCCGTTTCAATGAATCCCCTCCAGTTGCGCTTCTACAAGCTCGTAATAGGTTCCTTTGCGTTCAAGAAGCTCCTGATGGGTGCCCACTTCGGCAACCCTGCCCTGCTTCATGACAATAATGCGGTCCATGTCCGCCATCCAGTGAAGACGGTGCGTAGCCAGGAAGACGAGCTTGCCCTCAAACAGCGGCAGCATCGTTTCCTTCAACTCATATTCCGTCTCGATATCCAGATGCGCCGTCGGTTCATCCAGCAGCATAATCGGACGGCTGCTCAGCAGCGCCCGCGCCAGCGCGACCCGCTGCTCCTGTCCGCCGCTTAAAGAGCGTCCGCCTCCGCCAATCATCTCATCCAGTCCGCCAGGCAGTGAGGCGGCAAGCGGCGATAGACCGGCGGGCG
>NZ_ASSD01000513.1 GCF_000520715.1 Paenibacillus zanthoxyli JH29
TTTATTTTTCAACCACTAATTTCGGTTTTGAGCCTTTATTTCTAATAAAAAAAGTCCGTATACCGACTAAAAGGGTTAGTCAAGCATACGAGCTTTTGATTGTCTCACTTTACCGGCAATTCGATCTTCGCAAATATTGCACTTTTTCAGCCGGATTTTTACTCCATTTTCACTTCAAAACTTATTCCACGGCCTTTTGTATATCTATGCGCCCTGCGGGTCATGTTTTAAAATCCCTAAAATAATTAAATCAATAGCTGACATTTTTCACCTCTTTAAAATCTAAATGTACTGGAACCAATCTTATCGTTTCTATTTTATATAAAAATCCTTTTGAATTTTTTAGAAAATAGAACGGATAATACAACAGGAACGAAAGCATATAAAATGCCCATCATTAGCGACATAATGATAAGGATTTGACGTCTGTTGTAGAGACATACAAAGGTCTTCTTCTC
>NZ_ASSD01000514.1 GCF_000520715.1 Paenibacillus zanthoxyli JH29
CCGCCTCCGCTGCCGGCATAAACCGGACAAGCAGCAGCACCGCCGCCAGCAGACACGCATCAGCAAGTCTTCGCGGCAAGCGGATTGTCGTCGATCCCGGCCATGGCGGAGACGATCCCGGGATGATCGGCACAACCTACGGCACGATGGAAAAAGACCTGAATCTGCAGACGGCGCTGTACCTGCGCGATGATTTGGAAGCCGCAGGCGCACGGGTGACCATGACGCGGACACGGGACGATGAGCGGCCTTCGCTGTCTGCCCGGTCAGGGCTCGCCCAGTCGGTTTCTGCGGACGCTTTTATCAGCATTCATTTCAATTCCTCACCGAAAAAAATATCGGGGACGCTGACATTTTTTTATTCGGAGTCCGATGACCTGAAGCTGGCCCGCGCCATTGAGAACCGGCTTGGCGAGGGCATCGCCCTTAAAAGCAACGGGGTTTCCTTCGGCGATTACCATATTCTGAGAACCAATACAACGCCGGCGGCCTTGGTCGAACTAGGGTTTCTGACCAACCCAGACGACGAGTCCATCGTCCGCAGAGCTTCGTACCAGAGGAAAGCAGCTCAGGCAATCGCGGACGGCATCGCCGATTATTTATCACGATAGGCTTTCTTAGCCGCAGGAAAGTGAATCATGTCCCAGCGCCGGGCTGCACCCGGTATTTGAGACACCGCACTCATCAGTCTGAACACGCCTGAACGTTTCTGTCAGGAAGCGTTCAGGCTTTTTTTATCCATCCATAGAAAGTAATCGAAAAATCTATTGACTAAATTTATAAGATCGATTAAAGTTGCTTTATCACCTAAAAGCACAAAAGCATAAAAGCTTAAAAGCGACAAAGAAAATGGTTTTATCAAATCCGGGAAAGGGAGGTTTCAGTTATGATGATCGTTGCATCCAGCCAGCAGGAAGAACTTCAGGCCATTATTAATATTCTTGAAAGTGAGGGTCTGAAGGTCTATACGCAGCGTGAAACCCACCGGACGCTTATCGGCATGGTCGGCAGCATCAAGCCCCGTCTGGCTGATCTGCTGCATCAGATGAAGGGCGTAGAGAACGTCATCGCCAACAGCTTCGTCAACTAGACCCATACATTACACAAAATAACCCCGTTCCAAGACGCTCGTCTTGAAACGGGGTTTTCGGTTTCTTACCGGCTTAACGGAACGGCGTAGCCGATCTTATCTAGACAAGGCAAAGCCGCGCTCATATTGTTTTGGAATTACCGTCTCTTTATGCAGCTCGACAGCTGCCGTTAGCGCCCAATAAGGGTTCTTCAGCATGCCGCGTCCCACGGCAACCAGATCGGCTTCCTCGTTGCCGATAACAGCATTGGCAAGCGCAGAATCATCCAGACGGCCAACCGCGATGACCGGAACGTTCAGCCCCTCTTTGATGGCTCTCGCAAGCGGAACCTGGTATGCGGCATGCGTACCCGGGCGTCCGTCCGCAGCGATCGGGCCTTCGCCTCCGGCGCTGATATGGAACATGTCTACGCCGGCTTCCTTAAATACCTTGCTGAATTTCAAGCTATCCTCGATGCCATAACCGCCTTCAACGTACTCCTGAGCGGAAATACGCAGAATAAGCGGCATGTCTTCCGGCATTTCGCCCTTAACCGCAGCGATCACTTCACAGCCGAACTTCGTCAGATCCTTCCCATACTCGTCACTTCTCCGGTTGGTAAGCGGCGAGGTGAACTGGTGGATCAAATACCCGTGAGCGCCATGCAGCTCAATGGTGTCAAATCCCGCCTGAATCGCCCGGCGCGCCGCCAGCCGGAACTTCTCCACCATCTCTTTCACTTCATCGGTCGACAGCTCGCGCGGCGTCTTTGACTGCTCGTTGAACGGAACCGGCGATGAGGAGACAGGAATCGGCGCATCTTGGGCTTTACGGCCGGCGTGCGCGATTTGGATGCCGACCTTCGCGCCATAACGGTGGCTGTCCTCCACAATGCGGGCCAGTGCCGGAATTTGTTCGTCAGACCACAGCCCTAGATCATAATCGGTAATCCGGCCGTCCGGCTCGACATCAGTCATTTCGATAATAATTAATCCAGTCCCGCCAACCGCCCGGCTGACATAGTGGGTATGATGCCACTCGCCTGCTATGCCATCTTTTTTCGTTACCGAATACTGGCACATCGGAGGCAGGACAATCCGGTTCTTGAGTTCCAATCCTTTAAGTTTGTACGGAGAAAATAAATCGGTCAATGGAATCCCTCCTTATTATGTAAAATGCATGCTCATGCATATGGTATCGCAAGAAGACAGTGAAAGTCAACTTGCCTTCCGGCAGGATATTTTCGTTCAACCTCTCCTGAACTTCAAAAATATCCATCTTTTTATTCTTCCATTCCTGGAACATCTTCTGGCAGTTCCGAAAGCTTAAACCCAAACAAAAAGAAACGGCTGCCCGCTCCTTAGAAGGGTGGCATCCGTTTCTCTTTGCCCGCTAATGGCGCGCCGATAGTCTGCACCTTTTTTGTGCTAGAATGCGCTTTTGCCGGGTTTATAATACTTCTGCTTATACTCGTCAAACGTAATGTTCTCCGTCTTGCCTTCAGCGTACGATTCATGAACGAACTTCCAATAGGATACGAGATCCGCATGTCTGCCCTGGTAGTCCGCCGGAATTTTGTATAAAGATTCGAGTGACTTCTTATCGTCCCCGTCCTGCCCGTAAATATTGTACATGGCAAAGTTATACATGGCGGTCAGGTCCTCGCTTGGATTGGGGACTTTCTCAAATTCCGCCGCAATGGAGCTGTAATCTTCACTTTCGAGCTCTTTATCCAGTTTCGCCCAAAACTCCTCACTCTCCCCAGCCGCTGATGGAGCTTTCGTCGGGACCGCCGACGGGACTGCCGTAGGAGCTGCCGTTCCGACTGCCGTCGGTGCTGCCGATGGGATAGCCGTTGGAGCCACCGATGGGATTGCTGCCGGAGCTGCCGATTCGATTGTATTTGGAGCCGCCGTCCCGTTTGGACCCTGCTTCGACGCTGAAGTGGTACCGTTGCCGCATCCGGACGAAATGAGAAGGATAAGGAAAATCGAAACGTATTTCAGTAGTTTCATACCCATAACCCCTAGCTTCTTCTAGTACTTTATCATCACTGACAGGAAAACAAAAACCAGCCATGCACTCTGCCTGCGCATTGACCGGTTGTTTGTCATGAACCTTTGTTCCATTATATCTTTATATCTTTTTAAAAAGCCAGCTCTACCGAACCGTCCTCGTAAATATCGACCCGCTGGGCGCACAGCAGCATGCCCAAACCGTTCGCAAAGCCCTTCTCCTTAATATCTCTTTCTCTGCGTTCCCATCTCTCGCGGTCATGAATAATGTCGTACAGGTAGTAGAATTCTGTTTCATTTGCCGCTTTCGTCTTCTCTACAAAGATGAAGTCATCTCCGAACAGCTCTTTGAACCAGCCGGCTGCCTCCTCATGTGCCGAAAACTTAGGGAGATCCGCCTGAAATTGTTTTGTCAGAAAATTCTGCTGCAGTCTGCCCTTTTTCTCATAATAGCTTTCAAGCGTCTGTTGATTAATCATCAAGATGCCTCCTTATATAACTTTACTATTGAGGTTTCCATCAAAAACCATCAATTTTTATGAAAATTTTATCGTATTTCTGAAAATGATGATGTGACATTGCGCATGCAGGGCGGCAGCTGCGGATGAAATACAGCCATCGGATACGCTATGCCGGCAATGAGGTTGTTTGTAATTTGTGCGATAACTCCGGCCTCACGTATTTCTTTCGGGTCCCAGTCCAATAATTCAGGTACGCTCACCCATCGGCTGTCTACAATGATGTTCTCTTCTAGTTGAAGAGCGCCTCCGACAATTTCCCCGGAAAAATGAAACAAAATAACCTGATCGCCCATGCTGCTGACAAAATTATAGACGCCCGTCGCCGCTGTAAGCCTGACCTCATATCCGGTTTCCTCTTGGACCTCACGGCGCGCGGCCTCCGGTATATCTTCTCCCGGTTCGATCCGGCCGGATGGGAAATTCCACGTATCCCGGACGGATGGTTTATTCTCCTTGATCATCAGCACCTTACCGTCCCGCAGGATGGATACGCCAACGACCAGAACTGTTTTGGATGGTGTCATTTTGATTCCTTTCAAAATAGATATTCTTTATCTAAAACTTCTGGATTTCCAAGTATTACCCAATAATTCACCTTATCGTATCCTATGACTTCGGCTTTGATTATTAAATCCTTATGCATATTGCGTTTCTGTGAGTTTGCAGCACATTCTTCAAAATTGGCTACACCTAAAGCCTCATAACCGGGAATACTCACTATAACACCCTGCGGATAAAAAACTTCTATATATCCATCTATTTTTGTTCCAAGAGGAAGAACCTCTTTGAGTTTTATCCATTCAGGCAACTGATTATTATTAACGATATTCCATACTCGATCAAACTCATTCTTAGAGATTCTCTGAAGGCTAGGATGATCTAAGTACAAAGCTTGATCCATTAGATTAATTATAAACTTTATATTCTTTAGCAATTACCCACCCATTAAGACCATATGAAGCTGAAATCACATAATAGTTATACTTTTCATTTTGTAAATGTTCAAGCAGATCCTCTATTTTTTCATAATACATTGGCCATGCATAATCCTTCTCTTTCTCCAACAGTTCCTTGTTATGTTTAAGAAATAGGCTTACATCTAATGTGCTAATGTCAAGAATAATACTTCCCCGTAGCTGTGTTTCAAACACATGAGCCAGGACATCATTAAACTCGATTTTGGTGATAACTAAATCTCTTTTACCATCTATCGTGTGCAATGTAATTCTAGACTTTTGGAAATCAACTTCATAGGATACAATTTTATTGTCATGTATACTAAGCAATTTCCCTCTAACCTCCAAGCATGAATAATCGATGTTTTATTAGTGGGCGCTTCTCTCTGGAGTACCACTACTCCAATCCCAGGTATGTCTATGTCGGAATGCATGGCTATTATCTCCATTTGAGTGTTCATAATCAATGTCTTCTATTGCTCGCCCGTTTTTGTCGTAATATCTTCTTTGTATCAGTGTGCCGTTCTCATCATAAAGATTCACTGAGGAATTAGGTATAAAGCGGCCTTCAAACTTCTAAACGTTTTGGTTTTCTGTACAGTTGTATGATTCTCATATGGCTTACCTTGAGAGCGCTGAGTAGAAGTATACCTTTCCCCTTAGCTACTTCTGGCACCTGGATTCCCGCCAACTAAGTGACCTCATTCCTAGAGCAAGTAATGCGATATACTTAACCTCTTTTGATTTATAAAACGCACTTATTAACTGTTCTCTCGCCCAATCTGCATTGCCGGCACTATTCTTATAGGGACTTGTTCCCGTTAACAGACCATACAAGTAATTGTACTGGTTTGTGGTCATGAAAGACGCAAAGTTGTAGCGATTCCATATGACATCTTTGGCTGCCTGAAAATATTTATCAAATTTACTGTAATTTTTAGCCCTTACATCATTCAGTAAACCTCTAAGTTCGTGGACCTCATAGGTCTCCCATTCCTTCGTATGCCCACTTGGATCAGTATATAACAACGGATTATTCTCCACATACGTATATAAATTCAACGTCTGCGGATCATCAATCTGCCCTTTATACGTATCCTCACTTACAAACCTGCCGATCTCAGGCTTATAATATCGTGCTCCGGCATACGTATTGCTGCTGGTAAAATCATAACCCAGTCCCGTGTAACCGAACAAGTTATCCGGCCCCGGCCAGTTGAGATCGAACTTCTTCGCGTCTTGTGGCACGCCGAATTCGTCGTAGTGGTAGCGGGAGGATACGCGTCCGTCCTTCTCCACAAGTCCAAGAGTGCTGCCCAGCGCATCCTGAATGTACCACAACGTCTTCGGCTGCACGCCCGGTTAAGCTCCAGGCGTCGGTTCCCAGCCGTTGTTATCATCGTAGCATTATATGTATTCACAAAGTTGCGATTATTTTCAAAAACCTGTGAGAAAACGAAGATAACAAAAAACAGGTCAATCATGGTGGTATCTGACCATAATCGACCTGTTTGATGAAACGGAATAGCATTATTTAGGGGATAAAATTCAAGTATTGTTGTGCGTACAACAGAAATTACAAAATCTTCATACAGGTTTTACATGGGTTATATGTGTTATTGGTTAAATGATGGGTTCATTCGTCACTGGGTAGCCCCCACCAAAAGAAAAAAACCTTGAAAGGCACTGAGCCAAGAGCCAATCAAGGTTGTACTTAATCTAATTTAGTCTGTAAAAAATACCATCATTATTCATTCCATGAGTGCTTAGTTCTTTTCTTGTTTGAGTTAATAAATGTGGTTCTTGTTCATTCATATAGCCCAAATATTTTCTAAGGCTATTAAGAAATGTTTCCAGGTCGCCTAGTTCTACTTCAAAGTATGTGTTATCTAATTTCTCAACTACCTCTAAATCAATCTCTTCAATGCTCTTTTTTCCAGTCTCCTCAAGCAAAAAAGCTTCTCTCGAACCTATGCTCTCGACTATCTTAATCGAAAGAGCATAATCATATAACTCCATTATTCTGTCGTCGAAAAAATAATATGGAGTAATTACCAATTCAGTGATTAGCTCATTTTTAGATAAAATATTTGTCAAAAACGTCAACCGCTCCAAAGAAAAATATGTGTCTCCATTATAATTAAGCATAGTACCTTGCCCAACATTTTTTAGCTGATTTAATACGTCCATATTACTCCTCCATTACTTACCTGGGATATATGGGTCAACAATCGACTTATCTGGAGCCCAGTTCGGATTATTCTTATTACTGATTTGCACTACCTTACCTGTACCATTATCAACTACTACATAGGAACCATCTTTATTAAAATATGCCGTAGCGTCATTACCAGTAGTTCTGTTGAGGATTTGTCTGCCAGACAACATAATTGCCGTCTATGGAAGGTATGCGATGCTGGCCGACATCCGTATTTAGCTTGGACTCGGTTCTTGTCTTGACATTGTAGCTGTAGATATCCCAGTTCAGATTGCCGGCGCCGCCGTTTTGATCTCTTTTGTCTGCCCATACGACGATCGGCTCTCCTTTTCCACCCACGCCGACGACAGGCGTATCGGTTGGTTTGCCATGGCTCGTTACCTCTAGCTTTTGACCGGTATCCGTGTTACCGTAATAGATTTGTCCGGCATAATTTGCGGCATTGGACCGCCAAACCACATGTGTCCCCGATATTCGGACATTGCTTCCCTCAACAGTGAACGAGGACAATTCATCCTTGTAGGTGTAGACCGTCTCAGCGGATACCCGATGTCCCGATGATACTGTCCCTGCCGCCATTAATCCCGTGACCAGTAATCCCGCAACGCATTTTTTCAAAACACTCTTCACAAACACCAATCCCCCCCACTAATGACAACAAAAAAACCAAGCCTCTTGAGCAACCCGGCTGCCAGGTCATGATTGGATCATGACGGAAGGCCCGTGGCTTTGCGTCCCCAACTTTCGAACGGGTTTGCCTTTGTTCAAGCACTTGGTTTCTTTATAACTAGTGCTTTATATGTAGTCAAAAAGTTTTATTTACCCCAAAATTGTACAATAGTCTACAAAATTTTGCCATGCTATTTTTCCCAAATACTACTTTGTTCCCAATAAGAATAATCGCCAAAATACAAGTCTTGACCTAGGGTAAACTCTAGGTATTATGATGATTTTTGTTAGGACATAATCAACCAGCAAGGGAGAGATGAAGCATGAAATACAAACAGCTAGGCGGTACAGGTCTGATGGTGTCGGAATTCTGTCTCGGTACTATGACCTTCGGCGGCACAGATCCGATGAGCTCCGCAATGGGCGCCCTGGATGATCAAGCAGCAGGGCAGCTTGTGAACGAAGCGCTCGAAGCAGGCATTAATTTTTTTGATACCGCTAATGTATATGGCGTAGGTGAGTCGGAAGAGATATTAGGACGTTCGCTTAAAGGCAAGCGGCATGAAGCGGTGATCGCGACCAAGGTAAGATTCCGAATGGGACCGGGTCCGAACCAGGTAGGATTATCGAGAGGTCATATTATCCAGCAAGCGGAAGAAAGCCTCAAGCGTCTTGGAACAGATTACATGACCTTTATCAGATTCATGGCCCCGACCCGCTTACGGACTGGGAAGAGACCTTGCGCGCGCTGGATGATCTCGTTCGCAGCGGCAAAGTAAGGTATATCGGCTGCTCCAACCTGCAGGGCTGGCAGATGATGAAGGCAAACGGCATTTCCCGTCAACTGGGCCTGCATGCTTTCCAAACGGCCCAATCTTATTATTCGCTTGCCGGACGCGACGTTGAGCGGGATATCATCCCCGTGCTTCAGGATCAGAAGATGGGCTTGCTCGTATGGAGTCCTTTGGCCGGCGGATTTCTGTCGGGCAAGTATACGCGGGACAATCAAGGCGGGGCGGATGACCGGCGCAACAAATTCGATTTCCCTCCGGTTAACCGGGAGAAGGGTTATGTCCTGATTGATATTTTGCAGGAAATCGCAAAGGCGCGGGAAACTTCGGTCGCCCGTATCGCGCTGGCCTGGCTGCTGAATCAACCGGCCGTCACGAGCGTGATTGTCGGTGCCAAGCGGCCTGACCAGCTTCGGGACAATCTTGGAGCATCCGGTATTGTTTTGAACGAGGAGGAGCTGTCCCGCCTGGATCAAGCCAGCCGTCTGCAGCCGGAGTATCCTCTATGGAACCCTGCCGTTTATATCGAGGATCGTTACCCGAATCAGAACTAAGCAGCAGAAAAAAAGGGATGAGCCGAAACACTTCGGTTCGTCCCTTTTGCATATATTTTTATTCTGGTTGTCCGGTGCTCTTGATGCCGGCTTTTTCTTTGGAATACCTATCGATCTTGAAGTCAATCATCCCGATATAGGACATCAAGGTGTTGACCTGGTCTTGAACGGTTTTCTTCTGCAGCTCAAGCATTTGTATACGCTCTTCAATAGTTGCGTCGCCCTGTACGGTAAGTTCAACAAATTCCTTGAGCTGTGATATGGACATGCCCGTATCGCGGAGGCAGCATATGAATTTAAGCCACTCGATATGCTCATCTTCATAAATGCGGATGCCGCTTTCGTTTCGTTTGATGAACGGCAGGATGCCCTCTTTTTCATAATATCTTAAGGTGTGGATCGACAAATTGGACTTCTCTGCCACTTGGCCAATCGTATATTGTATGTTGAGGCTCATAGGTTTGACCTCCGCCTTATTTTAGGTGAACCTTGGATTCAGGTACGTTACCTTAATTATAGTCCCTAGAGCAAGATCTAAGTCAAGTGTTGAACAGGGACACGGCGGGCCAGTCGATAGCCATCAATCAGTTTTCCTTTGCCGGCTTGCGCCGAAAAAGGCCTTGAACTCTACTTGCGCAGACATTCATGGCCCTTTGTGATCATTGAAATCATGTTGTCATTTGAGCACCCTTTTACTCATGCGCCGACTTCACTTCCATAACAGCGGCATTTTTTTGCTTAAACGCTATGAACGATACGAGAATACCCAGAAGCGCAATAACCGCGTCAATGACGAATGCCATGCGAATCGCTCCGGTTAAATCCGAGGGCTCCATCGTTTCCAGAGAAGCGTTAGAACCGAGGGTTGCGGAAATAATGGCCATGATAACAGCCAATCCGACCGCTCCGCCAATTTACTGCCCGGTAGAAACGATTGCGGATGCAACACCCTGCTCTTTCATATCAATTCCCGTGCTTGCCGCAATGAACATCGTTGTAAAAATAAAGGCTTGACCAATACCCATGATAACGGTACCTGGAATAATTCCCCATGCCGACCCGCGTTCGGAGAGCTGAGTAAGCAGCATAAAACCAATCGCGCCAAGTCCCATTCCGCTTGCAATTGTACCGGCTGCACCTACGGTTGCCAGCATTTTGTTAATCAACTTCGCCCCTACAAAAGCGCTAATGGTCAGCGGCAGGAAGCTTAATCCGGATTGAATGGCAGAGTAATGCAGCACCTCTTGCGTGTAGAGTGTGAGAAAGTAGTATAACGTTCCGAATGATGCGGAGAACAATGCTGCGGTAATCGCGGCCCCAGTCAAACTCCGTATCCGAAACAGTCTAAAGGGGATCAAAGGATCTTTTGTGCGATTTTCAATGACTACGAACAACAGGAGCAGAATAACACCGATAATGCCAGGAATAATTGCTGTTGGATGAATCCAGCCTACAACCGGGGCTTGAATAAGATAATTTAAATCAAGATCATACCCGCCGTTACGGAAATCGCGCCTGCTGCGTCAAAATGGCGTTTTGACGATGCCGCCTTGCTCTCCAAAAGCGTGATCGGAGCGAGGATAATAACGAAGACGGCTATTGGAACATTGACAAAAAAGGTGGCTTCCCATCCAATAAAGCTTGTTAACACACCGCCAAGCAATAACCCGACGGACATGCCCACCCCACCCATTGCCGCCCAAGTGCCTAATGCACGGTTGCGTTCCGGGCCTTCTTCAAAATTGGACATGATCAGTGACAGTGTAGCCGGTGACAGCAGCGCTCCGCCTAGACCTTGGAGTCCCCTTGCAATAATGAGGAACAGCTGAGAGTCTGCGATACCGCCAAGCAGAGAACCTAAACCGAAGAGCCCCATGGCAATGATGAACATCCGCCGTCTGCCCAGCAAATCGGACAATCTTCCACCGATAAGCAGGAATCCTCCAAAGGCCAGGGAGAACGCGCTGATAACCCATTGAAGCTGGTTCGCACCAAAGCCCAAGTCTGCTGCAAGGGAAGGCAGTGCCACGAAGATAATCGTGTAATCCAGCGCCAAAATTAATTGGGATAAAGCAAGGATCGTCAATGCCAATCCTTTGTGTCTAGTCGAATTCATAATAATCCGCTCCTTTTCTTTATCAGACTTTTCAGTCTAAAATATAGATAAAAAATTTCTTCCTATTTTAATGGAGGGGGAATAGGGGCAACAAATTGACTCTACCCCCGAATTCCACTCGCATAAGAGCCTATCACATTTCAGACCATTCGATCTAAAAATCCGAAAATATACTGAAGCGTCTTTTTTACGCTCCATTAATTGTCCAGCTTAGAAAGAGTAACGGCAGCAATATCTTCCAAAACTTTAGGGTCCGTGGTTAATTTAGCCACTTGGGTCAGCGAATATCTTTCATGGTACAAATACCGTGCAAGAGCAAGCAAATCACGGTCTCCACTCAGTTCACCTTGATTTCGTGCGCGAACCAGCGCTTCATAAAAGGCTTGAATCAAACGCGTCATATCCCGTTCAAAAAACGCTGCGATTTCCGGATCATGAGGAACCTGATCAATGGCGCTGTGCATAATGAAGCATTCCTTACGGCGCAGATCATCCTTCAGAACATTCACAATTTCATGAAAAATATCGGCAATCGCTTTCTTAACTGAGTCTGAACGCTCTAAATACGAAATGACCGCATCCGATTTCTCATTTACATAATGTTTGACGGCCCTGATGAAGAGATCCCGCTTGGTGCCGTAGGTATCGTACAGGCTTTGTCGCGCTATGCCTAGCCCATCAAGTAGATTTTGCAGCGAAGTGCCTTCGTAACCGTAATGCCCAAATACCTCCATAGCCTTGTGCAGAACAAGCGTTGTATCGAATTCTTTACTTCTTGCCATTTTTGACGAGTACACCTCCCTGTGACATTTATATTATCTTTTCCAGATTATTTAGTCAATATTACTTTTGATTCCCGGAGAATTGAACGGCTTCATTCATGCTGCCAGTCGATTCGATCGCTACTAGCGGATTCCAGAAATCCCGATAGCGCGTAATGAGGCCGTCCTTAGTTTCAACCACACTGATGTATGTCTGATTGTAAGGGTTCCCCGTCTCTCTATGCTTCCCAGTGGATTTGAATTCTGCAATGACAAGCTCGGGATCGACAGCCGGATGGAACTCCAGATCTGTAAATTGCACATCGAAGTGTTTCGGGAAGTTCAGCATATATTCGTACATGTCGGCTTTCCCTTGCTTGTATTCAGGAAATCCTGCCGGTCCGTAAGGGAATTCCAGGATTCCATCTTCATGCCAAAGACCGATCCACGCTTCAATATCTCCACCCGACAAATATTTCAAGTGATTCCGAAATGTCTCTTGTGCCCGCTCGCGAATAGCTCCTGCTGTAAGTTTGTTGTTGTTCATTTTATTTTCCTCCTTTTAATTTAGACTATTTAGTCTGTAATATTCAAAAAAATAACATCTTCCATTAAGTATTAAAGTTTCCCTCCTGCGGTTATTGTTGACCACCTCCTTGTTGATTCCATCTTACCCTTTCCAGATCATTTAGTCAAGAATTATTTTTTTAAAAAAGCCGGGGATTCCCCCGACTGAATTATTCGCCGGTTTCGGCGAATTGTTTAATGCGTGCTCCGACCTGATCGCGGACCCGCTGGAACACTGCCCATTTCTCTTCTTCCGTTCCTTGTGCCTTGGCCGGATCATCAAATCCCCAGTGCTCACGCTTCACCTTCGGAGGCGTAACCGGGCATTTGTCCGCAGCATCTCCGCATAACGTAACGACCAGATCGGCGTTATTCAGCAGCTCAGGATCAATAATATCGGAGGTCTGCCCCGAGATATCTATGCCCACTTCACTCATGGCTTGTACGGCCTTGGGGTTTAGACCATGCGCTTCAATACCGGCGCTGTAGATATTCCAGCCATCACTGAGGTATTTTTTTGCCCAGCCTTCCGCCATCTGGCTTCGACAGGAGTTCCCTGTACACAAAAAGTAAATGGTTTTCTTGTCCATCCGAAATTATCTCCTTTAAATTTAAAATAGGGTTAACCTTAAATAGAGACCCAAAAGGGTGATAAACAGGGTAGGAATAGTCAGGATGATGCCTGTTCTAAAGTACGTCCCCCAAGAGATCTTCACACCTTTGGCCGAAAGCACATGCAGCCACAGTAGGGTAGCCAGCGAACCGATCGGCGTAATCTTCGGCCCCAAATCCGAACCGATGACATTTGCGTAAACTAAAGCATCTTTAATCATTCCTGTCGTGTGTGTTGCATTAATGGCAAGCGCATCAATCATGACCGTAGGCATGTTATTCATCACCGATGAAATGATCGCCGCAGTAAAACCCATGCCCATCGTTGCTACGAATAGACCTTGATCGGCAGCACCTTGAATCACATCAGCCAGGACATCCGTAAGACCGGCATTTCGCAGCCCGTACACCACAACATACATCCCGATGGAAAAGAACACGATCGCCCAAGGCGCCCCTTTGACCACTTCCATTGTAGGTACGTAAGGACTTCTTCTTGCCATAAGCAGGAAAAAAATTGCAATCATCCCGGCGATCACGGAAACGGGAATGTTCAGGAACTCACTAACAAAGTACCCGGCCAGCAGAACCGCAAGGACAATCCAGGACAGCTTGAACATCTTCTTGTCCTTAATGGCGTCTTCGGGATTTTTTAGCTGGGAGCCGTCAAACTGTCCCGGGATGCTTTGGCGGAAAAAGAGGTACAGAACCAAGATGCTGGCCGCCAATGAAAACAGGGTAGGCATAATCATATGCCCTGCGTATTCCATAAAGGTAACTCCGAAGAAATCAGCAGATACTATATTGACCAGATTGCTGACGACAAGGGGCAGCGAGGTTGTATCGGCAATAAATCCGCTGGCGATGATGAACGGAAACACCTTTTTCTCGTCAAAATGGAGCGCACGCACCATAGCCAGGACAATCGGAGTCAGGATAAGCGCCGCACCGTCATTGGCAAAAAAGGCAGCCACCACCGCGCCAAGAATAGTGACATAGATGAACATCCGGATTCCGTTCCCGCGCGCGGATCTAGCCATATGTAGGGCAGCCCATTCGAAAAAGCCGATTTTGTCGAGAATTAAGGAAATGAGAATAATCGCAATAAAAGCTAACGTGGCATTCCACACAATCAGGGTAACGTCCAGCACATCATCAAAACTCACCACGCCTGCAACCAGCGCCAACAATGCCCCTCCGCAGGCCGACCATCCAATCGATAAATTTCGGGGCTGCCAAATGACAAAGATTAAAGTAACAACAAAAATGAAACCCGCTAACAGTACCGACCCCAATCCGCCGACCTCCATTTATTCACATGAAATCACGCCTTTCTTACTTAGCTCTTCCAGTGCATGATCTTGTGAAGGAACGAAGGCAATCAATTTTTGAATGAGCTCATACTGAGCACTGCTTGGATTGACCGAATAAAAAATCCACTGGCCTCTCCGGTTCTCCTTAACCAGCCCCGCATCCTTCAGCTTCCGCAAATGCTGGCTGATTGACGGCTGACTCGTCTTAAAAAACTCAACGAGCTCGCATACACAGCGTTCCTGGTTCTCCAGCAGCTTCATGATCGTCAGCCTTGTCTTATCTCCCAACAACTTCAGCGTCTGCGATACTTCATCTAACTCCTTCAGATCAAAGCTCATGTTCTTATCTCCCTCCACCTCATCAGTATATAACTATATACTTATATAAACAATCGCTAATATATCGTCGATTTCAAAAAAACCTCGCGAAAGCTCGAATGGCTTTCGGCGAGGTTCGCTTGCCGGTGCTTATGCTATGATGCCGGTCTGCTGCAGGGTGCGTGCGATATCCGCTCTGGCTTCCTCCCCCAGCGTACGGAAAGGCGCCCGGACCGGTCCCGAAGGCAGGCCGATAATATCCAGCGCGGCCTTGACCATCGCAGGCTGTCCGTACTTGCGGGCCAGATCCCGGATCGGCTGCCAGCGGTAGTAACGCTCAATGGCGCGGGCATTTTCGCCCTGCTGGAATTCGTTGTAGAGCGCGACAAATTCGGAAGTCATGAAGTTAGCGTTCGTGGATGTGCAGCCAGGCAAGCCGGAGGCCAGCCCGCCCAGGATGAGGCCGTCCGAGCCGCACATAACCGAGATGTCTTTACCGGCGTATGCGACGGTCCGGACCAGCGCATGCAAGTCCGTGGCGCCCTGCTTGACTCCCGCGACGTTGTCCAGCTTGGCCAGCTCGGCGATTTCCTCCGGTGACAGATGGACGCCGATGCTCGCGCTGTTGTAGATGAAGATCGGCAATTCCGCAGCTTCGTTCAGCAGCTGGAAGTGATACAGAATATCCTGCGGCCGCACCTCGGATACATACGGAGGCGTTACCATTACGCCGTCGGCTCCGGCCAGCTTGGCTGCATGCGCCAGCTCGCTGGCTTCGTCAGTCCCGCTGGCCGCCGTGCAGCACAGCAGCGGAACCCGGCCGGCTACCGCGTCCGCAGCAGAGGTGAACAGCTGCTTCCGTTCGTCGATCGTCAGGCTCGGATACTCCGCGTAGGTGCCCCCGACAACAACACCGTGAGCGCCCGAGGTGATGTAGTGGTCGATATTCCGGCGCAGCGCGGCCGGGTCGAATGCGAGCGTATCCGTCATCGGAGTGATGGCGAGCACGTAAATGCCTTTAAGCTTATCTTTCAAATCAGTTGTGGACATGTCTTATAACTTCCTCCTTTATTTGCTCCCTAGAAGCGACTCCATGGCCTTGATTCCGCTCTCCATCTCGTCCCGGGAAACGGCATAAGACAGGCGGATATGATACGGGCTGCCGAATCCGGTTCCCGGCATCACTGCGACCCCAGCCTTCGTCAGCAGGATATCCGCCAGATCGTCGGCAGTGGATATGGTTCGTCCCTCCAAGGCTTGTCCTCTCCATGCGGAGGCGTCCACCCATACATAGAAGGCGCCGTCCGGAACGCTGCACTCCAGCCCCTTGATCCGCCGAACCCCTTGGACCAGAATCTCGCGGCGCGCCGCGTACTCATTTCGGATGTCCTCAAGGTCGTCCTGAGGGCCGTCAATCGCGGCCAGCGCCGCCTGCTGGGCAATAGATGACGGGTTGCTCGTTGTATGGGACTGCAGACGAAGCATCGCCCCGGTAACAGCCGCAGGTGCGGCCGAATAACCGATTCTCCAGCCGGTCATCCCGTATGACTTAGACACCGCGTTGATCACGACGGTCCGCTCCCGCATGCCGGGAAACGATGCGATGCTCGTATAGCCTTCCGGCTTAAACACAAACGCGGAATACACCTCGTCGCTGATGACCCAAAGATCCCGCTCCCGGCAGAACTCGGCCAGCTTCGACAGCTCCTCCGCGCTGTATACCGCGCCGGAAGGGTTGTTCGGCTGGTTGAGAATCAGCAGACGGGTAGACTCGTTCACCAAAGGCGCAAGTGTCTCCGGAGTCACTTTATAGCCGGAGGAAGCGCCGGTCTGAACGAAGACCGGCTTGGCTCCGGCGAATTTAACCTGCTCGGGGAACGACACCCAATACGGAACCGGGATCAGCACCTCATCCCCCGGCCGGCACAGCGTGCAAATCGCGTTGAACAGCGCATGCTTGCCTCCTACCGTAACTATAATCTCCCCGGGCTCGTAGCTGAGCCCTATATCCCGGAGAAGCGCTCTGCATATCGCTTCCCGCAGCGGCAGGATGCCGCTCGTATCGGTGTATCCCGTAAAATTATCTTGAATCGCCTGAATCGCGGCCGCTTTGGCCCGGTCGGGCGTTGGAAAGTCCGGCTGCCCGAGGCCCAAGCGGTACACGGTTCGGCCTTCCCGCTGATACTGTGCCACCGTGGACTCCAGCATTGCAGTCGGGGACGGCTGGACGCGCTCCACCCAATCCGCCAACTGAACATGTTGGTTCAACAACGTCCATCACCTCTTCTATTTATCTATACGAGCCAGCGACTTCCACCGCAATGGAAGCGTAGACCCGTGTTGCATTCTCCAGTTCTGATAAGGTCACCCACTCGTCGATTTTATGAGCCACGCTGAAATCGCCCGGCCCGTAGATGACGGACGGAATTCCCCGTTTGACAAAATGGGTCATATCGCAATTGGCCGTAAGGCCCGTAAGCTCCGGCTTACGTCCGTAGACCCGTTCGATCGCGGCGGAAGCCAGCTCGACCATCGGGTGATCGGGACGGGTTTCCGACGCCACTCCGGTCGTCGGAACGAGCCGGTCGATGCCGACCCTGCCGTCCAGTGCGGGCAGACCGGCAATGATCTGCTCAATCTCCCGCAGAGCGGCATCCTCCGCTTCGCCGGGAATAAGCCGGCGGTCGATCAGCGCCTCGCAGCGGTCCGGGATCATCGACTCCTTGATCCCCCCGTTAATAACCGTGACGGACAGGGTCGACTGCCCCGTCAACGGATGAATCCGCTTCGTCAGCTCCTGCTCGGCGAAGTCTTCAAGCGCTACCAGCGTACGCGCCATCAAGGACACGGCATTGACGCCAAGATGAGGCGTTGATGAATGAGCCGAGACCCCTTTGGCGACGAGCACGGGGCGAATGCTGCCCCGGTGCGCGATCGCCAGGCTGCCGTCGGTCGCCTCGCCGATCACCGCCAGATCGCCATGCAGCTCGTCCGGGAGCCTGCGGGCTCCGAGGCTCGCGGCTTCTTCATCCACGACTGCCGCGAGTACGATGTCCCCCGGAAGCTGAATGCCGGATGCGGCAATCGCTTCGATGGCGGCCATCATGGCGGCCAAAGGCCCCTTCGCATCCATAACGCCCCGGCCGTAGACCCGGTCACCCTTGCGGAGCATGGTGAACGGATCGGAGCTCCAGCCCTCGCCGGCCGGAACAACATCCATATGCGTATTCAGAATAATCGTCTTCCCGCCGCCCGTGCCCTTCAGGCGCGCGATCACATTCGGCCGTCCCGGCTCGATCTCCTGAAGCTCGACTTCACAGCCCGCTTCCCGCATAACTTGGGCGACATAAGCCGCCGCTTCTTCCTCCGTACCGCTAGGGTTCACGCTCTGAAAGCGGATCAGATCGGCCAGTATCTCAACCGTTCGCTCGGGGCGGATCACCGGTGCTGCCGTGCGAAGATCCTCGCTCATAGCGATTTCACCATCCCGCCGTCGACCAGCAGCGTCTGGCCCGTTACATAGCTCGCTCCGTCCGAACAGAGGAACGCCACCACACGGGCGAATTCATCCGGCTGCCCGTAACGCCCGAGCGGAATCTGCTTCTCACTCTGCGCCTTGATCGCTTCCGGGGTAACCCCGGCCTTGTCCGCCCGAATCCGGTCCAGGGAACGGACCCGGTCCGTGTCGATCCGGCCCGGAGCCACCGTGTTGACCCGGATACCGTACGGGGCAAGCTCCTCCGCCAGCGTCTTACCGAGTCCGGCCACGCCGGTCCGCATCACGTTGGAGAGCGTCAGCCCGGGGATGGGCTGCTTGACCGAGGACGAAGCCAGATTGACGATGGCGCCGCCCTGCTCCTTCAGATGCGGAAGCGCACCCTGGACAAGACGAACCACGCTTAGCACGTTAAGCTCATAGGCGTACTTCCAGTCTTCCTCTTTGAGCGACTCGAAGTTCCCGGCGGGAGGACCGCCTGCGTTAGTAACCAGAATTTGCAGCCCGCCAAATTCACGGACCGTTTCTTCCACGCAGCGGGACAGGTCCGATGCGGAGCAGACGTCGGCCTGAAGGCCGAGCGCGGGCATTCCCGTTTCGGCGGTAATTTCCGCAGCCACGTCCTTGGCCTCCGCGCCATTTCGGCTGAACAGCGCGACCTTTGCCCCGCCTCGCGCCAGCTCGAACGCCACGGCGCGGCCGAGCCCCTTGCTTGCCGCCGCTACCAGCGCGGTCTTCCCTGCGAATTGTCCGCTCATGCGTTAACCCCCTTCGCCAGGGTCAGCTCGCGCGGCAGCTTAGTCAGCACTTCGCAACCGGTTTCCGTCACCAGGATCGTCTCGCTGAATCCGACGCCGTAGCGGTTCGGAACGCGAAGCGCCGGCGGGATGTGGAACACCATGCCCGGCAGCAGTACGCGCTCATCGTCCCGCTGAAGGCTCATAATATGGCCTTCGCCCCAGTCCGGCGCAAAAGCGACGCCGATCGAGTAGCCGGTCCGTTTGCGGAACTGCTCGTACAATCCTGCACGTTCGATCGTTCCCCGGCAGGCTTCGTCCACCTCTCCGGCGGTAACGCCCGGACGGATGACTTCGAGCGCGGCGTTCAAGGAAGCGATGCACACCTCGGTCACCCGTTTGATTTCGTCGGTTGGCGTACCGGTATAGGCAGCCCGCATCAGCGCCCCGTGGTACCGGTTGCGAGCCCCTGCCACTTCCAGCAGAAGCGTCTCACCGTCGCCAATGACCTTATGCCCCCATGCGGCATGCATGTTGCCCGAACGGTAGCCGGAGGAAATAAACGGCTCCATCCCCAAATACTCGCCCCCGGCCAAAATCATGGCGGAGAACATCGCTGCGGCGGCCTCATCCTCATTCACTCCCGCCCGGATCGCGTCAAGCCCCGCCTGCATCGAGCTGTCGGCCACGGCGCAAGCTTCGCGGATGTATGCAATTTCCGCCGGAGATTTGATGACCCGGAATGCTTCAACCGTCCCTTGGGCATCCATGAGCCGGAAATCGCCAAGCATTTTCTCAAACTTCTGGTAATTACGGACAGGCAGGAACCAGGAGCCCGTCTCCAGGCCGATCGCACCGGGAGCGATGCCGATCTCTCTGACCGTATCGGCAGTCAGGGCGACCGGATCATTCGTATCGTCATAGGTTCTGACCTGACTTTCAGGCAGCCAGCTGTAGGTTTGAACATTGGATAGCTCGCCTCGCCGGAGCACAAGCACCGGGTCGCCGAAAGCCGGCACGACCAGGCATTGGTACATATAATAGCCCGGGCTCTGATAGCCGGTCAGATAAAAAATATTTTCAGGGGTGTGAATCAGCATTCCGCTGAGCCCCTTGAGTCCAAGCTCGCGTTGTACATTTTGAAGGCGGGAATCAAATTCATCCCTGGAAAATACCAATGATGTGGCGCTCAATAGTGTCTACCCCTTTCCCTGAACTCGTCGTTTTCAAGCCTGATAGCCGTAAGTATCCATTCTTAAATCTCTTAAATAGGGTGTGAGCTTGGAGCATTCGTCCGCTTCATCCAGATCGATCTCCAGCACCTGCATGTTTTCTTCATTCAAATGGCCGCTGACGATGAGCTCGCCCTTCGGATTCGCCAGCTTATTGTTGCCGAACAGCCGCAGACCGCCGCCCACGCCGTTAATGCCTGCCACAAAGCAGGTATTTTCAAGCGCTCTTGCCGGAAAATAAATATCCCATCTGTGCTTGTCTTCGATTGAAAAAGCGGATGGAGTCACGATCAGCTTCACCCCTTGCAGGGCAAGGGTTCGCGCCGCCTCCGGGAACCCCGCATCGTAACAAATGAGGACGCCGAGCTTGCCGAAGTCGAGCTCATACGGTGAACAGACGTCTCCGGGCTCAAAATATTTTCGCTCGTCCTCCCAGAGATGAACTTTGCTGTACGTTCCCGCGACGGCTCCGCTTCGGTCAATAATAACGGCACCATTGGCGATCCCGCCTTCGTCCAGCTTCAGGGCCATCCCAAGCACGATGTTAATGTTATGCGCCCGTGCGGCTTCCCTGAATGCCCGAACGGTTGAACCGCCGGTATCCTCGGCCAGCTCATGATAACGGCCGCCGATGACGTCGGTATCGTACCCGGTGACGAACAGCTCCGGGAACACGATCAGATCGGCGCCCTGCCGCGAGGCCTGTTCAACGAACTCCAGACCTTTCCGGACATTCGCGGCAACATCCATCAGCGCGCTTTCGAACTGCACCAGCGCCAGTTTAACGGTTGCCAAGCGTCTTCCCCCTTTTAGCGTGAATTCCTTAGTTCAAACTACTGCTGCACAGCCTTTGTCCCGTCAGTACTGCGTAATCTGGTTAAGGAACTGCGCCAGGCGGGGATGCTTGCCAGCTTCCTCCATCTTCGATGAAGGCAGGTCTTCGACAACCTTTCCCTGATCCATAAAGATGATGCGGTCGCCTACCCGGCGGGCGAATTCCATTTCATGCGTAACGATGACGACGGTCATCCCGTCTCTGGCGAGATCCGAGATCACGTCCAGGACCTCCGCCGTCATCTCGGGATCAAGCGCCGAGGTCGGCTCGTCGAACAGCATCAGCTTCGGATTCATGGCCAGCGCCCTCGCAATGGCGATGCGCTGCTGCTGCCCTCCGGAGAGCTGCTCCGGGTAGTGCTCCGCCCGGTCTTTCAGACGTACCCGTTCCAGCAATTGAACCGCGCGCGCCCGGACCTCCTGCTCTTTTTCCCTGCGCACCACTTTCGGAGCCAGCATAATATTCTGGATCGCGTTCAGGTGCTGGAACAGATCGAATGATTGAAACACCATACCGATCTCCGCCCGCGCATGCCGCGATCCGTTAACGTCCTGCCCGTTGTACAGGATCTGTCCCCCTTCAATGGACTCAAGCCCCGCCATGCATCTCAGCAGCGTAGACTTGCCGGAGCCGGAAGGTCCGATAATAACCACTCGCTCACCCTCATGGATATCGAGGGAGACCTCCTTCAAGATCGGCTCGCTATGGTATTGCTTGGACACCTGTTTAACTTGCAGCACAATGTTCAGCCTCCTTTCCGTTTTTCAAGCTATAGGATTGACTTCCCGCGGTTAACCAGCGAGGACAGCAGGGGCTTGCGGGTCCGCGAACGGGTAATATCCATCCGCCGCTCCAGGTAAGACTGTACAAGCGTGAACAACGCCGTAAAAGCAAGGTAATAGATGACGGCCGCGATCAGGGTGTCCACGTAATCAAAGTTGGCGCTGGCGGTCTGCTGAGCGGTCAGCAGCAGATCGGTATAGCCTACGACTGAGGCCATCGCCGAGGTCTTCAGCATGCCGATGAACTGGTTGGCCGTCGGCGGGACGATGACGCGAAACGCCTGGGGAAGCACGACGTATCTCATCCGCTGCCAGCTGTTCATTCCGAGGGCGTTAGCCGCCCGATGCTGGCCTTTGCCGACCGATGCGAGGCCGGAACGAACGATTTCGGCCATGTAGGCCGCTTCATTAAGCGCGAGCGCGACGAATGCCGACTGGAACCCAGTCAGCCTGATCCCGAACTGGGGCAGCGCCGTGTACACAAAGATCAGCTGCACAAGCACCGGAATCCCGCGAAAAATCCATATATACGAAGCCGCCAAACCCCGCAGAAGCTTCCACTTTGACATTTTGGCAAGCGCAATGATGAACCCAAGAAGGACGGCGACAATCTGCGATACCAGCGTAAGCTTCATCGTGTTCACGGCTCCATCCAGAAAAGCACGGGAACCGAGATACGCCCAAACGCCTTCCAAAAATCCCATTCTTAAACCTCCTTTTTACAGCTTCCGTCAGATTCGGTGAAAAAAATTCGTTCACGCGAATCTGACGGCTATGATTATCTTAGGTGACGGATATTACTTGAAATAGCTCATTTCAGCCGGCAGATGGTACTTCTCCATCAATTGCTTATAGGTTCCGTTCTCAACGACTTTCTTCAGCGCCGCTTCGATTGCGGTCTTGGTTTCCGTGTCGCCCTTGCGAACAGCGATTCCGATCTTCGTATCCGCACCGAACGAGCCGGCGATTTCGAATACGCCCGGTTTCTCCTCTTGCAGATAAGCGGCTCCTGGAGAAGAGTGAAGGAATGCGTCGGCACGGCCCTGCTCGGTTGCAAGAACAGCGTCATTGGCCGTCGGGAGCGCCAAAATTTTAATTTCCGGCTTGCCCGCTTGCTTCAGCTTTTCGTTCTCTTCGCGAACGTTGATTTCCTCGACAGCTCCGCGTGTGACGGCGACTGTGAGATTGGACAGATCATCCATGCTTTTAACGCCCTTCGGATTGCCGCTCTTCACGACGATCGAATCGGCCAGGCCCATATAAGGGATGAAATCTACTTGTTCTTCCCGCTCGGGCTTGATATACATGGCGGAATTGATGATGTCGATCCGTTTGCCCTGCAGCGCCGGAATCAGACCGTCAAAGTTCATGGACTGGATCTTTACCTCTACGCCCATTTCCTTCGCAATCGCTTGTCCCAGCTCAATATCGAAGCCGGTGAATTCGTTGTTCACCATGTATTCGAAAGGAGGAAACGTAGCAGCCGTACCGTAGGTCAGGAACCCTTTTTCAACTAAAAAAGATGGAGCTGCAGCTGCCGTCTCTTCCGGCTTACTGCTTTCGGCCGGTGCAGAGGATTGCCCTCCGTTTGCATTGTTTGTTCCGCATGCGCTCAATACAGCAACTACCAATACCAGCATCGCACAAACAAACATCTTGGTGTTCTTCATCATCACGTTCATCTCTCCTCATCAGTTCTGGTTGTTTTGCATTACACTCAGTACAACTTGCTGGGTCTTCCGATTATGTTCGACTAGATAACGGCTGGCTTCCTCCGCCTTCTGGAGGGTCATGAGCTCCACCAGCCGGCGATGCTCGTTAAGGGAACCATCAACCATTCCAGGCTGGATTAAAAGAATGCGGCGGTATCGTTCGCTCTGCTCCCATAACCGTTCAATGATCGACAGCAGCACAGGACGCTGTGCAAGACTGTAAATGAACATATGAAACTCGCGGTTGGCGGCCAGAATGGCTTCGGTGTCGAGGATGTGGTGATTGGCCAGTTCCTCCTGCTTCTGAATCATGCCGTTAAGAACGGCGACGTCGTCCGGCTTTAACTGCTCTGTCGCAAGCTGTACGGCCAAGCCTTCCAGATTACAGCGGACCAGATAAATATCTTCGAGATGCTCCGCTGACAATGGGGTGACCGTTACGCCCCTGTGTGAATGCAGCAGCACCAGATCCTGGGCTGCCAGCTTGTCCAGCGCGCTGCGGACGGGCATTTTGCTTACCCCGAGACGGGCGGCGACAGCGTCTTGGTCGATTTTCTCGCCAGGAGCCAATTCGCCGGATAACACCCACTGCTTGAGAACGGAGTACACATGCTCCGACGCGGTAACAAAGGTTGGGATTCTACTCAATCATTCAGCATCTCCTTTCTAAAATTCCAAGATCGGATATTTGATCAAATATCAACGATCATTGATTACCTGTGATATAGGTCACATTGTAAGGGGCGATTCGACAAACTGTCAATAAAAATATCTCAAATTGTAAATATTCCTGTCATTAGGCCGAAATATCTGACATTAAGTCGAAAATATAGATATTTTGTCGAAGTTCCAGTTGCAAAATAATATTTTATGTGACTATAATTACTGTGATATTTGATCAAATATCAATTTTCTATCTAATTCCGCATCAAAATCTTCAAATTACGTTAGATTTCATAACATCATTTTCTTACTGCCGACTGAAAAACGAGGTGTAGGTATGCTTATTTCACAAATTGATGTGTTCCGATGTGACCTCCCGCTCTCTCCCCCATTCACTCATTCTTCGTCCGGGACCGTCACGCATCTAAAAGAAATCTATCTGCGCATTACGGCAGATTCCGGCGTCACCGGCTGGAGCGAGGTTCGCGGAAACTGCGAATACGTTACCGGCGATACGCCCGAACGAGTGGCGGCCGTTCTTACGCATACACTGGGCCCCGCACTGCTCGGAAAGCCTGTGATGAACAGAAATAGGATCAATGCCCAGCTCGACAGGCTGATTAACGGAAACAGCGCGGCCCGCGCCGCGGTGGATATTGCCCTGCTTGATCTCATGGGCAAGGAGTTGAAAGTGTCTGTCGCCGAGCTGCTGGGGGGACGGATGCGGGATTCCATCCCAAGCGATGCCACGATCGCCTTCGGCACACCGGATGAAGCCGAGGAGGAAGCGGCCCGGTATTTACAGAACGGCTTTCGGACCATTAAGGTGAGAGTCGGCCCGGACCGGGCCACTGATCTTGAACGGGTGCAGCGGGCCAGAGCCGTTATTGATTCGCTCGGGCTTGGCGCAGAAGTTCTTCTGTGTGTCGATGCCAATCAGGGATGGACGCCCAAGCAAGCGTCCATTCGCTTGAGGGAACTTGAAGCGCTCGGCGTGGAATGGGTGGAGCAGCCCGTACCCGCTGATGATTTCTCCGGTCTGAAACAGGTCCGGCAGCAGACACGGGCCGCCGTTGTAGCCGATGAGAGCTGCCGGACCTGCGCGGATGTAGCACGGATTGCCGCCGACGGCGCAGCCGATATTGTTCATTTGAAGCTTGTAAAGGCGGGATCGGTATCCAATCTGCTGCGGATGATGGCGGTCGCCGAATCCTTCGGCCTCCCGTATATGCTGGGGCAGATGGACGAGGGTCGGCTGGCTACCGCCGCGCTGCTGCAAATCGCGGCGGCTTCGCGCGCCAGCCACTTTGAAGTGTGGGGGTTCCAGCGGGTCCGTCCCGAAGACGATCCCGCCGGCGCACTCACAGTATCGAACGGAGCCGTATCCGTTCCCGAAGGCTTCGGACTGGGAGTAACCGTCGATGAATCCCGCTTGACCAAGATCGCCAGTTTGTCCGTAGATGGAGTGTAAACCGCCTCATGGATTGCGAATATATTATAGAAGCAAAACAGCAAGCCTCCGTTTGATTGGAGGCTTGCTGTTTGCTTTTTCCCAAAAGTTAAAATTATGCATCTATCTGTAGTCACGGACGTATTCAATGTTATACCTTTAAATGAAATCATAGCCCTAAATATTGGAGATAAGTTATCATATATAAAGGAGGTGCGTCTTGTGAACAGCTCAAGATTCGTGAAGCTGCTAGGGCTTATTGCTGGAGTTATAGTCTTGGATATTGTAATTTTGTCACCGGGGTTATTAGGAGTGGAAATCGGAGGTGAAAATGCCCTTGAGACGGCTTCGGGCGTAACCTTGCTGGTTATTAGTTTCCTTCTGCTGCTGTATGGGAGTTATGCTTTACTGTTTAAACCTCCTGTTCTGGCGCCTGTAAAAAACATGAAAACACATGAGGATTATATAGCCGCGCTTAATCATTACAGAAATGCAAAGGGGTTAAAGAAGGATATCGCTCTCGCCCTGGATCAGTTGGATCGGATAGAAAAGAAGAAATACACCTTGTCAGATGTCCTTAGCCAAAGATTTGATCAAGCGGAGCTAAGCTACAAGAAGTTCCATTCAGTCATTGATGCGGTAGAACAACTTTTTTACCTGAATATCAAGGGAATCCTGAATAGGCTTAGCGTATTCGATGCTTCTGAGGTCTCCGCTTTCACCAGCGAGCAGAAACCCACGCAGTTGCCCAATAAACTGGTTCAAGAAAAAACAGCTTTACACAATGAGTACTTAACCTCCATAACGGGGTACCTTGGCGCAAATGAAGAAATTCTGCTGAAGCTAGACAAGCTGCTGCTGGAGATCTCTCAATTGGACAGCACAGATTATCAAAATGTGGAGGATATGCCGTGCATGCAGGAAATGGATGCATTGATCAAGCAGACGAAGTTCTATAAGCAATGAAAGGGAGATGAGCATGGCTAGAAGGGGGAAAGCTTTTGTGGTATTAGGGGTTATTGCGGTGGCCGTTTTTGTTCTTGTGTATTTTGGGATCAACTTAACTTCCAATTTAGGTAAAAGCCAGGCACAGGTAACCACGGAAGATGCAGCCAAGCAGCTGGATAAATTGTACAAAGGCATTTCTGTAACTTCCGCTGAACCGATAAAGGGTCAGATCGACCTTGATCCTGCGTCTGTCGGCGATTCATTGCCCGATATCTCCAAGTTCCCTATATCCGTAGCCAATACAACGGACAGCTTCGCAGAGATTTTCTCTTCTACGGAGAAGTCAGGAACCGGCGTAGACGGGTGGTTGAATGAAGTAGCAACAGATTTCAACAAGTCCAACATTGTCATAAATGGGAAGCCCGTTTCTGTTAAAATCCGCAATATTGCTTCGGGAACAGCCGCAGATTACATAAAATCGGGCAAATATATGCCGGACGCCTTCACTCCTTCCAATGAGCTGTGGGGAGAAATGGTCAAAGCGCAAGGCATCCAAACTCAGCTTATATCGAAGCGTCTTGCCGGCAATGTGGCCGGTATTGTCACAACTAAGAAAAAGTATGATGAGCTGGTGGGCAAGTACGGCTCCTTGAACATCAAGACGGTTACAGACGCTATAGCGGATAACGAGCTGGCTATGGGATACACCGATCCGTTCGCCAGTTCCACCGGCCTCAACTTTCTGGTGACCGCCCTTCAGGCGTTTGACAGCACGGATTTACTTGGGGAAAAAGCAGTTCAAGGGTTCGAGCGGTTCCAAGCTAATGTCCCTTTTACCGCGTCCACAACTTTGCAAATGCGTGATGCGGCTAAGTCGGGAATGCTTGACGCTTTTGTCCTGGAGTACCAAACGTATGTCAATGCGCCGGATCTGAAGAGCGGGTATGTGTTCACTCCTTTTGGGGTAAGGCATGACAGTCCGCTGTACGCTTTGGGCAATTTGCCGCAAGATAAGCTGGACATTATTAAGAAGTTTGCGGAGTTCGCAAGGCAGGATAAGTATCAGAAATTAGCTGCGGACAAAGGATTCAATGGTCTTCCGGATTACCAATCCGAGCTTAAAGCGGTTGACGGCACCCTCCTATCCTCCGCGCAGAAGCTGTGGAAGGAGAAGAAGAACGGGAATAAGGCGATCGCGGCGGTATTTGTGGCCGATGTGTCAGGAAGTATGGACGGCGAACCTCTCAATCGGTTAAAAGAGTCGTTGTTAAAAGGTCAAAAATACCTCGGCAGAGACAACAGCATTGGTTTAGTTTCGTACTCCAGTGAAGTCTCAATCCAGCTTCCGATTGGGAAGTACGACACGAATCAGCAATCGATGTTTGTCGGAGCGGTCAACAACCTTCAGGCCGGCGGCGGCACAGCTACTTTTGACGGTATTGTGGTGGCCATGAAAATGCTTCAGGATGAGCTGAAGGTTAACCCTGATGTTAAACCTGTAATCTTTGTCTTAAGCGACGGGGAAACGAATGAAGGGCATTCGCTCGATGATATCAGAGGGCTAATTGAAACCTATAAAATTCCGGTATACACGATTGGCTATAATGCGAATATCAAAGCGCTGCAAAGCATTTCAGGTATCAATGAGGCGGCCAGCATCAACGCAGATACAGATGATGTTGTGTACAAGATCGGTAATTTGCTCAACGTTCAAATGTGATTATTTTTTAGGGAGGGATTGCCATGGCATTTACAATGGAAGTCGTTAATCCGGAGAAGATTAAGTCGGCTATTGAAGAGCAGGTTAAACCGGTGCCTGAGGAAGTAGCCCAGCTTAAGGAGCTGGCGGTAAACAATGTCTCCACGATCCTGGAGCTGGATGTCGATTCATTAGAGAAGCGGAAAGAGATCCTGCAATCGATCGATCAATTCGGGATGAATACGATGCGGTCTTCGTCGGAGAAAAATGCTCTTTTGCAGGTGTCTGTAGGGAACCTGTCCAGAACGGGCGATGAAGGCGGCCAAGTTGCCAAGGGGTTAACCGAGCTGCAGCTTCAGTTGAAGGATTTGGACCCGAGTGTAGTGGATTTTGCCAAGAGCGGTCTCCTGGGAAAGTTGTTTAACCCGCTGCGCAGCTACTTTGCCAAGTATCAGAAGGCGGATGCGGTCATTTCGGACATTATTACTTCTTTGGATAAAGGCAAGGCTGTATTAAAAAATGATAACACGACTTTGGAGTTTGAACAGCAGGCGCTGCGGGAGCTTACCAAAAAGCTGCAAAAGGAAATCCAGCTTGGCATGCTGATGGATGAAGAAATTGAGTCTCAGATTGAAGCGGCAAAATCACGCAATGAGTCGGAGGATAAAATCCGGTTCATTACCGAAGAGGTGCTGTTTCCGCTGCGTCAGCGCGTGATGGATTTACAGCAAATGCAGGTAGTTAATCAGCAGGGGATCATGGCGATCGAAGTCGTCATCCGAAATAACAAAGAGCTAATCCGCGGGGTGGACAGAGCCCGAAACGTGACAATCTCCGCCCTGAAAATCTCCGTCACCGTGGCCAGCGCGCTTTACAATCAACGGATCGTCTTGAAAAAGATTGAGCTTCTTAACCAAACCACCAACGATCTAATAAGCGGCACTTCAAAAATGCTGAAAGATCAAGGTGCGGCGATTCATAAGCAGTCACTAGAAACGAGTATTTCAGTAGACACGTTAAAACAGGCTTTCACGGACGTGCTGTCCGCTCTGGATTCGATCAGCACTTACAAGCAGGAGGCCCTTCCCAAAATGCGTGACACCATCAATCAGTTCAGAGAGCTGGCGGACACCGGGGAACAGCAGATACAGCGTCTGGAAAAGGGACAGAAGTTAGGTCTGTAGTAGAAGTCCGAGTTGAAGACCCTCAGCACCGTCCGTCTAACGGGAGGTCTCCGGTACTCAACGGGCTTTAAGCCCCGCACAAAAACAGCAAGCCTCCGGATCACCGGAAGCTTGCTGTTTGTATTTTCTGATCCCTGACAGCTTGCCAAACCGTCCATTATAGAGCATTGGATTTGCCTCTGCCGTTTGTTCGTTCAAGATCCTTTTCTCATTATAGCCGGAACAACAGCTTCACGACAGGAATCTTTTTCAGCAGCAGCACTATCCCAAGGGAAAGAATCAGCACGGCGGCTCCATAGATCAGATTGGCAAGCAAATTCGTACTAAAGGGCAGCAGTTTATAGTAAGGAAGCGTAAACCAGCCGACTATGACATGAATGAAATAAATCCCCAGCGTATTCGAGCCGATGATCTCCATTCCCTTAGGCAGCCGGGGAGATTTGCCCTGTTTGTAGCGGGAGGACAGGATAAAAAGACCTGCGGTAACGATAAGGGTCATTAGGGTATCGTACCCGTCAAAAACCGTATCGAATACTTCCCCGTTCGACTGACTCATGATTATCCCGTATCCAAACAGCGCAATCAGCGCGGTCAATATAATCCCCGTCAGCACCGGACTGCTGGGCCTGCGGAAACGGTTCTTTTGCAGCTGGGCCATCAGCCAACCGCCTAAGATGAAGTATACGATCGAAAAAGCATAAAATCCGTTGAATACATTGAAGTTATTGAAAAAGTTATAATTCTTCTCCAAATAATTGACCTTCATTACCCATTCCGCCGTATTGGCGAGATTGCTGAGAAAGACGTTCCCGAAAGTGAGCAGAAAAGCCGCACCGAAGAAAAAGTACAGCGGCCCTTTATCTTTTTTATCGTAGACTTCTTTAATCAAGGGAAACAGGATATACAGACAGACCAGCGTCTGCAGAAACCATAGATGGTTTATTCTAAACATCTTCCATTCGATCAAGGCTTTGGCAAACTGAACCGGCGTATAGCTGTCGCCGTTGATCGGAATTAGGATAGCCAGGGTAAGAATGCCCCAAACCACCGTCAGAATGCAGATCATAATGATTTTGTATACATGCTTGCGGAGATTATAGCTCTTGTTCAGCATCAGCGCCCCGTTTACCATAAAGAACAGCGGAACCCCGGCACTGGCAATGCCTTTTACAGCATAATTTAAATACGTGAAAAAAGAAGGGTTGGTCAGAACATCGGTAGGAAGATCGTTGAAATGATAAAAACAAACCAAATAAATGGCAACCACTTTAATCAGATCCAAATAAACCAATCGCTCCCGGGGTCTGATTTGGGGCCTACCTTCGTGTTGAGCCGTTTGGGTAAGTTTGACAGGTGCTCCAGCCGCCATCCCGCTCACCTCGATTTCACATTATTTATTGCCTGTCCGCTCCGGCGCCAGGCTGCTTTCATTTATTATATCAACGGAACCTTTTTACAACATTCTCCTTTCAGATGTCATGGAATAACTCTATATAGTGATGCAAGAAAAGAAACGTTATGTTAAAGAGCGCCGATAGTTCCGGACCTCTGGAATAAAATGCAAGCCCCCTCCTCATACTATGTGCAAGAAGATGGAGGTGAATGTCATGCCTAAAAATAGCGCCGATCCCAAATACGACCGCGCAGATAATCGTGCGGATAAGAAACACAATCAACAGAATAACGATCATTTCACCGAAGAACCTCAGACACTTAGAAACCATAAAGCTGCTGATTATGTCCCAAGTTTAAATGGTATTCCTAAAAATGAAAGTTAAATAGCAGCAAGGCTGCTCTCACGTCGAATGACGGGAAAGCGGCCTTTTCCATTATTTGAATACCGTGACGGACACCAGCCTGCCATTTTCCTTGGATTCCTCATAAGTAATCGGCCACGATAACATTTTCCAACAAACCATCAAGCAATTTCACAAATTCCGTTCCATCACAATATAATCTTTACCGCCTTTAGTAAAGGTGTGTTCGGTTTGCATAATCGAGATCCATTTCCGGCCACATGACCTCATGCCGCAGCTGCCAGACTTGCTCTTTTTGAATCACCTTAATATCCAAAGCGTATCATCCTCCATTGTAAAAAAGACCAAAGAAAAAAGGGCCAATATGCCCGCCCTCTTCTGTAATATGATTATAAAGTTTTCTTATTCGTTGGTCTAATACCTCGGTATCAGGTGCCGCAAAAGGTTCGGTAAGGACAGGCGGTCGGTGCAGGCGGCGCCGAGTAATCAGCCTGTTCGGGGAAATGCGCGAAGGGTCTCGCAAGAACATCAAGCAGCCGCTCCATCACGCTATAATCTCCTTGCACCGCAGCCTCCAACGCCTCTTCCACCCGGTGATTGCGCGGGATTAGCGCTGGATTGCTGCTTCGCATCAGCTGCTGCGAGGAGGCTTTGGGTTCCTGCTGTCTGCTCAGTCTCGCCTGCCACCGCCCATGCCACTGCGCAAATTCTGGAGTGCCGTACAAGACCGTATCCTCCAGCTTATCAAAAGTTAATGCGCGGAAGGTATTGGTGTAGTCTGCACGATTCTTTTGCATCATATGAAGAAGGTCTTCAACCAGGGATTCATCCTCCGGCTCTTCGTTAACAATCCCCAGCTTTGCCCTCATTCCGGCGAGCCAATTCCGTTGATACAATTCGGAAAAATCTGAAATTGCATCCTCGGCCAGTTTGACCGCATCCTTCTCATCAGCATGCAGAAGCGGCAAAAGAGTTTCGGCAAATCTCGCGAGATTCCACGCGGCAATATGCGGCTGATTGCCATAGGCATAGCGGCCATGAAGGTCAATGGAACTGAATACCGTTCCCGGATCATACGTATCCATGAAGGCACACGGACCATAATCAATGGTTTCTCCGCTAAGGGCCATGTTGTCGGTGTTCATCACCCCGTGGATAAAGCCAACGAGCTGCCATTTGGCAATCAGTGCGGCCTGACGCTTGATCACTTCCCGAAGCAGGCCCAGATAACGGTTCTCATCCGCGTCCGCTTCCGGGAAATGTCTTTGCAGCGTGTAATCGGCCAGGGCCTTGAGGTCCTCGGGAGAGCCCCATTTTGAAGCGTATTGAAAAGTACCGACGCGTAAATGACTGGCGGCCACGCGGGTCAGGATTGCACCGGGAAGCAGGGTTTCGCGCACGATGGACTCCCCGGTCGTCACCACGGCCAGGCTCCGGGTGGTCGGAATGCCCAGCGCATGCATCGCTTCGCTGATGATGTATTCGCGCAGCATCGGCCCAAGCGTCGCCCGGCCATCGCCCCGGCGGGAGTATCGCGTTCTGCCCGAACCCTTAAGCTGAATATCCACCCGCTCACCGCCGGGAGTGATCTGTTCGCCAAGCAGCAGAGCCCGGCCGTCCCCTAACATGGTAAAATGCCCGAACTGATGCCCTGCGTAGGCTTGAGCAAGAGGCTCAGCACCTTCGGGAATCTCGTTCCCGGCAAACACCGCTGCGCCATCATGGCTTTGCAGCGCTTGGACGTTTAATCCCAGGGAGGCTGCCAACGGATCATTAAGAATGACCAGCTGCGGCGAGCGCACAGGGGTTGGATCTTGTCTGGTAAAAAATGATTCCGGCAGACGGGCATAACTGTTGTCGAAGTTCCATCCTGTTTCAATGATTGTTTTTGTCATCGTATCTCCATTTTTCATTAGGATGTTTAGCTATCTACTTATTATATAACCCACGGACTGCCCCTTTATTGTCTGCTTCAGCCGATTTATTATACCCCTTCCGTTCTTCTGCATAGTTCATCTGCCGAATACACTTGTTACAAAAGGTTTTAAGGAGGAGGTCAGCCTCGTGCAGACGTTCTATACCGTGCGACCCGGCGATTCCGTGTCGGCTATCGCCAAGAGGTGGGAAGTTCCTGTCCCTGCGCTCATCGCAGCGAACAATCTCTCGTCTCCCTATACGATCTACCCCGGTCAGCAGCTCTCGGTTCCGGCCGGTGTGACAACCGTTCAGGTTAGATCCGGGGACTCCGTCTACTTCCTTGCCCAAATGTACGGCGTCCCTATGGCTGTTATTATAGAAACCAATCGGCTGAGTCCGCCATACACAATCTATATTGATCAAATACTGATAATTCCGCCGGGCATCCCTTACTATGTGGTGCAGCCCGGAGATACATTATATGGACTTGCCGGCAGATACAACGTCACGACTAGCGGCGTCCGAAGACCGGAGCTGATCCGCCAAGCGAACAGGCTGCCTTCCGACTTGATCAACATTGGCATGCGCCTTATCATCCCATATGCTCCTCCGGGCGGAATCGGCCGGCTTGCCTATGTTTCAAACCTTGGCGGCGCATACGATGTCTGGCTATATGATCCAATGAGCGGCCAATCGACAGCGGTTGGGAAACAGCAGGCCGATACCCATTCCGTGCCGTATTGGTCGCCGGATAATCGCCGGATTGCTTTTATCGGAAAGCAAGGAGTTCTCTTCGTCCTGGACGTGCTGCAAGGCACCTTGACGCAGATCGATCAAATCGAGCCCTATACCACTCTCACTTGGTCCCCGGACAGTACGCAGATCGGCTACACGAAGCAAGGCCGGATCATTCTCTATGAGCTGGCAACCTTTTTCGCCAGAACGCTGCCCGTTTCCGGCGCCAAGCATGTGCAGTGGTTTCCCTCCAGCGATAAACTTTTATTCGCGGCTCAGGACACCACAGGGAACGATCAGCTCTATGAGATTCGTGTCGACGGAACCGGTCAGCGCCAAATTACGCACGATACGTTCAGTCCTAAGAACGATGTAAAGCTCTCCCCGAACGGCTTCTATGCCCTTTTCACCTCTCCCGGCGTAAGCATCTCCATCATCTATGTCGTTGACATCAACACAGGGAACGTGACCGAGCTCACTGGCGGGCCATTAGCGAAAAATTATTACCCGGCCTGGGCTCCGGGCAGCGCCATCATCGCGTACAGCGCAACCGATTTCGCCGAACGCAAAGGCTACTTCTCGACCATCCGGACAGAACGTCCGCAAGGCGGGGGCCAACAAATCCTGGCCGTCTCCGATTGCTTCGCGTCTCCCGTCACTTGGTCCCCTGACAGCGAATCCATTGCCTATTTGTCCGGCTGCCGGGGAACGGGGCTTGCAAGTGAGATTTGGATCGTCGACATCCGTCATCCCGCACCGATCCGCGTTATTTCCGGGACAGGCGCCATTACCTCCATACAATGGTCGCATGGAGCCATTCCGGCGGAAGGCTACGTCCAGTTCCGCAGTACAGCGTACCGGGTCAGCTTCCCCTACCCCGCCGCGTGGCGGGCGGTCAGCGAGACCCGGTACGAGGGCGCAGACGGTTTCTTCCAAATCTCCGCCCTGGCCAGCGATCTGCCGTTTCAAGAACTGTGCCGTTCCGAAGCGTATCATCCGCTAATGCCATACGGCACTTCGCCGCGGATCGTTCCGGGGCGAGTGCAGAATCAGGAAGCCTGCTTTATCTTCCCTTCCCCGGATCAAGCGCCGGAGTTTCGGCGGCAATCCGCACTCATCGCCGTATATCCGCAGCCTGTAGTGATTAACGGCAGCACATATCCGTACTTTATCCTCTGGGCGGATCAAGATCATCTTCAGGCGATGGCGAACGGACTCCGGTTTCTTTAAGATACGTACTTTAAAGTGCGTACTACCTTAAATATTTTTGCCGCTGTAAACTTATAGAAATAAATGCTATGTACAAAGGAGAAGTGAAAATGAAACCGTCCGCCTTTTGAAGCGAACTCATTATTACTGCAAGTGACTGAGGATGCAGCCATAATGAGTGCAGCTTCTGCACCATGTATAGCGATGTTCCTTTTCATGTCGAAACGATGGAGCAAATTGAACAGGATTTGCGGGAAGCGAGACGAGTGTATCCTAGAGTAAATCGTATTTTTTAGTCAATGCCGACCCTTTTGCCCTAAGTGCGGACCGCCTGAAATCCATTTGCTGTTAAAATCAATGAAATCCTGCCCGAAGTCGAGACTATAGCGATGTATGCCTCCGTTAATAACATCATAATTCAAATTGGATTCCAAGTAATCTCCCCTTAGCCAGTAATCCTCCCTTCTGCTTGATCAAATACCGAAAATCTTTTTTCAGGTTATCATTTATGATGACTGCTGCTTCCCCAAACAATGCTCCGATCTTAGTCCCCCCCGATATAGAACACATCACAAAGCCTTGCAATATCCGCTAAGGATAAATCACTGTCTTTTGAAACCAAACCATAGCCTAACCTCGCGCCATCCATAAACAATGGCAACCCGCATTCCCGGCAGACTTCGATTAATTCTTCCAATTCGGATTTACTGTAAGTCGTTCCGTTCTCAGTAGGGTGGGATATGTAAACCAAGCCAGGTTGCACCATATGCTCATGAGTGACATCATTCCAGTGGGCATCATATAATTCTCTTACCTGCTTGGCTTGAATTTTTCCATCATCGCTCGGCAAAGTCAGCACTTTATGGCCAGTAGCTTCAATCGCTCCCGATTCATGAACCGCAATATGCCCCGTAATCGCAGCAACCGCGCCTTGATGCGGACGCAAGATGGAAGCGATAATCGTAGTATTCGTCTGCGTTCCTCCAACTAAAAAGTGTACATCCGCATTCTCTGCACCGCATGCTTTTCTGATATAGGCTCTGGCTTGTTCACAATGTTCGTCCGTACCATACCCGGGTGTCTGCTCTTCATTGGTTTCCACGATCCGATTCAAAATACGCTCATGGGCGCCTTCCGTATAATCGTTTTCAAAACGTATCATTCAATTCCCTCCGCCTTTTCTAATTTCTTCTGAATCGTCAACATCGAAGTATGTAAGTCTTTAATTTCTTTTTGTGATAAACCTTGCAGCAATCTCACGATTTGTTCATCAGATTTTTCATTCAGCTGGTTAAAAAGAGCGGTCCCTTTGGGTGTCAATCGAATCAGACTCGTTCTGCTGTCCAAGGCCGAGTTTTCCTTAATAATCAGGCTATCGTTACTGAGCTTGGCAATGATTCTGCTCATGTAGCTGCGATCAATATCCAATTTTTCGACTAAATGGTTGGCGATACACTGTTCCAGGAAACCAATCTCTAAAATTACCCGCGCCTCTGTAAAAGAATATCCGGTATTCAATACGTGCTTATCCAATAAGCCGAGTATATTCGTATAAAACCGGTTAAATTGCCGGATATCAGCTATGATATTTTCATCTAGGTTCATTGCAGCCTCCCCGATTTTTATGGACTATGTCAACAAATAATTTAATCCATTTAGTGGACTATGTCAACTTTTTTAAAAAATTAGCGAAGAACGTTCAACGAAAATTTATTAGTACACCCAATTTTAATTAACAACTCCATCGAACTATCGCCTCCTGGAAATAATTTAAAAAAATGAATGAATTTATTTTTATATCATGATAGTATTCCAAATGTATTGAATATGAATAGGAAAGGGAGAAAAAACAATGCATATTAAAGTCGAAACTCTTCCAAACCATCGCATCGCCTATGTACGGCAAGTTGGTCCCTATGGTCCTGCTAATACTCAAACCATGGAAAAGTTAAAAAAATGGGCGAGGGAGAAAAATCTGCTTACTGAATCGGCAATAATACTCGGAATTCCACAGGATAACTCTGAAACAACACTTCCTGAACACTGTAGATATGATGCATGTATCGTCATTTCAAAGGATTATCCAATCGATGATTCCGTTTGCGAAGGCGAACTTATTGGGGGAAAATATGTTGTTTTCAAAGTCAAACATACAACGGAGGATGTTCAAAAAGCATGGACTGAAATTATTCCAGCCTTACAAAACAGCGGATATCAAATGGACCATAAACCGATTATAGAAAGATACACTGGTGATATGATTAACCATCATTTTTGCGAAATATGTGTTCCTGTAATAATTAAAGAAAGTTGAGAACTTAAAGATGAAATATGCTGGGATAACATTAAATAAAATTCCCAGTTTATTTTGTTCTAAAATGAACATGATACTACACGGGAGGTTGAGTATCGTGTTTAAACCGCACACTATGAGCATCATTTTTATGATCCTCATTATTTTAATTACCGGATGCGAACGAAAAGCGGATCCTCTTCCCCAATCACGAATTGAGGAAAAACAATCTCCATCCAAAAGTAAGCCCATTCAAATGATCTCTCAAGTCAACATAGATTCAATTCCCATCTTGATGTATCATTCGATTGGCAACAATCCATCCAGTACGCTTTTTGTTCCCCCGAAGCTATTTCATAAACAAATGGAACATTTGAAGAATGCCGGATATCATACTATGACTTTCAAAGATTTAATCAATTGGAAAACGGGAGAAATGATCCCGGATAAGCCGATTTTGATTACGTTTGACGATGGTTATTTGGATAATTTTACGATCGTTTATCCAATTTTAAAAAAGCTTCAAATGAGAGCAACGATATTTGCCACCAGTGATTTTATCGGTTACCCTAATCACTTGAATTGGGAGCAGATAAAAGAAATGGAACAATCCAGATACGTTGAAATTGGTGCGCATACCCGGCATCACGCAGAATTGACAAAAAACACCCCATTACAACTTGTGGACGAAGTTTGGGGAGCTAAACAGAAGATGGAGAAGAGATTGGGGCATCCAATAATCGCTTTTGCTTATCCTTCTGGTAAATTCAATCAGAAAGTATTACAGGTGGTTAAGCGTGCTGGATTTGAATTTGCCGTAACGACAAAGCCTGGGTTCGCCGTAAAAAATCAGGGATTTTTAACCCTCCATCGCGTTCGAATCCCCGAAGGCCAGCCAATGGCTGCTTTCATTCAAGAATTCCCTTAATGCTGAGGGTCTCCAAAACCATCGTGGAAGCGCACGGCGGCGAAATCCAGGTACAATCCAAAGTGTGGCAAGGCACGAAAATTTAAATCAAAGCAGCCCTAATGCCTTCAGCAAGGCATGTTCACTTGATCTTGCGCCTTCCTGAGAATAATGGGCATTCGGAAACATCGGGGATAAATGATGATATCCGGGATAGACATGCAGCTCAACCAGGACACCGTCAAATACCAACTGCTTCGCAAATAACAAGGCTTCGTCAATAAACAAATCAATGCTGCCGATACTGATATAGGTAGGCGGAAGGCCAGCCAGCGATTTGGCGCGCGCAGGGACGTAATACTCGCTTTCCTCTGCCTGCCCGGGTTCATGCCCTAGTACGGACTTCCAGCCGAAATGGTTGCTGCCCTTGGTCCAGACAAATTCGCCTGCACAGGGATGCTCTGGCGATACACTTGTGCGATCATCGAGCATCGGGCTGCGCAGCCTTAGATGATGAATGTCAAATTCCTTCTGGTCACGAATATATAGAGCCAGCCCCGCTGCCAGGCCAGCGCCGGCACTGCTTCCCCCAATAGCGACCTTCTGCACATCGATCCCCAAAGTGTCTGCGTGCTCCACGCACCACTTGAGGCCCGAATAGCAATCCTGCAATTGACTTGGCTGAACATGCTCGGGAGCAAGGCGGTAATAGACCGCTACGCAGCAAAAGCCGTGCTGTGCAGCGAGCGCTGCATTGCCGGTCCGGTCAACGACTGGACTGCCCATAACCATGCCACCGCCGTGAATTGAGTAGTATAGTGGCATTTTGTCATGCTTGGGCTGAAGGGGCTTAATGATTTCGATGCGTATATCTGGACCGCCAAAGTAGCTTGGCACCGATATTTCTTCAAATGAAACAGGAAACATTGGCGTTACATCAATTTGCGGCAGCATCTTGGCTTGGTTTTCACGCGATACCATCAGCGATGCGGCGGTAAGATCGCTCGTAGGAAATAAATCAAGTGCGCTCGAAATTTCCGGGTCAACCAGATGTCTGCTTCTGCTCTTTTGTTCACTCACTGCTGCTTCCTCGCCTTCCTATTTATCACCTGACCATTATGGGCGTAGTGTTCCTTAGAAACAGGTTTCATCACCCGTTCCCTATCCCTATTCTAAGGCTGCGCAAGCGCCTGATCATATGAAAACAATAACTAAGAATCAATGTTGACATAGGCAAAATAAAAAGCACTGATGAAAATCTTCACCAGTGCTCCTGCTTTTACTTTTGCTTGGTATATACAATCCGCTTAATGGTATCAGCAGAGAGAAAATACTCCTCAGCAAGCTGTCCAATGCTACTATTATTGCGAAAAGCCTGCCTAATGGCGGCATTACGGCGATCAATCCACTGTCTTCCGCCGCTAATGCTGCCCCACTTGCGAGATGCCTTTTCCTGCTTGGGAATGTAAAGGGTCTCTCCTTGAATATATTGCTGGATTTCTGTAATCAGCTTTTCAGGCAAGATGTGTTTGGCATTCGTATATTTCACTTGCGCTCCACTCCTTATTTTTAAGTTGAAAAATAAGGTGCAAAGCCAAAATATTAGAAAAGCCTATGCAGCGTTAATCATGTTTCACCCCATGCAAAGTAACGCTTTTCCAATAATAGGCTTTGCATGAGTTGTGAAAGTCACAGACAATCTCAAGAGATTCTCCATCAGTAAAGCACCCCCTCTTCTTCGCAAGTATAGCACAAATTCCGATCGTGCCAGATTTATTGAATGATAGCGAATTGACGGGATGACCTCCGATACATGGTCGGGGACATTCCTTTTTTGGCGTTAAACTGCTTGATCAAATAGGTGTCATACTCAAATCCAGTCGCCTGCGCAATGTCACTCAGACTCATATCCGTATGTGTCAGCAGCTCGCTTGCAACCTTCAAGCGATGCGATTGTAAATAACCAATCGCTGTCTTCCCGCACCTATCCTGAAACCGCTTATTCAGCGTCATACGGTTCAAATGGGCACAGTCCGTCAAATCCCCCAGCGAAATTTTTCTCGCGTAGTTCGTGTGAATATAATCCAGTACCGCCTCTGATTCAGCTCCTCCAGCAGCCCCATAATTTGAATGAGGTACTTTTTAATCCGGCATACCCAGAGGTCGTCGCTTTGCGCCTGCACCTCAGTGCCCATAATAAAGAACCATTCAAATAATAACGGATACGCTTTTTCGGTTATGCGAGGCACGCCATGATGCGTACATCCGTGCTCAAACAGCGATAGACCCGTTTGTATTCTGGGTGCTGCAGGAAAATGCGCCTCTGTTTCGGTCAGCCTGATCGTGTTCAGAAACTCGGTATGAAAGCTAAAGGACTGGGCGGATACATCATTCTTTTCCATCACCTGCATCTGATCGTCCTCGGTCAGACAAAGGATGCCAGGAGCGCTAATGGTTATGGGCCGCTGGTTCAACATCCCCTTCAAGCTGCCGGATGTAATAAACACCAGTGTAGACCGTTCGGGATAGGGTAGAAGATTAAGCTCCTCCACTGCAACAAATTCGATATTCACGAGACGCTTCTTGTGCCGATCCCATTGCGGCATCATCATCACCTATCAAATAGTATAGTTAATTGCTGCACGTATACCAGTGTAACATACACGCCCTAGGGATATAATATCGTTGTGAACCAGCTAAAAAGGGGGCTTGCCTCATGACAATTGAACTCTTCCGCATTCATATCTCCGATAATATTCTTGACGATCTGAAAGAACGGCTCCATCGCGTCCGCTGGCCTGATCAATTAGAAGGCTCAGGCTGGGAGCGAGGAACAGATTTATATGAATTGCAATCACTTGTCTCCTATTGGAGAGATCAGTACGATTGGCGCGCGCAGGAAGCCGAGTTGAACCGCTTGTCCCAGTATCGCTGCACGATTGACGGCATTGACGTGCATTTCGTCCATGAGCGCGGCAAAGGGCCTAACCCTATCCCTATTATTCTTACCCATGGATGGCCGGATAGTTATCTTCGTTATCACAAAATCATTCCACTGCTGACGGATCCGGCGAGTCACGGCGGTCGTCCGGAGGATGCATTTGATGTCATTGTCCCTTCGCTTCCGGGCTTTGGCTTCTCCGGCCGTCCAACCCAGCCTGGCTTCAACAATTTGACCGTCTCCGAAATGTGGGCAAAGCTCATGACATCCGTATTAGGCTACAGCCGCTTTGTCGCTGCAGGCGGGGATGTTGGCTCGGGGGTTACCCGCTATCTGGCTGCCAATCATCCAGAGCTTCTATACGGCATCCATTTAACGGATGTTGGCATTATTAGAGATCTCCTGTCTGCTCATAATGAGGATGCGCTTACGGAAGAAGAACGGCAGTATAAAATCAGTGCTTCCAGATGGATTGCGCAGGAGGGAGGCTATATGTCGCTTCAGTCGACGAAGCCTCAGACGCTTGCTTATGGACTTTCGGATTCTCCTGCAGGCTTGGCCGGCTGGATTCTCGAGAAATTTCGCGCATGGAGCGACTGTAAGGGTAACCTTCTACAGAAATTTAGCGAGGATGATCTGCTGACTGCGATTATGATCTATTGGGTGACGAACACGATTGGATCGTCCACGCGCATCTATTATGAGAATTCCCATACGCTGCCGCCGCTAGGACGAATAGAGGTCCCTGCCGGCATCGCCATTTTCCCTGCAGATATCGCGCTTCCGCCCAAGTCATGGATCATCCGCAATCTGAATGTGACTCGCTGGACGGAAATACCTTCCGTTGGCCATTTCACAGCGATGGAAGAGCCTGAGCGGATGGCCGATGACATTCGCGCCTTTTGCAGGCCCTTCAGGGCGGAAAACAAACAATAACACGTCTTTCTATTTAACGGCGGGGCTGCATCCCATACATTTCTGAGGAGTAGCCCTACTTGATTTGTATTGCTTTTATTTTGAACGCTGAATTTCGCGGAGGGTTGCAGCAATTCCCTCCTCGAATGGTGTAGCCGGTTGTTTTTTATTAAACTAACGTTCTTCGTTAGCCTCCGCC
>NZ_ASSD01000515.1 GCF_000520715.1 Paenibacillus zanthoxyli JH29
AGACTCTTAGGTTAGCGATATGTTATTTTTATTTCAATCCACGCACCCGCACGGGGTGCGACAGCGCCCGTTGTAACCCTTTGCTACACAAGGGATTGCAAGCGCTTTAGTGCGAACCTCTAAAAAATGACCGTTTAAAACGGGGCTCATACTATAAAATAACGCGAAAACCCTTGTCCCGCAAGAGGTGCGAATCTCCCGGGATTTTTATGGGAGCTTGGGGTTCGCACTAAATAATATTACCGATTCATTAAGCATGACAATAACGTTCAGGGCAGCAGCAAGTAGCTTACTGTTTTGCCCGGGACCTTTCCGCTTTTTCTATGGCTTCAATCAGGCTGAGTTCCGGATTCCCTTTTCTATAAGAGATCGCCAGTTCAGCAGTCCCTCCAGCACGCTTCCATTCCCAGTAATCAAGGGTATCCATATTTTCGAGATAAAAATGAGAAAGTGCCTCAATCGGATTTACACTGTACATTGATTCAAAAGATGACTCTGACATCGGTTCATGTACAAGGTATTCATTTTTTAATTCATACAAAAGCTTAAAGACACTGAAATGATTAACATTAACAATTTTATCTACAAATTGATTGCATCTGGCTGGCGAATTTAATATGATTTGCATGTCATTTTTTAAATCTCTATCCTTAAAGCGGATATGCAGCATCTGAACAAGTTCTTGAAATGTAAGGTTTGGATCATAGGGGGCCGACCCAAGAATATATGTCCAAGGTCGATAATCTCCCATCCTAAATACCTTAATAGCGTCCGTTACATGACAACCGATTGTTTGCCATTTACGTCCGAGGGAATCAGTGAGATGATAGTAATGGATTGCTTCCGGCGAGTCGCCCAATTCCGGCCAAACCAAATCTTTTTTGATAATTTCAATGACAGCTTGATAACGGGGGCGACGTTTAGACATATGCATCCTCCACCGAATTTTTAAAAGATATCTATCTGCAAAAAGCAAGCTAACTGCAAATGGCTTTACTTTATACAATTGCACCTTTAAAGTTCAACTCTCGCATCCACAATATACCACATGCACGTCTGAAGTGCAGCACTTTGATTCGGAGGACAAAAAATGGAATATAACAAATATATACTCCATTGCAAATTGGACGAGATTTTAAAAGAGCACGGTAATATGTCCGTTTTGAAATTGTCTAAAGAGATAGGTCACCGCAGAACGACCATTATGGAATTGATGCATAACACCAATATGGATAAGAAAAAAATCTCGGCAGCACTGATCGTGAAGTTATGTTTATACTTCGATATCAGCCCCAACGAATTATTTGAGGTACGCCCCAAAGAGTAAACTCTCCCTTAGGCTAATAATAAAGCGCCGAAACTCTGCTATTAAAGCGGAGCTTTCGGCGCTTTTTCGTTGTTGAGCTTTAAATCTAACTCTGCTTTGTGATTAATCAATTTAAACTCTGGCTTCAATGGTACGATATGATTTTTAAGCGGGGGAAACTTTGGCTCCTGCACGGGGAGCGACAGCATATCGATGTGAGGCAATGTTATTTCCGAGGCATTTCAATTTACGCTCCCGTATAGGGAGCGAGCGACTTGATAATGTTCTTGTCGATGAGATGGTCATGGGAAAAATTTCAATCCATGCTCCCGTACGGGGAGCGACGCGGTGGAGTCGATCATGTTTAAATCCATGGAGAGATTTCAATCCACGCCCCGCACAGGAAGCGACCCTTGCTTATACATCAACGTTTCTGCAATTCCTTATTTCAATCCACGCTCCCGTACGGGGAGCGACTGGTAGCCTTGCCGTTTATCCTTCGGAGGGATATCATTTCAATCCACGCTCCCGTACGGGGAGCGACTACACAGTTCGAGAATAAACGGGTTGACGTCGTATTTCAATCCACGCTCCCGCACGGGGAGCGACGAGTGGGAGACCGCGATAGCTGCCGCTCTCGGAATTTCAATCCACACTCCCATACGGGGAGCGACGGCTCTTGCTCTGGCCCCCGCCGTGATTCCCCGTAATTTCAATCCACGCTCCCGCACGGGGAGCGACCTCCTAAAACTGGTTGTTTATAAGGATGCTTTCTTTATAAAATAACGCGAAAACCCGTGTCCCGCAAGAGGTGCGAACCTCCCGGGGTTTTTATGTGCGCTTGGGGTTCGCACCTAAGAAGGCTCAGCCACTTGGAACGAGTGATCCTGAGCAGGAATAGCAGCAACAAGACAAGCCTTTCACGATTCGATTGAAAATAATGTGATTGAAATCACTAGCCATCTTCCCGATTCTTATACAATTTAATTAACTTCTACGAATACGAAATCCGGCTGAAAAACCGCATTAATCCGAAACAAGGAGAGTGATTTTAAATGGAAAAGAAAGAGTTAGTTCAATTTCAGGAATACCAAGCGGACCGATTCACCAAGCGCATTGTCTTTAAAGAAGACAAGCATACGGTGTTTGTCTTGAACTTTGGACCGGGGCAGTAATTGCCCGTTCATAAGCATCCCGGAGCCAGCGTCTACATTCTCCTTCTTGAAGGCAGCGGAATAGTAACCTCCGATGGACGTGAAATCTCCGTATCGCAAGGCGATGTGGTTCAGATATCGGGGGATGAAGATTTCTCTTACAGGAGCGGCGAAGGCTCCAATTCGAGTCTGTATGTAACGTTGATCAACACCCCAGGCGAGCAATACGCACAGAACATCTGAGCATCCGGGCCGGCAGCTTGCAGGGGGTATGCATGGCACCCGACGTTCGCCTGATAAAAGCCCCCTTATGTGAAGCAGCGAAAGGACTGTCCCCCGGTCATGTTCATTACGGGACAGCCCTTGAAACGCCGGGGCTGGCAATGAGATCGGTTGAGATCCATGTCCTTAAAGACGCCCATTGCCAAACCGATTATTCGCTCAAAATCATTTCGCAGGCTTCAGCATAATCCCCAGTTTTTCTTGATAGGGTTCCAACTGCCGAACCAGTTCCTTCAATTGCTCTGTCTCCTCTTTCGTAAAGGCACGATCAGTGCCGTCCGGCCGGGCCGCTTGAGTTTGCAGCTTTTGAATCCCGCTAATAATCCCTTTCACTTTGGCAAAATCCTGACTGCTGAGGTTTTGCTCCCCCCGGACCAGAACGTCTTTCCAGGCGTTGTTCACTTGCTGGCCGATTTCCTTGGCGCTCCCCTCCTTATTCAACTTTTCAAAATAAGGCTCCAGCCCAGCGTTCAGCTTCTTATAGGCTTCCTGATCTCCGGGGCTTAGCCGCTCGGGATGCAGCACGCCTGTGTCATCGGCTATTTTCAGGTTATAATCGCCCAATTGTTTAAGCATGCCCATCAGCTTCGCGAACTCCTGCGGTTCAAGGCTCTGCTTTGCCGCTTGCAGCTTCTCCTCCAGATGATCATACTGCTGCTGGGTACCGCCGATTTGCTCTATCCGCTCCTGCGAGCCGTATACGGAGTCCGCCAGATAATGATACCCGGCATAAGCTCCCGTAGGAACGAGCAGCACGGCGGCCAGAATGCCTGCCGCAATCCATTTTTTCATTCTTCTTCCCTCCGGTTTCAGTGATTTATGATTTAATATTCTGTCCTTCAGTTCCGCGGGAGCCGTCCAGCCCCTGCTTTCTTCCCGCAATGCCTCTCGCAGCTCTTGCTCAAGCTTCATGCAAATCCTCCACCTTTCCCCTAAGCAAAATCTCGCTGCTCCGCTTGCTCCGCAGCTTCTTTAAAGCGGCGTGAATCCGGGATTTTACCGTTCCGAGAGGGATGCCCAGCGCATCCGCAATTTCCTCCTGGGAGTACTCGTTCAAATAGTGCAGAATCACGACCTGCTTCAGCTTGAACGGAAGGCGTTCCACGCTTGCAATCAGGGGGCGGTACGATATTTTATCAACCACTTCCCCCGAAAAATCGTAAGCTGCGATAATGCTCTGCTGCGCTTTTTTAATCAGGCGGATATGATTCCACCTCTTTCTCCGAAAAGCGCGGATTTGCCGCATGACCACCCCCATCAGCCACGGACGGAAAGGCCGGGCCGTGTCATACTGTCCAAGAGACCGGTACGCCTGAATGTAAATCTCCTGGACCACATCATCCGTATCGGATAACTCGCCAATGAGGAAACGGACGGTTCGATACACCTCGGTTATTGTTCTTTCATATAGCTCGCTGTACGCTTCACGGCTGCCGGCAAGCACAAGCGCTGCGAGCTCCGAATCTTGTTTTGGATGATTCATCCGCCATTCCCCCTTCGGTCTTACACTCTATATTGGAGAGTACCGAATATTTCGTTCGCTTTTTTTAGAAATTAGACTGGAAAAGCTCCCGTTTATCCTCCTCTCGGGGACGTACTCAGAGTAACAAACGGGAAAAGCTCCATCTTATTTCTGAGAAAAGGGGCTATTCTAAGGAATTGCTTCTATTAAGAGGGGGAAAATCCCTTTTATTCGTGTGGATACCCGGTTTTGGCTCTGATAAGCTCCGCTTTTTCCCGCTCAGCTCTCTAGTTAGCCCACAATCCAAGCACTTCTCCTTACAGGCGTAACGATACATTAAACTCAAACGCAAAAAAGCCCTCAGCCTGCGCTGCGGACTTCCCGCTTAACGCTTGTGGGCCAATCGGTATCCCAGGTTTATGATAAAGTTGTAGAAGAGATGCGTCCTGGAAACCCGCATCCGTCGTCTGATAAAGGATGGCAGCGAATAGAAACGGCGGCGAAAATCGAGATAGCCCTCGAATAGCTGCTCCGAAGTCATGTTCCGGGGATGGAACACGACGTCCGTCTTGCCGTTGTACAGACTCCAGTCTTCACTCAGCAGCCGCTGCTCCTGCTTCATTCCAGCATATACGGGTGTCCGGGGCAGCGGAGTAAGCAGGCTGACGGTAACCCCGTCGATCCCAAGCTCCTCGCAGGCCGCGAGCGTATCCTGGAAGGTTGCCGGAGTATCCTCGTCAAAGCCGAATACAATGCCGGCCTGGATCATGATCTTGTGCTTGTGCAGCTTCTGGGTGATATCGCGGTACGAATCGACCCGGTTAAACCCTTTGTTGACGCGCCGCAGTGCGGATGGCGAAAAAGACTCCAGCCCAACGAACAGATACAGACAGCCCGCTTCCCTCGCCCGTTTCAGCAGTTCATCGTCATTGCAATCGGCGAGGGTCACCTGTGCCGCCCACTTTTTGCCAAGGGGCTTCAGGTTCTCCATCAATTGGTAGCATGAGCCTTATCCGCAAAAAAATTATCATCCCAGAACACGAAAAACCTCGATTTCATCAGCGAGATTTCGCGGATCACTTCCAGGGATTGGACGGACGCGGAAACGGTCGTGGTAAATTTGCTTCAGATTGCAATAAGCACAGCGGTAAGGACACCCACGGGTCGCGAACACCGCGCCCTTCATTAGTCTGCTTCGCTTTAAGAGATCCCATCTCGGCAGCGGGATGTTCTTCAATTCGGGAATAACCTCCGAGCGGTAAACAGCCCGTTCCTTTCCTTTATGAAAATCCTCCAGAAACTCCGGCCAGGTCTCTTCCGCTTCACCGATCAGGAAACTGTCACAGTGCCCGAAAGCCTCCTCCGGCAGCAGCGTGACATGCGGTCCGCCCATGACCACCTTGGCCCTTGTGCCCGGAACTTCTCCGCAATTTGGTAGCAGTGGTAAGCATTCGGTGTATTCACGGTAATGGCTACCAGATCAAACATGCGGCGGAAGGGGATTTTTTGCCGATATTCATCTATAAGCGTGATCTGATACTTGCTCTCATCGATGAATCCCGCCAAATACGGCATCGTGATCTGAACGAAGTTGTTAAACTGCTTCCTTCTGAACCGGTTGATTTTCTCGTTCTCCGGCTGAATCAGCAGAATCTTTTTTCTCATGCGTCACCTTCCAGACAAGTCCATTTGGATAATTATAGCATGGGAGATTAGCCCAGCAATGCGGGGAACTATGCCTCATGAGGCCCAGGCTAAGCAGGCTGCCGCCGAACCCGAATATGCTTGAACCTTTGATGAATCTTTTTTCAAGAAGGCTTATGTAATTGTTGCATACGGTAACCCTGACATTCCCAAAGGAACGAACAACGCGGCTGCAATAGGCATATTATGTGTTAGTTGCAAAGGGAGGGGGTGATACTATGAGTATTCAAATGGGAGTACCTCAACAACAAGTGCTGTATCAAGCAGACAGCAGTGCAATTCAGAACATAAAATCCATTAGAAGCCATTTGCACAATATATGCAAACAGCATACGAATCAATATGTCAGGATTGAAACAATCGACGGTCAGGTGGTCACGGGGAGAATCGTGAATTGTGAGAGGGGCTTCTTGCATTTGGCAGTTCCAAGGCATGGGGGAAATCGAGCTTTCTATAATCCGTATGATGAAATGATTCTAACCCTTGTTCTTTACGAACTGCTTGTCATCACTTTATTGTACACATAACATGGAGTAAGAGCCTACGCGGTGAAGCAGGCTCTTACTTTTTAAACGCGTTCATCTTAAAATGTCTTCAGAATAATCACCAACAGAATGAAAAGCACTAAGACAGTAGTAGCCGAGGTGAACCCTGCATAACCACTCATCGCTATCCCTCCTTCATTTTCTACACTAATATATGCCCTATCTGTATAAGTGCAAGTGCTTTTGCCCATTGTCCTTTTGCCAGGTATAAAAAAACACCCCCTAGATTTTATCGAATTAACCTGGGGTTATCCGATTACTATTCTAAGGGGTGCTCTTCATAAGAAAGCCGGACTTACTCTACATTAAATATTAGCTGTATCGAGAGATTAGTTCATATAACCGGCTCGACACCTCATGTACGCCACGGCGCAGATCATTTCCAGTAAAGGTCACGCGGATAAAGCTTTCGTCCGTACCCATGGCTTCCGACAAGAAACTGCCAAGTCCGCGAGCTCTGCGGTCAATCTGGATATACAGCTCTAAATTGTCGCCCCGCGGGAAGAACATCACTTCAAGCTCATCCAGCGCACCGCGAAACTCGCGGGTCGGCACATACTCGAATTCCTGTACAAAAGGCAAGCCGGCGCCAAGACGGGGAGCATAATCATTGGTCACTTCACGCAGCCTGAAGCCCAGCTCATCCAACGCGCCGAATACCACCTGCATGTTATCGCTCGGCAGCACCTCCAGATAATCATGGTCGCTTGGGTCCAGCGCCATCTTGATATCCAGCCCGGTCATCAGCCATACCGGGGTATGGCGGTACGATACAGGCGTGCGCTCAGGAACGGTAATTTCAAACGGAATTTCCCGATCTTCCCCTGCCTTCAGCAAAAATCCCTCGGTAATGAGGATGCGCGCGATTTCGGTTTCATGGGTTACCTTTCGATCATTTTCCTCTTTCTCATACTGAGTCTTCACATAAATATAAATCTTGTCAATTTGCTGCTCCACCTGGCCCGCGCGAATGGATACCACTCCGCGCAGCGTACCGCCAGCCACTACCTGCGCCTCCTCCAGCCGTGTGTCCACTTTAGCCGACCCGATGCCGACGCTTGCCAATACCTTTTTGAACATAGACATGTACCGGTTCCACCTCCGCAATAATGCATGCTTGTAATACGTTCATGCTATGCATTACGCTGCATCCGGTTGATTCGTTTCAGCTAATACCAAATTGATTATTGAACTAAATACACAGCTATGCTAAGATACACTAAAAATAACTAAATATAATCAAACATAACGAAAAATAACAAATCTGCTTTTTGTATAAAAAGGGGGGATCGTCCAAAGGATGCTACATCTTCAAGCTGCATGTGAGTGATTTAACTAAAACTATGAATTTATAGGGAGTGGAAAAGAATTGTTTCATAAACAAAAAAAACTAATTAGTACTTTTGTAATATCACTATTGATGGTTTGCTTTTTTGCAAGTACCGCTTTTGCTGCTGACCCTACTTTAACCTTTTATGGCGCAAACCTATGCACTATAAGCGGAGAAACAGCAACACCCGGTGTATCATTAATTAACAATACGAGCGTACCTTCCGGGTTACAACATATTGAACTTCAATTTAATCATAATGTCGCCGCTAATTTATCTACCAATCAGAATTACATACATCTTAAAAATATAACCACCCAATCCATGGAATCGATAAGTGTATATAGATTGGGAGATGGCTCACCCTTTAGTATTGAAAAACGAAACCTCTTTTTTGATGCAAATCTGGTGAGTGGTAACAGTTATCAAATCATCATGGACCCAGGCTTGGTGGCCTATAATGGCTATACGTTAGGTTCCACTCAAACTGTGGATTTTACCGTTCAATAACAAGAATAAGCCATTTATATTTTTTGAACTCGCCCCTTCCGTCAAATCGGTGGAGGGGGCGACTCTTTTTCCGTTAGTAAAAGTCCCCTAAGGGTACCGAGTCATTCTCTGACCCCTAAAAAACTTGCCGTTACAATCTTTCATTGCTCGGTGCATGGCTCTGAGTTGGCTGCATGATCCTTATGTATACATCATTTCTCACGATTGCACGCCCCCTCCGTATAGGATCTCATCGTATCACAGATACTTTTTCTCACATCTCTTTGAAAAAAGATTTATGCTACAATGGACATACAAACATCCGTTCTATTAATTCAGGAAGGTGCCGTCAAATGAGCCTAACGTTAACCAAAAAATCGATCAAACAATGGTGCGGCCCTTATGCTTATCAAAAAGGCGAACGGTTAAGCCGCGCGAATAAGATTCATTTTACACGATTCAATCCCGAAACCAATGAATATGCGGCCGAAGTGAATGGCTCCAGCCGTCATGAGATTCAGCTTGCGTTTGACTGGAACGGCAAACCGAATGCGCGGTGCACCTGCCCCAACCTTGGCTCATTCGATACCTTTTGCCACCATATTGCCGCTGTGATGATCCGTATATATGAGCTGCAACTGACCGGCGATTCAGCCGCTCCACCGATTGCTGCCGAAGATCTGCCCGGAGAGACTCCCGATTATGTGGAAAATGTCCACCTTGCCGAACGTATTCTCGGACTGTTCGACGACAAGCCCATTCGCCCTATCCACAATCGAACGCTTGTGGAAACGAGAACGCCTCTTGACGTGGAGTTCATTCTTAAGCTTTTGGCCTATAACAAGAACACCGCCCTGTTTGGCATCGAGCTTAAAGTAGGCCCAAAAGCCTTATATATCGTGCAGAACATCGCCTCCTTCCTGGATCAGCTTGTCCGGGGGGAGCGCTATCCTTTCTCACCGAGGTTCGGATATGATCCCGAGCTCCACAGCTTTGCAAAAGAAAACGAGGCCGTCCTTCGAGCTTTAATCGAAATGGTGCGAGATCGCGCCTCCTATCGCGAAACGGACCGTTTGCACGCCGTTTATGTCTCGGGCAGAAGCAGTGACCGCATGCTGCTAATCCCGCCACGGGCATGGGCAGGCCTGCTTCCTCTGCTGACACAGGCGCCAAAGGTTACCCTTATGGATGGGAACCTCAAATATGACGGCATTTGCTTATCTGATGAACCCCTGCCTCTTCGCTTCGAGTTCGATGAAGCGAGCTCCGGGGACTACTCTTTGAGTGTTTACGGTTTTGAGCAGTTTACGGTTATGGAGCCCTATGGAGCGGCCTTCCTTCAGGGGAAACTACTCCCGCTTCCGGCGGAACAATGCAAGCGGCTTGCAGAACTAAAGGCGATTCTCGAAGAATCGGGTATGCACGACATTCCGATTCATAGCGGTCAATTGGAGTCTTTTATTGAAAAAGTCGTACCCGGCTTCATGAAGCTGGGCAGCGTCAGCATCTCTCCGGCCATTGCCGAGCGGGTCACGCAATCTCCGCTTCTAGCTAAGCTGTATCTGGATCGGGTGAAGGATCGTCTTCTGGCAGCCGTGGAATTTCAATATAATGAGGTCGTTATTAATCCCCTTGAGGATAGCCGGAAGCAGCTGGGCTCTCATCGTATTCTCATCCGGGACGCCCAGCAGGAACGGCGGATCATCGAAATGATCGAACAAAGTCCGTTCACGAAGACAGAAGCCGGATACTTCATGAACGACGAAGATGCAGAGTTCGACTTCCTGTATACAGTTGTTCCGCAGCTGGAGAAGCTGATGAAGGTGTATGCAACGACGGCTGTGAAGCTCCGGTTGCACAAATTAGATACACTCCCGAAGGTCAGTGTGCAGGTATCCGCAGCTGAGCAAATGAACTGGCTTGAATTTCGCTTGAATATGGGATGGATTCCGGAAACCGAAATTCGCAGCCTTGTGAAATCCTTGGAGGAAAAGCGGAGATATTACCGCCTGCCGAACGGTTCCTTGCTCCCGCTGGACAGCGCCGAGCTTCAGGAACTATCGAAGTTCCTGAAGGACACGGGGCTTCTCTATTCGGACATAGCGGGAGCGAAGATTCGTGTTCCCCTGGCACGCGGCATTCATTTGATCGATCACGACTTTAATGCCTTGAAGCTCGACAGGCCGGTCCGCCGGCTCCTCGATAACCTGCGGAATCCGGACAATCTCGACTTCGAGGTCCCCGCTCCTCTCAAGGATGTGCTGCGGGATTATCAAAAAATAGGCTATCAGTGGTTGAAGACGCTCGCCCATTACGGGTTCGGCGGCATCTTGGCCGATGACATGGGACTGGGAAAGACACTGCAGAGCATCGCCTTTATCGCTTCCGTTCTGCTGGAGATTCGGCAGCGGCGCATCCCTGCCCTCGTGATTTCGCCGGGGTCGCTTGTCTACAATTGGCGCAATGAGCTGCAGAAGTTTGCACCGGACATCCGCGTACTGATTGCAGACGGCAGCCAAACCGAGCGGGCAGAGAAAATGCTAAGGCTGGCGGAGGCCGACGTCATCCTCACATCGTATCCGCTCTTACTGCGAGATGTGGACCTCTACGCCAAGCAACCGTTCCACACCCTCATTCTGGACGAGGCGCAAGTCTTCAAGAACCATGCGACGCAAACCGCTCAGGCGGTCAAATCGATCCAAGCCGATTACCGGTTTGCCTTGACCGGAACCCCTGTCGAGAACCGTATCGAAGAGCTGTGGTCGATCTTTAGCGTCGTCTTCCCAGCCTTGTTCCAGGATCGGAAGGCGTTCGGAAACTTAACGCGCAAAGAGGTGTCCAAACGGGCGCGGCCTTTCATGCTGCGCAGGTGGAAGAGCGAGGTGCTTCAAGACCTGCCGGACAAAATGGAGTCGATTAAGCCAACCGAGCTTCTGCCGGAACAGAAAAAATTGTATGTCGCTTATTTGGCCAAGCTGCAGCAGGAAACCTTAAAGCATTTAAGCGTAGATGGTTATCACAAGAGCCGCATCAAAATCTTGGCCGGTCTAACCCGGCTTCGGCAAATTTGCTGTCATCCCGCCCTATTTATCGAAGGATACAAGGGGAGCTCTGCGAAGCTTGCGCAGCTGATGGAGATCGTGGAAGAGTGCCTGTCCAATCGGAAACGCCTGCTAATCTTCTCTCAATTCACGGAGATGCTCGGCCTCATAGGCCATGAGCTGAGCGATCAAGGCATTCCATTTTTTTATTTGGACGGATCCACGCGGGCCCGCGAGCGCGTCGAGCTGTGCGACCGGTTTAATGATGGCGAAATGGACGTCTTCCTCATTTCCTTGAAGGCAGGGGGAACCGGCCTAAATTTGACGGGAGCGGATACCGTTGTCCTATATGATCTATGGTGGAATCCTGCAGTCGAGCAGCAAGCCGCCGACCGCGCCCATCGCATGGGGCAAAAAAACGTTGTTCAAGTCATCCGCCTTATCACCCAAGGCACCATGGAGGAAAAAATGTACGAGCTCCAGCACAAAAAGAAACACCTGATCGACGAAGTGATGGGGCCGGACCAGGAGGCGATGCCTGCGCTGACCGAACAAGAGCTTCGCGAGATCTTGATGATTTAAAATTTGAGAGGACATGCGGTGAGTACGTGTCTTATTTACGCTTTAGCCCGATGCTCATTAGAGCATGATACGGTTCTCCGCGCTTTCTGTAACGGCAAGTTTTGCAGAAAGACCATCCTAAGTGTAGGATGGTCTTTTCAGAGCCTCATCTTTTACTCCAAGTATCCTTTAACGGTACGATACGGTTAAATACAAGCCGCTCACCGGTACTATATTTCTTATCGACGCAAAAATAACCATGACGGAAGAATTGGAACTTCTGTTCCGGGCGAGCATATTGAATGGAAGGCTCCATTAAAGCATCCTTTATGGTAACTAACGAGTCAGGGTTGATCTTCGTTGTCCAATCTCCGCTGTCTTCCTTCGGAATATCCTGATCAAGCAGCAGTTTCTCATAAAGATTAACATCAACTTTAACGGCATGGTCCGCAGATACCCAATGAATCGTCCCCTTCACCTTGCGTCCTGTAAACCCCGTGCCGCTCTTTGTGAGCGGGTCGTATGTGCAGCGAAGTTCCGTAATTTCACCCGTATCTTCGTCCTTGATCACTTCCTCGCACTTTATGAAATACGCACCCTTCAGCCTCACCTCCCCATTTGGACTAAGCCGGTGGAAGCCCTTGGATGGCTGCTCCATAAAATCGTCCCGCTCGATATAAATCGTTTTGGAGAAAGGAACCTTTCTTTTCCCCAGAGCCTCATTTTCGCTGTTGTTTTCAATCGTTAATCGTTCTGTTTCATCCTCAGGGTAGTTGGTAATAACAACCTTTAAAGGGTGCAAAATACCCATGACGCTAATCGTTTTTTCTTTTAGACCCTGCCTTACGCAATGATCCAAGAGTGAAATATCTACCGTGCTTTGGGTTCTAATGCTGCCGATCTCCTCAATAAAGCGGCGTATGCTTTCCGGCGTGAAGCCTCTTCTTCTTAATCCTCGAATCGTTGGGAGCCTGGGATCATCCCAGCCGTCGACGAAGCCTCCTTCTACCAGCTGCCTCAAAAACCGTTTGCTTGTGACTACACCCGTTAAATTCAGCCGGCCGAACTCCCTTTGCCGCGGAGGCTCAGGGGTACCAAGCTCCTTTAAGACCCATTCGTACAAGGGACGATGATCTTTGAATTCGATTGAGCATAGGGAATAGGTGATACCCTCAATCGCGTCTTGGATAGGATGAGCAAAATCATACATTGGATAGATGCACCAGTCATTTCCAGTCCTGTAATGCTCAGCATAGATAATTCGGTAAATCACAGGATCACGCAGATTCAAATTGGGCGAGCCCATATCAATTTTCGCGCGAACAACCTTGGAAGAAGCCGGGAAGTCGCCATTTTTCATTTTTGCAAAAAGCTCCAGATTTTCATCAATGGACCGGTTTCTGTAAGGGCTGTTCTTGCCTGGCTCCGTCAAAGTCCCTCGATACTCCGTCACTTCGTTCGGCGTCAAATCACAGACGTAGGCCTTCCCCTTCTTGATCAATGTAACTGCGGCGTTATATATTTCGTCCGAGTAGTCTGAGCCGTAATAAATATGATCTCCCGGATCGTAGCCGAGCCACTTGATGTCCTCGATAATCGCGTTGACATACTGAGTGTCCTCCTTAAGGGGATTCGTATCGTCAAAACGTAAATTGAACGTCCCGTTAAATCTTTGGGCCACTGTAAAATTCGTGTTTATGGCGTAGGCGTTTCCGATATGAAGATAACCATTGGGTTCGGGAGGAAATCGCGTGCACATTTCCCTGCCAAATGGGCTCCTCTCCAGCTCCTCACTAATCAGCCTAAATAAAAAATTCTCGGTTTGATGCTCCTTGAGGCTATTCAATGTCGACTCCTCCTAATGAACTTGTTAAGTGATCATCCGATACAAAAAAACTTCACCTCCAAGACTTCATGTCTTGGGGACGAAGTTGTCGCGGTGCCACCCCAGGTTCATTAATATGTCGCCATATTAACCTCTTTAAGTACGGCATTGCAGGCAATGCTTATACTCTAGCTCAATAACGGGAGCTCCCGTCACGCCATCCCTTTGGAGTTCCGGCATGCTGCTCAGAGGCTTGGTTCGGGAAATCGCTCTTTGCTCCTTTTCAGCTGCCGGAGCTCTCTGTGCAAGAACGTGATTCCTTACTCTTCTCATCATCGCATTTTCATATTATTGATATTATATTAATCATTACCATTTGTGTAAACCCATATTCTTTACGTCCGTATGATAACTAACTTACTCAAAATAAATAACCGATATGATATAGTAAGAATAATTCTTACATAATAGTTAAACAAGAAAGGAGAGGCGTTTCGTGAGACTTGCAAGGTATTTTTTCATCAGCTTTACGGTTTTGATCCTTATTACAGCTCTTCCTTGGTATGTACGGGCTCAAATAAGCGATGCGGATGCTGATCTGACGTCTATTTATCAAGGGACCGGCCCATTATCCCCTGCCTCTTCTCCATCCATGATGAATATTGGGTAAGAATGCACAGCTCTGCAATCGGTTATTACTCGGCGGCAATTCCTGCAAATTCCGGAGCTACGATGGAGTATTCGATGAATGGAGGTTCTTGGACTGGACTCCCTTCTAACACATCGACGGGGTATCTTCCGACAAATCGGGGAGATAACACGTTTCAAATCAAGGTAACTTCGGCAGATTTAACGGCAACCAAAACGTATACAATTCATGTTTATTATCCACCGACCAATGATGCGGATTTGATTGATTTACATTCAGATGATGCAGCGTTAAGCCCGGCTTTTCAATCCTCGGTAATGAATTACACAGCAACCGTACCTTATACAACCAGCAGCATTTCGTTCACCGGGGCGCTCAGTGATCCCGCTGCCTCTTTGACAATCAACGGAACGGCGGCGACTAATGGCGCTGCATCCGGTTCAATTCCTTTAAATGTCGGAAGCAATACGATAGTGATCGCGACCGCATCCTATGATCATACGGCGAACAAGACATATACGATAACGGTGACACGAGCCGCACCCAGCACGAATACCGGCTTAAGTGATCTAACCGTTCCCGGAAACATGTTAAGTCCGGCTTTTGCAACAGGTACGACTTCCTATACATTGGCAAGCGCTGCTTATACTGCCGATTCATTGACGGTAATTCCAACGGCAGCCGACCCGGCGTCAACGGTAAAGGTTCGGGTTAATGGAGGCAGCTACATGCCGGTTAACAGCGGCTCAGCCAGCGGATCGCTGGCGCTGAACGTCGGAAGCAATACCATAGACATCCAAGTAACCGCCCAAGACGGGATAACAAGCAATCTATACACGATAACAGTGAATCGAAAAAATAATAATGCGGCGTTAAGCGAGTTGCTCGTATCGCCGGGAAGCCTTAATGAGGCGTTCTCCAGCGGAAGATTGGACTATTCGCTGGAAGACGTAGGCAGCACGACGGATACGTTGACGGTGTCGCCGGCGGCGGCTACACACCGGTAACGAATGGATACGGAATAGATGTGCAGCTGACTCCAGGCAGCAATCTCATCACTATAGAAGTGACAGCGGAAGATTCGGGCTACTTCAAGCGGTATACGATTTCGGTTACAAGGCTGCAAGATAGTACGATCTACCCGGCATCGGGCATTTTTGATAAATATTCGTCCAATCCTGCGGAAGGGCACTATCAAGACATCGTGACAACCCTTACCTTGAACGGCAATACACTGTCAAGTATAAAGCTTGACGACACGACCCTGGAAGCTTCCAGCTACACATTATCCGCAAATACAGTAACCATTCATAAAGAATACTTGGCTGCATTAGAAACAGGCCATCATGTATTTACTTTTGTGATGAATAAGGGAACGAACGCTCTGTATACCCTATTAGTGAACGATACAACCCCACCGGTCCTGAACTCGGCTATTGCCGGTGATAGACATGTACAACTTGCCTGGAGCCCTGTAGATGGCTCTACAGGATACAAAATCTACCAAAGCGTAACATCCGGCACTTATGGTCCCGAAGTCGCTACCGTTACCGGGTCGACTTACGATTTTGATGTAACAGGCTTGACCAATGGCACTACTTACTACTTTGTCGTTAAAGCGGCCAACCCGGGAGGGGACAGCGCAGCTTCCAATGAAGTGAGCGCAACGCCGATAACTGTTCCGGCCGATCCAACTGACGTAAGCGCGGTTGCGGGAAACAGCCAAGCCACCGTTTCTTTTACCACTCCATCTGACAATGGCGGAAGCCCGGTCATCGGATACGAAGTTACAGCTTCGCCGGGCAATATCATTGCTGAAGGAACAAGCAGTCCAATTACCGTTACGGGCTTATCGAACGGCACGGCTTATACGTTCACGGTAAAAGCGGTCAACAGCGCAGGGAAAAGCGCCGGATCAGCCGTTTCCAACGAGATTATTCCAAAATCATCATCAAATGCCGGAGATGGGGACGGTAACGATACACCGGTAAATCCCCTTACAACAGGGACTGCTGGTACAGTTGTCAATATCCTGGTCAATGGAAAAGCCGAAAATTGGGGATTAGCAACAACAACCCGGGTCAACAATCAGTCGGTCACCACGATTTCACTAAACCCGGCCAAATTTATGGAAATGTTGGCGGCGGCAAGTCCAGGTACAGTAATTACGATTCCTTTTAGTCCGGGATCGGATGTCGTCATCGGTGAGTTCGATGGTCAGATGATCAAAGCTCTAGAGCAAAATCAGGCGGTGGTGAAAATCCAAACCGATCAGGCTACCTATACGCTGCCTGCCCGGCAAATCAATATGGAATCCATCTCCCAGCAGTTGGGAGAATCGGCGCTACTACAGGACGTGATCGTTCAGATTGAAATCGCGGCTCCTGCGGCAGACATGCTGCAAACGATTGAAAATACGGCATTCAAAGGCAATTTCAAGCTTGTCGCTCCTCCGCTTAACTTTACAGTGCGTGCGGCATATCATAACAGCAGCTTGGAAGTGTCCCGGTTCAACGCATATGTAGAACGCACAATAGCGATTCCCGGTAGCGTTGACGCCAAACAGGTCACAACCGGCATTGTCGTTGAACCGGATGGATCATTTTACCCGATCCCAACCAAGCTTGCCGTGATGGATGGGAAAAATTATGCGACAATCAAGAGCTTGTCGAACAGCACGTACGCTATCATTTCACATCCGGTCGAATTTCAAGACGCCGCCAGCCATTGGGCACAAGCTGCAATCAATGATTTGGGCTCACGCATGATCATTAACGGGTTCGACAATGGGATATATGCCCCCGATCAAAACATTACACGCGCAGAGTTTGCTGCTATCCTTGTTCGAGGACTGGGAGTGAAGTTAGTGAATGGAGGAACCGCATTCCCGGATGTAAAAGCTTCCGATTGGTATAGCGATGCCATTCAAACCGCGTACACCTACCAATTCATCAGCGGCTTTGAAGATGGCAGCTTTCATCCAACGGACAAAGTCACACGGGAACAGGCAATGGCGATGATATCAAAAGCAATGACGCTGACCAGTTTGAAAACCAAGCTCCCTGCCCAGGAGACGAATGCAGCGCTTGCTCCATTTAAAGATGCAGCGCATGCTTCCAATTGGGCCAAGGAGAGTATTGCCGACTGTCTGCAATCGGGAATTGTGTCGGGCAGAAATGAGACGGAGCTTGCTCCAAAAGCACCCATTACGAGATCGGAAGTTGCCGTTATTATTCAGAGGCTCCTTCAGAAGTCTGAGCTCATTTAGGATAAGGGATTCTTTTGTGGCTGAATGGTATCCTCTCTAAACCTAAGGGGGCCGGATGCTTCCGACTCCCTTTTTCATTTGATTTTTGTGAAAATATCCCTTGAAAGCTATCTATGCAGTAGTTTCCAATAGTTCATCCATATCCGGTTTTAGTTTATGGCGAATGCTAAATAATAGAGCGCTAGCGACTAAGGCACAGATGCTGTCCGCTACGAAAAGAGACCATACTACTCCTTCGAACTTCCAATATCCATTTGCCACATACAGAGTGGGGATCAAAATAAGTCCTTGGATGATGGACATAACCAGCGCAGCTTTTCCTTGACCGGTTGCTTGAAAGATGCCGTTGATCAGCAAAGTGAATCCCGAGATGAATAAGGAAAGGAAGGTTATTTTAATAATGTGACTCCCCACCTCAATTAACTGTGCATCGACAGTGAACAGACCAATCAAATGATTTCCCGCTGCAAAAACAATCAAACCGAAAACCGAAGCCAACGAAGAAACAAGAATTACGACGAACTTCAATACGGACTTCATCCGCTTTTTGTCTGCTGTGAAACAAAAGGCGATGAGCGGAACGACCCCTTCACACAATCCCATGATGATAAATTCCGGAAATTGCTGGAATCGTGATGTGATGCCATATGCGGCTATCGATACATCTCCATAGATTGACATAAAATGATTAAAGAAAAGCGCTTGGACACCGAGCAGCGTGCTCAATAGAAACACAGGAATACCGATCTTCAAGACATTGCCCAAAATCTCTGTATTTACAGCGAATTTTTGAAGTGAAAGGGATAAATACGGACTTTTCTTGGCGATGTATCGGCAATAGTAAACGACGGAAGCTGCATTGGCCAGAAGTGTGGCTAAAGCTGCACCCCTTACACCCCAATCCAGAGCAAAAATGAACAAAGGGTCCAGTAAAACGTTAATGACCACGCTCAAAATCATCCCGATCATCGATACGTTTGCCGCCCCTTCCGCTCTTACGGTTTGTTCCATTGCAAAGTTAGCGATGACGATCGGAGCACCGATGAGCATGATCACAATATAGCTCTTTGTAAATAAGAAAGAATCATCGCTTGAACCAAGCCCATGTGCGATTTGATCAGCAAATGGTAAAGATACGGCCATCATCACCAAGCCAATCAATATGCAGCTATAGAATGAAAATGAGGATATATGCTTGATCTTCTCCATATTTTTCTCGCCGAGCAGACGTGAAATATACGTTCCACCACCTACACCGATTAAGTTACCCAACGCCATGAGAATTGCGAAGACTGGAAGCGTCAAAGTCAACGAGGCAATCATTTCCACATTTTTGAGAAGTCCGATGAAATATGCATTCAAGATAGAGTAGACTACACTCATCGACATTCCCATAATCATTGGCAGTGAAAAGTGGGCTATGGCTTTCCGAATCGGTGCCTTTTCAAAGTAATAAAGGTTATCGTTTTTCATGTTCATCCCTGCTTTCCTGGTTTTCATTATCGTTAGATATCTAACTAATTGCTTAAACTGACTGGAATCCGGAAAGGATCCGTCAGATGTGCTCATCCAAATTCGCGATGACTATCGATAACGTTCGCGAAAGCTTTTCGATCTCAGCCCTGGAGAGGCGGCTCGTCATCACTTCTTCCAATTCTTCGAAGAAAGCTTCAAAATCCCGAACAACTTCTTTCCCTTTCGGCAGAAGGCTTAGAATTTTCTTACGCTCGTCCGTTGCTCCTACCTTTCTCTCGAGAAACCCTTTCTTCTCCAAATTCACCACAATACTGCTGACTGTGGAACCCTTTCGTTGAAACACGCGCTCTATGTCTTTCTGCGAAATTCCTTTTTCCTCATGATGATACAAATAATCAATCAGATGAGCTTGTTCCAATGTCAGATCATAGGACTCAAGCTTCTTATCACCTAACATTTTCAACTTATGGCCAATGGTACGGAACTGGTATTGAAATGTATGTTGTTTAGACAATAGTCATCACCACCTTTTGTTAGATATCTAATCAAAATATAGTGTATGCTTTTAGCTTTGTCAACTGATTTGGGAATGCCTCTACTGCCACCTTGGCTGGCTTTGTTAAAGATATCAAGGACATGATTGCCAATGCCGGATTTAAAAATACTGGGTTTATAACAGACAATATAGAGGCCTTTATGCGAACGTTGGGAAGCCCGAAAATGGTGGAATAACCGAAAAAATGAGGGAACCGTTCAAGCTCTTTGCCGGACGGTCCCCTCATTTTTATCCAGACGCTCCGGCCTAAGCTCCGGGCGAATATGCAATAAACGATTATGAGGTACGCTTTAGTGGACGTTTTGTATGGGATTTGGTATTTTTTCTGACCGGCTGCAGCTTCTTTTTGGCCGATTTAAAGATTTTGCTCCTCGCTGCACGTTTACGCTTAAGCAGTTTCACCTGTTTACTGGAACGGTATTTCGCGTGGAATATTCTTATCTTTCTCAGTCTTCGCCGTAACCGCATTTTCTTTCTCAGTCTCAATCTTCTCCATAACCGTATCGATCTGCGGCGTTTCCGTCTGTGCGGCTTTACGGGAATATTCCCCGGAGCTTCCGCTTGCGGGACCGGGATTTTAATAACCGGGGGGGCGGGCACCAGAATTTTCGGAGCGGGAGGCGCTGGCGGCGCGATCGGCTGCTCTTCCTGCGGCAGAGGAGGCGGGTCAAGCGGGATGTTGACCGGCGCTGGCGGCGCGATCGACTTTTCTTGCGGCAGGGGAGACGGGTCAAGCGGGATGTTGATCGGCTTCGGCGGCGCGATCGACGGTTCTTCCTGCGGCAAGGGAGGCGGGTCAAGCGGGATGTTGACCGGTTCCGGCCCGGAAACAGGAACTTGTATAAATTCCTTGGACCAAGGGGTCATGGCAAGATATTTATAGTACAGTGGTGCCGCGTGTGAGCCTTCATTCCACCATTTGCTGTCACCGGCGAAATGAACAATTCTATTCTCCAAATCGAGTTCAGGGTATCCGAAAGAATTAAACCGCAGATCCAATTGTAAATAGTTGGAGCCGTACAGGGCATTCAGAACATCCTGATCAGGCATGGTCACCCACGGAAAAGTGCGCATGAAACCGAGCATTTCATCATACCAGGTCTGTCTGTTGCGGATATTGTTCAAATGAAACAGAATGACCCCCGAGTTAAAATACAGCTCCGCATTAAGCCCAAGCGAAGTGAAGTATTCGAGCAAATTTCCTCCCTGATCCAGCACTGCGCCCAAATACCGCTCTCCCAGGTCGATGCTCCACAATTGGTTAATATCCATATTGACCAGAATGTCGCAGTCCAGATAAATAACCCTGTCAGCCGGAATAAACTGCGGAAGCAGTAAACGGTACATACTGGCCACTGTCCAATAGTCGATTTTATGCACGCCGGCCGCAACTTCAAGAAAATCCCCAGGAAGGGTAACATAATAATAAAAGATATTGTGATGAAAGGATTCAACCAACTGCGTGAGCCTGAACTTGTTCTCATCGCTTAATGAACCATCATGAACAATGTGCACATTGATCGATTGCTGGGTATTGGAAAAAATGGATGCCAGAACAACACCCGCATGCTCGGTATATCTTCCGTCTCTATCGTTGATTGTCAAAACCAGCTCAATCATTTCTCTAGGTTCACCTGCCCTTAAAGTATGCTTATGCTCAGTCGCATGCTGCATCTGACCCTTTAAGTGTATGTAAAACCCAGGGACTAGATTGGACTATTCCCCAAGAGGCACCCGATTTATTTTTAAGGGTTCACCGAGTCGCCATTGAAGCTTATGCCCCCTTCCCGGCCTTCCTTCCCCTCCGGCCACAGCAAACGCCTAAGAAGCATTCCCGCCGCGCCGATCAACGCGATCACGAGGCCGAAGCCGGCGAAGATCCGCCGCGGACCCGCCAGATCGACCATTGCGCCGCCCAGCAGCGGAGCGGCAATCATCACGGCGCTCAGCACCATGCTCTGAATGCCGAACACCCGGCCTGTCATATGGGACGGCGTTTCTTTTTGCAGGCAGTAATTGAAGGCGATCATGAACATCCCGTTTCCGGCGCCCATCAGCAGACCCAGCAGCAGCACGGGGAGGGGGGAAGCACCGGGCGGCAGCAGACCCAGCCCTCCGATAGCTGCGCCGATCAGCGCATAGCCTCCGCCCAGTCTTAAGCCATAGCCTGCACCTCGCCCCACCTTATTCATGGTGGCAATCGTCAGCACCGCTCCCGCCCCCGCTGCCGACACCAGCCAGCCGAGCAAATATTCCTTTTCCGGGGCAAGAGTACGGAACAGGCTGGCGAACTGGAAATCAACCATCTGGATCGACAGGGCGCCCAGCAGGCCGAACAGCATCGTATTCCGCAGCAGCCTGCTGCGGAAAATAAAGCTCCAGCCTTCCTTCCACATGGTCCGCGCCGAAAGCAGCTTCCCGCCGGGAGCCTGATCCCCGGCGTTCATGGCAGCTTGTTCCCCTGCTTTTTTCCGTATATCCGCATCCGCACCTATGCTCCCATTTGCATCAGCGTTTTTTATGGACAGCAGCAGCACATACGAAAACAGCCGCATGCAGGCATTCAGCGCTATGCACCAGGCGGGCGAAAGGGCTGCCAGAGCCAGTCCGCCCAGCAGGGGACCGGCGATTTTGGAGCCTTGCGTGACGAAGCCGTTAAGAGAAGCGGCTTGCAGCAGCTGGTCCTCCCGGACAATGCTTCGGGTGAGCGACTGCTGGGCCGGCACATTCAGCGCGGAAACGGCCGACCGCAGCGCAAGCAGCGGCAGCAGGC
>NZ_ASSD01000516.1 GCF_000520715.1 Paenibacillus zanthoxyli JH29
TACGACATCATCATTGTCGGTGCGGGCGGTGCCGGTATGACTGCCGCGCTTGAAGCTAAAGCCAATGGCAAGAACCCGGTTATTTTTGAAAAAATGCCGGTTGCCGGCGGGAACACGACCAAATCCTCTTCGGGGATGAACGCTTCGCAGACGAAATTCCAAAAAGAGCAAGGCATTCAGGACAGCAATGATTTATTTTATGAAGAGACATTAAAAGGCGGCCATGGCACCAACGACAAAGAGATGCTTCATTTCTTCGTTGACAATTCTGCAAGTGCTATCGATTGGCTGGATTCCATCGGCATCCGATTGAACAATATCACGATTACCGGCGGAATGAACGAAAAACGCACACACCGTCCTGAAGACGGCTCCGCGATCGGACAATACCTGGTCAAAGGCTTGGTGAAGAATGTAAGAGAACAAGGGATTCCGCTGTTTGTTAACGCCGACGTGAAGGAGCTTACGCAAGCAGACGGCAAAGTTAACGGCGTGAAGGTTCTTTTCAACCAAACCGACGAAAAAACAATTACTTCCGATGCTGTCATTGTAACGACCGGCGGATTCGGGGCCAACAAGGAAATGATTGAAGAAGTCAGACCGGATCTCAAAGGATATGTAACCACTAACCAAGCAGGCAGCACCGGCGATGGCATTAAGATGATTCTCAGCGTTGGCGGTACAACTGTGGATATGGATCAAATTCAGGTTCACCCGACCGTACAGCAGGAAAAATCCTATCTCATCGGGGAAGCGGTTCGCGGCGAAGGCGCCATCCTTGTTGCCCAAGACGGCAAACGGTTCGTGAACGAGTTGGATACCCGCGACAATGTTACGGCAGCCATCAACGCCCTTACCGAAAAATCCGCTTATCTGGTGTTTGATTCCGGCGTGAAATCCCGCGCCAAAGCGATTCAGCAGTATGAAAAAATGGGCTTTGTGAAAACAGCCGACACCATCGAGGCTTTGGCCAAAGAAATTGGTGTTCCGGCGGATCAGCTGAAAGCGACACTCGATACTTGGAACAGCAGTGTGAAAAATAAAAAGGATGCCGAATTCGGCAGAACCACAGGAATGGACAATGACTTGTCCGCAGCGCCATACTACGCAATTAAGATCGGCCCTGGCATCCACTACACCATGGGCGGCGTGAAAATCAACACGAATACTGAAGTGCTCAATAAAGAAGGCAAACCGATTCCGGGCCTTTTCGCCGCAGGCGAAGTCACCGGCGGCCTGCACGGCCAAAACCGGATCGGCGGCAACTCCGTAGCCGAAATCATTATTTTCGGCCGCCAAGCGGGTATTAAGGCGGCTGAGTTTTTAAAGGGGCAATAAGATATTAGCTTTCTCTTTTCACTGAGCAAACAACAAACGCTTGGGCCATCACGGTCCAAGCGTTTATGTTTTTTTATCGGATCGGAGAGGCTGGGGGATCAGAATCAGCGTTTTCACCACCCTTTTCCCATACGTCATGGAGTACGGACCGGAACAAATCGTCAAGCTGCTGATCCTGATTACCGTCGCCGGGCCGCATTCCCGAAGCCGTCCGCTCGTAATACGCTATTTTCTCTTCCAAATAATCGTTGATCGGGTTAATCCTTGGTTCGTAGTCCATTTCATCGCCTGCTTTTTTACGGTCCAGCAAATCGAGAATCACCGCTTTAAGCTCACTTCCCCCAGGTACTAAACCGTCGACAAGCAGATCAAACTCTATAGGCGGCATGGTGTCGTACCTCTCGATCCATTCACAAGCCAAGATCGGACGCAGAACATAGAAATACTTTTTGATCTTGACCTGATCCCCCTGGAGGTAATCGGTAGTTTCCCCTGGCCATATGCAGATAGTGATGGATACATGATCTTGGAGAAAAGGTTAAGGGAGAGATCCGGCGGATTTGCTCAGTTACCTTGCAGTTCTCCCTATATACAATCGGAGATTGGAGCCACTCAAGCAGGGGCGGGTTCGACTTGCGAAATAGGTTCAAGGCCTTCCTCAGATCCCAGCCGTTGATATCCAGCATATCGCTGATGGGCCGTTCAATCACATCCCCCTTTTCGAAAATCGATAAGTACCACTCCACAGGCCGGACATAGATAAATCTTACGTCACGCCTGTTGATTACCCAAAATAAGGAATAATAAAATTGAAAAAAGGCCGTTCTTTCGGTAAAATCGATTCCACCACAGAACTCGATTCGAAAGAGGCGACCTCATGAAAAAGTCTACCACGTTCACCACCTTAGTTTGAAAAATACTCCAGACATATCGACTCGTTGAATGCGTTCTTCTTTAGTTTCTCTGACATTGTTTGCTCTTAGTCTATCTCCGCTATTTAATGCTCCCGAAAAAACCATGGCAAGAATAACTAAAAGGCCTCCAATTACACCAGATGCTTTAAAAGCCAGATCATGATTGAATAAGGAGATGGAAAATATTATCAATGCCAATAGGCATCCATTAAAAATCCAACTTTTGAATATTTTCATATAGTTGTAACATCCTTCCTAGAATTAAATTACTTTCATATAGAAGAATATGGTATTCTTACAAAAGAGTCAAATACATTTATTGGAGGGATTTTAAATTATGATCAAGAAAAAAAGGGCTCAATCTAAAAATTAGCGGTTGAAGTTTTCAAC
>NZ_ASSD01000517.1 GCF_000520715.1 Paenibacillus zanthoxyli JH29
TGGCGCCGCGCGGCTTGTGTTCCATCAAATCTTTCTCGGGCTGGTCTACGCCAAGCGCCATGGCGGGCAGGCCGTCCGTGACCAGATTGACCCATAGTATCTGAATTGGCACAAGCGGAAGCGGCAGACCGAGCATCATCGCAAAGAACATCGTCAGAATCTCGCCGACATTCGAAGCGAGCAAATACCGGATGAATTTGCGGATATTCTCATAAATGCTCCGGCCTTCCTCTATAGCCGCCACAATGGTTGAGAAATTATCGTCTCCTAAGACGAGCGCCGAGGCTTCCTTGCTTACATCCGTGCCCGTGATGCCCATAGCAATGCCGATGTCCGCCGCCTTGATGGCCGGGGCGTCGTTCACTCCGTCGCCCGTCATAGCCACGACATGGCCGTTGCGCTGAAGCGACTTCACGATGCGCAGCTTGTGCTCGGGCGACACGCGGGCGTAGACGCTAACACCGTCCGATAATTTGTCGAGCGCATCATCGTCCAGCCGCGACAGCTGGCTGCCTGTCAGCACTTTGCCCCCGCGCTGAAGGATGCCGAGCTGACCCGCAATCGCCTCAGCGGTGGTGCCGTGATCGCCGGTGATCATGACCGTCTTGATGCCCGCCCGACGGGTGACGCTGATCGCATCCCGCACCTCACGGCGCGGCGGATCGATCATGCCGGCGAGCCCGGCGAAGACCAGCTGGCTTTCCGCATCCTTCTCTGAATTAGCTTGCTCATTAGAGCGCAGCTCCCGGTAAGCCAGACCAAGCACGCGGAGGGCGTCCGAAGCCATTGCTTCGTTCGCGGCCAGCGCCTTTTGCCTCAGGGTCGGCGTGCAGGGTACGACCTGGCCCTCCCACAGCATATATGAACAGCGGCTCAGCAGGACATCGGGCGCTCCCTTGGTGCACACCATGCGTCCGCCGGGATGGGTCACGGTCACCGACATCAGCTTGCGCTCGGAATCGAACGGAAACTCCTTGTCTCGGGTGAAGGTTACGGACAGCGCTGATGCGGTCAGCCCCATCTTCGCGGAAAGCGCTACAAGCGCCCCCTCCGTCGGGTCGCCTTTGAGCTCCCAGACCTTGGCTGTGGTCGGCGCCGTCTCTCCTTCGCCGCCCTTCCCCTTGCCTCTATCTTTACGTTTGCTCCTCGTTTCAGCAGAAGCCGTCTCGTAAATCTCCGCGTTGTTGCATAACGCGCCAATTTGAAGCAATCTTCGCAGGCTCTGATCGCGCTTTAGATCCGCAGGCTTGCCCTTGTCGAGAATTGCCCCAATCGGCGCATACCCTTCGCCAGTGACATCCAAGCTGCGCCCTCCGCTCCAGACGCGGGTTACCGTCATTTTATTCTGCGTCAGTGTTCCGGTCTTGTCGGAACAGATAACGGACGCGCAGCCCAGCGTCTCCACCGAGGGCAGCTTTCGCACAATCGCCTTGCGCTTGATCATCCGCTGCACACCTAGAGCAAGCGCGATGGTGACGATCGCGGGCAGACCCTCTGGAATCGCGGCAACCGCAAGGCTGACCCCTGCCAGAAACATCGACACCGCCGGCTGGCCATGCAAGATCCCGGCAAGCACCACAACTACGGTCAGGGCGAGCGAGACGTAGATCAGAATTTTACCAAGCTGCTCCAGCCGGCGCTGAAGCGGTGTTTCCTGAGTTTCGGTGCTCTGGATCAAGCCCGCGATTTTACCCATTTCCGTATCCATCCCGGTACGGACCACAATCGCTTTGCCCGTTCCACGGGTTACCATTGTGCCCATAAAGCCGATGTTCTTCTGATCGCCCAGCGGAACTTCCTCCGCATGGATCGGCTCCGAATGTTTGGAGACCGGCAGCGATTCCCCGGTCAATGCGGATTCCTCGCAGTACAGCGCGCTGCATGCGAACCAGCGCACATCGGCGGGAACCCGGTCGCCGCTCTCCAGCAGCACGATGTCGCCGGGAACGAGCATCTTCGCCGGGATGTGCTGTACGGTTCCGCCGCGCAGCGCTTTTGCCGAAGGCGCGGACAACTGCTTGAGCGCGCGCAGCGAGCGCTCCGCGCGAAACTCCTGAACGAACCCGAGCACCCCGTTCAGGACGATGATGGCGACAATCGTGATCGCATCCAGATATTCGCCCAGAAGCCCCGATACAAGCGTCGCCCCCATTAGTACCAGGACCATGAAATCCTTGAACTGATTGAGCAGCAGCGTCAGCGGGGATATTTTTTCGCCCTCCGACAGCTCGTTTAGCCCCTTCTCTTTGAGTCTTGCTTCAGCCTCCTCATCGCCAAGGCCCCGCTGCGGCGAAACCGCAAGTATCTTCTGCAGCTCTTCGCTGCTGAGCCGGTGCCAACTTTTTTGTTCCATGACTCTCCATTCCCCTCCCGGTCGTTTCTGACTTCCGGCGGCGTTAGTGCTTTTCCACCCGTTCATGACCAATGTATTCGGGGTCGTCCCGAATTATCACCCGGGCTTATCCTATTCGTTTTGCGCAATGCGGCAAAAGTATGGCATCATAGAGAGGAAAGAAATTTTACCAGCGACAGGAGAATTGGAATCATGGCACTAGACGGTATCGTGACCCGCGCCATTGCAGCTGAGCTACAAGCTTGCATTGGCCAGCGGATCAGTAAAATATATCAGCCCGGCGATCACGACCTTGTATTTACACTCAGAGGCGCGGGCGGAGGCGGCAAACTGCTCTTATCGGCTAATCCGACCTATCCGCGCCTGCATTTTACGGAAAGAAGCACCCTGAATCCTCCAGAGGCGCCGATGTTCTGCATGCTGATGCGCAAGCACTGCGAGGGGGGCGTAATCGAGGCCATTAACCAAGTGGGGATGGAACGGATCATTCACATCGACATCCGGCAAAGGGATGAGCTGGGAGACGTGTCCGCCAAAAAGATTATTATCGAGCTCATGGGACGGCACAGCAATATCATCCTCACCGACGCCCTGGCCGGTACGATTATCGACGGCATCCATCATGTTACGCCCGCCATCAGCAGTTACCGGATCGTTATGCCCGGCTTTGCTTACACGCAGCCTCCGGAGCAGAACAAGCATAATCCGCTGGACATTTCACAGGGCGGATTCCTGCAATTGTACGGCGATGCCGAGGCCGGTACGGCAGGGCAAGACCATGAGGGAGATTCGGCAGCAGAAGCGCAGCATCTGGAAAAAAGCGGCCGGAAACCGCCCTCCCAAGATCCCGCTGCCTGGATCGTTAATACCTTCAGCGGCGTCAGTCCGCAGATTGCGCAGGAAATCGTTCTGCGCGCGAAGGAAGGCCAAAGCGCCGGAGAATCCGGCGCAGCTTCAGCGGACGCGAACCAAGCCGGCAAGCTGGCAGAGGCCTTCGAATCCGTCATGGCGCCTGTCAGAGAGAACCGGTTCGACCCGGTAAGCGGCACGAATGCCAAGGGGAAGCTCGTGTTCTCGGCGATCCCGCTAATGCTCCTGACCGGCAAGACGAAGCATTATGACACCATCAGCCGCTGTATGGAGGACTATTTCGGCGACAAGGCCGAGCGGGACACGGTCAAGCAGAAAGTAAGCGATCTAATCCGCTTCCTGACGAACGAGCGGAGCAAAAATGTCAAGAAGCTGGCCAATCTGAAGGCCGATCTTGAGGAAGCCAGCGACGCCGAGCAGTATCGAATCCGCGGCGAGCTGCTGTTCGCGTCGCTCCACACGCTGTCCAAGGGTGATAAGGAGGCGCGTCTGATCAATTATTATGATGAGAATCAGGCGGAGGTCGTTATCCCGCTTGATCCGCTGCTTACGCCGTCGGACAACGCACAGCGCTATTTTAAAAAATACAATAAATACAAAAACAGCCTGGCGGTCATTGAACAGCAGCTTGAGAAGACGCATGAGGAAATCCGCTATATGGAGAGCCTGCTTCAGCAGCTGGATCACGCCTCCCTGAACGACATCGAGGAAATCCGGGATGAGCTTGTGGCCGGCGGGTATCTTCGGGACCGCAATAAAAAGGGCAAAAAGAAAAAGAAGCCAACCCGCCCGACGCTTCAGGTGTTTACTTCCTCGGAAAACCTGGAAATTTATGTAGGCAAGAACAACCTGCAAAATGAGTACCTGACGAACCGTCTTGCCGGATCGAATGATACATGGCTTCATACGAAGGATATTCCCGGCTCGCATGTCGTGATACGCGGCGAGAATTTCGGCGGCGCCACCCTTAATGAAGCCGCGCAGCTGGCGGCATACTTCAGCCAAGCCAAGCAGTCCAGCAGCGTACCCGTGGATTGCACCCTGATCCGGCATGTGCGCAAACCAAGCGGCTCCAAGCCCGGCTTTGTCATTTATGACCATCAGCGGACCCTGTTCGTAACGCCGGATGAGGACATGATCAAGCGCCTTCCCAGCACACTGAAGAGCTGAGGCGTCTCGGGTTGCGGCGCAGGTAATGCATCCAAAATAAGTTGTTCCTAGACATAATAAAGAAGCTTTCACCATGCGGTTCTGCCGTTAGTGAAAGCTTCTTTATTTGTCTCTCTAATCTTTCAGCCGTTCCAGCACTTCCGCTCCGACCGTGACGCTGCCGAGATCGCCGTGAAATATCACGCCGCCCCTGGCGCCATGAAAATCCGAGCCTCCCGTAACGAGCAGGCCGTACTCCCTTGCCATTTCAAGGTAGCGGTCCACGTCTTCGGGGCCGTGATCGGAATGATAAGCCTCGACACCGGTGAATCCCCCGCCCTCAAGAATGCCGCGCACCAATTCATCGTCGCCGTAAAGCCCGGGATGCGCGAGCACCGCCTTCCCTTTCGCTTCGGTGATCCAGACGCATGCTTCTCCTGGGGAGATGCGCGGCGGCGAGACAAAGGCTGCGGCTCCTTCAGCCAGATACTTATTGAATGCGTCGCGCATGTCGATTGCTGCTCCGAGCCGCACCAGTTCGTCCGCGATATGCGGCCTGCCGACGCTCTCATCCGGCTTCAGCTCCCGCCCAATCCCGCGAATGACCCCTTCCATCGTAATTTCGATGCCCAGTCCCCGCAGCCGTTCGATGATGGCTTCATTCCTCGCGGCGCGGGTCTCCTGCTGCGCGGCCAACCGCTTTAAAAACTGCTCATCCCGGTAATCGACATAATATCCCAGAATGTGGATGTCTTTACCGCCGGTACGGGTGCTGATCTCAACGCCAGGAACGACGGTAATGCCATACTGTTCCCCGGCCGCCAGCGCTTCGGCTATCCCTGCTACCGTATCATGATCCGTAATGGCGACCGCAGCCAGGCGCTTCTCCTTAGCCAGACGCACATTTTCAGCCGGAGGCTGCATGCCGTCGGACGCAAGGGTATGCGTGTGCAGGTCACAGCGTCCGGTTGGAGCGGCCCCGGTATCCCGAAATTCTTTTTCCATTCCGATTACCCCTCCCCTTCTACCCGAAATTCTTCACTTCTTCCCATTCCTCGCGCAAAATCCCCATCTTGATCGCATCATAATATTGTCCTTGGACAATCCGCGCCTTGCGGACACGGGCTTCCTCCACCATTCCGCATCTGGCGGCAAGCCGCATCATCCGTTCATTGCCGGACCATGTGCCGATGCCAAGACGGACAGTGTCCAGATTTGTAAATAAATAATCCATCCACATTTGGAAAGCTTCGGTGCCGTAACCGCCTGACCAATAGCTTGAGTCGTAAATCACAATCCCGATCTCAAACCAGTTCGTAACTTCCGACACCCAGTACCTGCCGACCTTTCCCTTCACTTCGCCGCCAATCTCGATAATCAGACAGGAGCGTGTCTTATCGGCCTTGGCCGTCTCCAGAGCCGTCCTATGCTGCTCCAGAAATTGTTCATATGTAATAGGCTCCAGCGGCTGATAGGGACCATTCCAGTTCAGATGCTCCCGGTCGGGCGATTCAAAATAATGATAATACAGCTTCGGAATATCGGCCTCTGTGATATCGCGCAGAACAACCTTTTTTCCCGCCAAAAAAACCGTCATCCCATTCTCCCCCAATTTTCATTATCCCGGCTCTCACTTCCTAGTCCTCTGCGTGCTGCCGCAGAAAAGTCAGGAACGTGACCGCGTGAATCGGCAGCAGCGTCGATTTCTGATGAATCGCGTAAAACTGCCGCTTGAACGAAGCGTCCGAGATATTCACGATCTTCAGCAGACCGAGGGCGACTTCATGCCGCACTGTAGATGGAGACAGCATCGTTATACCGAGACCCGCCTCCACCGCCGATTTGACAGCCCCCGTACTGCCAAGCTCCATGACAACCTGCAATTCGTCCAGATCCATCCCCTTGGACAGAAGCTGCTCTTCCATCACGCGGCGTGTCCCGGACCCCTGCTCGCGCAGCACGAACGGAAACCTTAGCGCCTCCTCAAGCAGCACTTCGCTTCTCCCGGCCAGCTCATGGCCACCTGGCACAATCAGCTTCAGCTCGTCCTCCATTACCGGCTCGATCACCATATCCGGGTGGGTGACCTCCGCTTCAATCAGTCCGAAATTAAGCTGGTGCTTCGTGATTTCCTCCATGATTTGCGTCGTGTTCATGATCTTCAGCATCACGGAAATATTCGGATACGCCTTGCCAAAAGGTGCCAGCAGCCGGGGCAGCACGTATTCCCCGATCGTCAGGCTTGATCCAAGCAGCAGCCGCCCTTCGAGCATATGGGTATAGGCCGCCATCGCCTGATCGGTCTGCCGCATCAGCTCCATGCTGCGCAGCGCAAACGGAAGCAGCGTCCTTCCCGCGTCGGAGAGCATAATTTTCTTCGTAGAACGGTTGAACAGCTTCGTCCCGAAATAATCCTCCAGCGACTGAACCTGCATCGTCACAGCCGGTTGCGTCATATGCAGCGCCTGCGCCGCAGCGGAGAAGCTTCCTTTTTCGGATACCGTGTAAAAAATGTGCAGCTGGTGAAAATTCATGCTCGTACACTCCTATTATCGCTAAGACTTATGTTCATGAGCCCTCAGATTTCAAAAAGACATGCGGCTAAAGCCGCATGCCTCTTCGCCTTATGGTTTACTTCCTGCTACCGCCTCTTCCGGCCGTTCTGCATGAGAGTTATCCGCCGTGAACTTTGCTGCCGGGCATAATAAGTCTTCAGATCCCTAAGATCTATATTTTCCGACATTTTTCCCAGAAACGAAACGACGATCAGCTTGTAGAGCGGATTCCCGTAAAGATCGGACTCGTCCGGAATTTCCACAATGCGCGCCGCCATCACCAGATCATTATCAACTACATACATTTCCGGCTCCGCCGGAGAATGCGCCCGCACCCTTTTTTGCTTAAGACACTGCCACAACCAGTAAGCGGCATCTTTGCCGGGCTGTCCGTCGCTTTGGCCCCGTCCCTCATACCGGCCTCTTGCGTGGGCTGTGATCACAAGGTCGGCGATTCTGTACTCATTCAGCGTTACATAGAACGGCTCGTGAACGCCCCAGCTGCCTGTCTTATTATCGCGCATAGTTATCACACTCCACCATAAAGGGTCTTGGCGCGCATGTATTGATGACATCTTACCACCACAGGAGCGGGATATACAAGTTTGAACCTTAGGGGCTATATATAGCCCGGGGCTCCAAATGACTGTCGTCGATCAGACAGCTGCCATTGTGCAGCTTGCAGCTTTTTTTCAGGCTTGCAGCTTCAGCAGCAATCTCTTCTATTAAATTGAAGCTGCGAAAGCGGTTAGTTACAACAGCAACCGATAGCGACACGAGCGGGATTTCTTCCAATTTTCCAGAGCGGTTCTCGGCCAGCACAGACTGTCTCATAAAATGCGCCTCGGAGTAGAAGCCTCTGATCGTCTCATCGAACGCGCGCAGAACCGACCGGCAGGAGTCTCCATAATGATGGTGATCCAGAACGACGATAAAATCATCGCCCCCAATATGTCCGACAAGTCCTCCCGTGGGACTCATGCCGTTTTTGATAAGATCCGCCGTCCACTGAAGCAGCCGGTCTCCTTCTTTGAACCCATATGTATCGTTATAAGCCTTGAAATTGTCCAGGTCAAAATAAAGCACGCTGTAGTGCTCCTGTGTCAGCGCCCCCTTCAACCACTCGCTAATACTCACATTTCCCGGAAGTCCGGTAAGTGGGTTCATAAAACTCGCTGTCTCGGCTTGAATTTCGGCAAAATGAAGCAGCAAATCCCTGACGCTGACCGCGCCGTACAGCTGGCCGCCGCAAGTGACCACCACATCGTCATACAGTTTCTCTTTGTCACGTCCCATCGCCAGCTTGCTGACTTCAGTAATGGGGCAATCATAGTCAACCACCAAAGGATCAGGGTCCATAATGAGCTGTACAGGTCTTTCCATATACAGCGTGTAGCCATATAAGGTCCCGATTCTCTGGTAAAATCTCACTCTCATAATGAGAGCAATCGGGTAATCATTCTCCGTTACAGCCACCCCATGGAGGGCGGGATTTTCCTTGAAAATCCGGTCTACACGCTCACACCGGGTTCCGGGAGTGATGCTCGGAATCGCCTGGCTTATTTCTCCAACTTTATTCTGCATCAACCTAAGCTCCTTTCCAAGAAGAAGCGGCTGACCGATCCGGTACAGAAGGGTTCGCTTCCCGTAGAATATTGGGCTATTCACAATTAGGAATACAGTGACGCCTGCTCCGTCTTCGCCGCCCATTCGCAGCTGATGTCCGCTTCGTCAAATCACTTTATTATTTTATAATAGGACTATACTATTAACTGCCAGTAAAATCCGGGAATATTTTCCCAAAGAATAATTCGTGTATGTTTGATTATTAAGAACCAAGTCCCGTTACAAAAAAAAGAAGAGGTCCGAAGGGACTTCTTCCTTTGTGGTTAAAGAGGGCATGCTATCCGCCTGAAGAGCAGCTATGGCCTATAATCCGTAATAGCGGGTCTTGTCCGGTTCGCTGCCGGAGTACTCCGTCTTCAGCTCATTCCGGTATGAACGCTCGATCTTGCGAACGTAAGACAGTCTGCGCACGTTCTTCATGATTTCCTCCGCACGATCCGCATTTACGTACATGACCGCGTAATGCATTTTCCGTGAAATGTAATGCAGGGTGCCGTATTTTTCCAAATTACGCGCGGCTTTTACGTCGCTGACCCAAATGATATAACCTGTGCGTTCCGCAATCATGTGCTTCTCCGCCTCTCTGTATTGGGCTTCCTTCGGCGGATCAGCCGCAGGAGCATTTGCCTCCGCTGCTGCAACCGCCTTTAGGCAAAGGATCATTGCCGGGAACCTTGATGCTGTCAGAAACCGCATAGGCAATCGTCTCCGACATGGAATGGAGCATATCATCCAGCGCCTTCTCCGCCAGCTTGAAGCGGGAAACCTCCTCGAATTTATCCAATTCGGCTTCCACCGCCCTAACCTCTTCCTTGGCTGCATGATAATTTGGATGGAAGTGGCCGAAACGCTGGGTTTCCTCGAAAAGTTCCTTCTTGCTCTGAAGCTTTCCAATCAAGTTCTGGATATCGGAATTGGCGGCAACCCGCTGTTTCCAGTATAAATAATCCGCCACTTCAGCGGATTGGTTAATCATATCGCCCAATTCATAGGCGCCCGTTAGCACTTCGGCCATATCGACCGTATTATATTCCGCTACGCTCATGAATTTCATCTCGACTTCCGTAATGAGTGTTCCACTATTTCAGGTGGACTACCCCATCATACCACAACCGCCGCCCGGAGCAGAAGGGGGGACGGCGGGAAATGCGGGAACAACGAGCTGAATCCTGTCCCAGTCCTCATCGGAAAGTTCCCGTTCTTGCGAAGTGTCGCCGGATTCGCCAAGCAAATATCCGGATACCCTCCACGCTCCCGGCAAAATGCGGGAGGGAATAAATTCACATGTCTGTTCTTCCATGGTCAGCCTTACCTTCGTCCCCCATTTCATGGCCTGTTCCATAATCAGACGGGCAGTGGAAGCGTGGTATCGGCGCCTTTCTTTGATCCACATGGACGGCACATCGGCCGAATCCGGCCATAACTCTTTGGGTGACGCAAGCGCCGGCGGCATCTCCGGCGGCAGGGCGGCGGCATAATCATCGCCGCGCCACAGCCCTGCAGCCGGATCGGATGGCATAGTAAAGCCAACCACGCTCTGTGTGGATTCGGGGCGGCTTAGACGGAACAATCCGTCATCGCTCTTCGCTTCATCGCTTCGTCTGGGCAGCCCTTCCAGCGGAGCCATACCGGCTGAAGCGAGCTCCTTGCGGACCAAGCCAACCTGGTCGCGGCTCACTCCGAAATGGCGGG
>NZ_ASSD01000518.1 GCF_000520715.1 Paenibacillus zanthoxyli JH29
TTCAGATTCCAGAAACTTGATAATCAACAGGCCTGTACAGAAATGTTCAAGACGGTGGCACATCGAGAGATATTAGACCGGGATACGCTGCAAAAGCGATTGATCCTATCTCTTTACGGTTTGGGAACGAATACCGGTTTAAAGCGTGTCAGCGCCGGTGATCATGGTGAAAGCTACAAAGACCTTCTTTACGTCCGGAGTAAATTCATTCACAAGGATAACCTTCGCAACGCGATCTCCGAAGTAGTAAACGCTATTTTCAAAGTACGAATGCAGGAAATATGGGGTGAGGGAACAACTTCTTGTGCCTCCGATTCAAAGAAATTCGGGGCATGGGATCAAAACCTAATGACGAATGGCATATCCGGTACCGCGGCCGCGGTGTTATGATTTATTGGCATTTAGAGAAAAATTCGACTTGCATCTACTCACAGCTTAAATCGTGTTCTTCATCAGAAGTCGCTGCGATGATGGAAGGGTTGTTGCGTCACTGCACCGATATGGAAGTGGAGAAGAATTATGTTGATTCACATGGACAGAGTGAGGTTGCATTCGCCTTTTGTTATTTGCTTGGTTACAAACTCATGCCTCGATTAAAAGCTATTCATACACAAAAATTATACCGACCGGAGCCAGGAATGACTGACGCTTTTGCGAACTTGCAGCATGTACTCACGCGCCCGATTAATTGGGAACTGATCCGTCAGCAGTATGATCAGATGATGAAGTATGCAACAGCTTTACGGCTTGGTACGGCTGAAACGGAAGCCATTCTGAAGCGGTTTACCCGGAACAATTTGAAGCATCCAACGTATCAGGCGCTAGGTGAGTTGGGTAAGGCAGTTAAAACCATCTTCCTCTGTGAATATTTGCATTCGGAAGAATTACGCCGAGAGATTAATGCTGGTTTAAATGTCGTGGAAAACTGGAACTCGGCCAACGGGTTTATCTTCTATGGAAAGGGTGGAGAAATTGCTACGAATCGCATAGAAGATCAAGAGATGGCCGTTTTGTCGCTTCATCTACTACAAAATTGTTTAGTCTACATTAATACCATCATGTTCCAGAACGTTTTATCAGAGAAGAAATGGTTTGATCTAATGACTCCGGAAGATTTACGTGCGGTGACACCCTTGATCTATACTCACGTTAATCCATATGGCACATTCCGGTTGGACATGACGGAAAGACTTCCATTGGAAGGTGAGCTGGCATGATTGAAAAACGCGTATCTGCAAAAAAGAAAGCCCGGGAACTGGCGAAGTATCTTCGCGCAGAACGACCGGACTATGCTTACTTAAAAAGTTTGTTTCAACATTTAAGAAGCGAGCTTGAAATTGAGGTTCCAAATTCATCAAAAAAGCTGCCTTACGTGCCCACAGAGGAAGAATTAAAAAGATACTATGAAGTGGTTTGGAAGGCTAAGAATTTTCAGGACATGATGATCGTGAAAACCCTCATGTATACAGGTGTCAGGGTCAGTGAGTTAATCAGCATAAAGCTTTCGGACATCGATTTTATTTACTGCCAGATCCGGATCAACAAAGGGAAGGGTAGCAAAGACCGCATTGTTCCATTTCCTCAGAGTTTCAAAGAGCTGCTGGCCATGCACGCAGATACGATGAAAAAGAAGCAAGCGGCCTATTTGTTTGAGTCCTCATGGAAGAAAAAGTACACAGACAGGGGAATACGCAAGATTTTAGCTAAATATTCAGAGGAGGCCAAGTTATCTCAAAACCTTTCTCCTCATAAACTACGTCACTTTCTATTAACCTGGCTAAAAAAGCAGGGCATTGATGACGCGCTGATTCAACCCTATTCCGGCCATGAAAGCAGAAAATCTTTGGAAGTATACTCAAAGCTGGCAATTACCGATGCTCAAAATGAATATAACGAGGTTATTAATAAATTCCCAATTTAATCCATACGTTTGCGGGTGGTGTCAGCTACGCTGGTATTACCCCATGCCCATCAAGCTAAGGATAAATTTCACCCCCAAAAGGAAGAAAATTTGATTTTTTCCTGTTTGAGGGTATGTTTAAATTCTTAACTTGATGGCGATGGGGGAGTACCAAGATTTTTGCTAAAACATACTCTAATACATTTTATAGAAACAAAAAGCCGATTTTCCCTACGCTAAGGAAGAACCGGCTTTTGTTCGTTTATTCTGTTATTAATCTTCGTTAGTATAACAATAATGAACCCAATTCACTCAATTATTAATTTCATTTTTCTTCCGCCAGTAACTTCAAATCCATTATTTTCATAAAACAAAATAGTTCTATCGAACTCTGGAAGAGGTGGAGTAGTTACTTCAAAACGTTTCCATTTTCTTTTTTTTCCATACTCCTTAGCTGAAAATAACAATTTTGAACCAATACTCTTTGAACGATATTCTGGATGTACATAAAATTCTTGAATTATTCCATAGTTACCATCTGCATATAGAGAGTAACTTTCACATAAAGATAAAAAGCCTATGGTTTGCCCGTTATTTTCATTAATTGCCTTAAATACTTTATAAATTCCAGACTCCAGATAATGTTTGCACTTTTCCGCCGTACCTGAAACAACAAACAAATTTGGTGTGCTATTAGTCCTTAAGCATATTTCCTTTATTAAATGTTCAAATAGTTCAGTGATAATAGGATAATCCTTTGTTGTGGCTTCTTCAATCCGTATCATTAGAAAAACCTCCTTTATTCATAGGAAATATAACCCAAATTCAATGTGTATAATTATACAATCTATAATATATTAATACAATTTGTTTTTTAATAACTCAACTTTCGCAGATTAAAAATAATCGGAGCTCTAGACTGGGTGTGGGTTTAGACCTTCTGAACTAGAGGTCTTGCCAAAATAGAAAAACACCGCTTCGTTTGGTAGAGTGAATGTGTCGAGCAATCACAAACCATAGAAGAGGTGTCCCTTCCATGATAAAACAAGAAGCGCCGTTTGAGCAACTCCCGACTGAACTAAAGCCAACCTTTCAAGAACTTGGCGTTCTGAAACATCTGAGACAGGCCGGATCTCGCAAGTCCTTTGGTTACTCCTGCTCGCAACTGTTTCAGTTGGTCTTTGTTCTGCTCTTTCACCAAAAAAACTGGTTTCGGCTGCTGGAAAGTGGCAAACATCAGTCGTATCCTGGCAAAGATGCGGTCTATCGTTTTTTGAACCACAGTGGCTACGCCTGGCGGCGATTTCTCACCTCGCTCAGCAGTGACGCGGTGCGCCGTGTCGCCAACTTGACCTCGAATTCCTGTAGATCCGTGTTCATCGTCGACGATTCCATGTTCGAACGGAACCGCAGTAAAGCAGTGGAACTTCTGGCACGGTTCAAGGACCATGCAACCGGCGCGTACTACAAGGGATTTCGGATGCTGACGCTAGGCTGGTCGGACGGGCATACCTTTGTGCCGTTGGATTTCGCCTTGCTCAGTTCAGCCAAGACCGGACTGATAGGTATAACTAGCGGCATCGACAAGCGTTCCAGCGGATACAAACGCCGCAAGGAAGCGTTGCTCTCGGCTCCTCGCGTGATCCCCGGGCTGCTGGATCGGGCGCTCGCCTCCGGGACCGTTGCCCCGTATGTCTTAATGGATAGCTGGTTTACGCATGCTCCACTCATGCAGGAACTACTAAAGCGTAGCTTGCACGTCATCGGCATGGTGAAAAATGACAACAAGCGGTATCTCGTACAGGGCAAACGGTTAAACCTGAAGGAACTGTATGTCAAAAGAAAATAAAGTTCTAGACGCCCATG
>NZ_ASSD01000519.1 GCF_000520715.1 Paenibacillus zanthoxyli JH29
CTACGTCTGCCCAATTAACGAACAGACACGGTTTTCGAGACAACGTAAATAAAGGTTAGGGTTTCGACGGAAGCGAAGGCGGTTTGTGCCTTCTAGAAGCCGGGATTCCCATCGCGAACGTTCACGAAGGTAACTTTCGTAATCTACACAGTGCAACCGTTTCAGCAGGTTGTCTTGCTTCAATGCGTCATCTACCCAGATCACGAATTCTCCACTGCGCCAGATGTAGCGATTCCAACTGCGAAGTCCGGTCATTCGGCGGTGACGCGTCTTCGTCCGGCGGAAAAATCGTTCATGGTCGTTATTGGTCCTTGGTAAGTAAGGCGTGTCGTAACAGGCAAACAAGCCTTCCCAAAATCCGGTGGTGTATCGTTCAAAATTCTCCACCATCACGGTGTCTTCTTTGCGGGTATAGGTATTCTTCAATTCATTTTTCAACCACTGCATTTGTACACGAACGCAGTCCGCCGTTTGCTCCGCAGGAGCACTCAAAATATGGGCGGCGTCTTCCAGAGGTCGTAGCCAGCGCTTCACGTTCTCGTACGAGGAGCGGAAGCTATCCAGCCTTTCAAACAACTTTAGTAGCTTTTCGCTGTAGGCGAACCCCCTTTTTTAGCGCTTCGCTGAAGCGAGGTTCGAATGGCCTGGGCTTCTTCGTAGACTCGAATACCCGGGAGATCCAGTGGCGGGTTGCCATCTTCGAGCAACACAGAACGTACCGCTGCCAGATAGTCTCTGGCAATGGCGGCATCTTCGGAATCGTCGGGATGGACCAGTTTTTCCAATTGGCGAATCCCCCGTAAGTTCTTCTTAATCCCGGTCTTGAGCTTACGGTCAAGCTCCATGACGGGCTTGGCAATATCTTTTAGATAATGGTACTGACAATATTGATAAGGCACTTCCGGCCACATACCGGACATAGCCAGGCGAATGGAGTGCTGACCATCACTAAGTAGTCCAATGACGGGGAAGCCAAGTTGTTCTACCGGTTCAAGCAGACGCTTCAGTTCTTCAGCACTGCCGCTTTTTAAGTTTTTTGCAGCCAAAATGCTGCCGCTGAATCCTTCGCGTACCACGTACAGGGTTTCATTTCCCTTTTCGGGTTGAACGCCGTCCATGGAAAGAAGCAAGCCGCCGTGTTCCTGCACGACTTCGGCCAAGGTCTTGCGAAGATGGTTGGTCACCGAAGCACGGAGCAACGTGAGATAACGTTCATACAGCCGCATACAATTACGCTCGGAGGTGACGACACCTCGTCG
>NZ_ASSD01000520.1 GCF_000520715.1 Paenibacillus zanthoxyli JH29
CTCCTAGGCCCCTTAATTAAACTGGAGTCATCCCACCCAATAATTTAAACTGGAGATAAGGGGGAGATGACGAGGATGGGAAAGAGGCTGAAAGAGGAAGCACGGCTTAAAATCGTTAAGGAAGCGTTGGCTGGAGTTAAGGTGGGGGTGTTATCCCGTATATATGACATCCATCCAGAAACCATACGTGGGTGGATTAGGGATCATCGTGACTCCATTCCACCCGAAGAAATTCCGGTTGCAGACGAGCATCTGCAAGAACTTCAGCGACTTCAGGATGTGGAACAGCGCTACGAAAAGGCCATGAAGGTGCTCGGGGAAAAAGAACTTGAGCTTGAGATTCTGCGAGAACTGCTAAAAAAGAAAGACCCCGCTTATCCGAAAAATTCGAAGTAGCAGACCTATTTATTAAGCGGGGGGAACCGGTGGCATGGGTTCTGCGAATACTTGGATTATCTGAATCGACGTACTACGATCGTAAGAAACGGGCTACCTGTCCGGCAACAAAACGCCCACCAGAAGGCCAGATGGGGCGTCCGGTACCGGGCTACTCCTTTACGGTTACGGGAGAGAAAGTCAGTGACGAACAAATCAAGGAGTGGCTGCTTGAACTCCTCGAAGGCGAAGAGCATGTCTATGGCTACAAACTTCTTGCGCAATGTATTCGTAACCGGTACAGCGTAAAGCTGAACAAGAAGAAAGCCTATCGCTTGTGTAAAGATCTAGGGATTCTGAGGCCATCCCGTAAGCGCCTCCCCTCACATCCACGTCGGCTCCCTAAGAACCGGGTCGTCACGGGGTCCAACCAGTTGTGGCAAATGGACATCAAGTACGGCTACATTATCGGTCAGGAACGTTTCTTTTTCGTGCTTAGTATCATTGATGTATTTGACCGTGTCGTGGTCCAGCAGTACAGAGGACCCGTATGTGAGGCCAAACATGCGGTCCAAACCCTATGGCGGGCGCTACAGAGTCGTCTCCAGTCCGGAGAAACCATGCCCGTGATTCGAACAGACAACGGGCCGCAATTCGTCAGCAAATTATTTGGAGATACCTGTGAAAGCCTGGACATGATTCACGAACGTATCCCGCCACGGACACCCAATATGAATGCATACATTGAATCCTTTCATAGCTTATTGGAACGCGATCTGTTCAGCCAAACAGAGTTTATGACCTTCGAGGAAGCCTACGAGGCCCTTGATCAATACATGGACTTCTACAACAACCGCAAGATGCATGGCAGCTTGAAGTTAATGCCTCCTGCGAGGTTTTCAGAATGGGTCAAGACACTGGAGGACTCCTCGAAATTTCATAAAGCCATGTAAACCCTCGAAATAAAGAGTTATTTTACGAACGCTTGCTAATTGTAGGGCATGACTCCGGATTTAAGGGGCCTAGCCG
>NZ_ASSD01000521.1 GCF_000520715.1 Paenibacillus zanthoxyli JH29
TGTATCCATCCAGTCGCAGGTGATTAACCTGATGCAGGATCTGCAGCGCGAATTCGGATTAACCTACATATTCATCGCGCATGATCTCAGCGTGGTAAAGCATATTTGCGACCGGGTCGCAGTGATGTACCTGGGGCGGATCGTGGAGATCACAGGCAAGGAGAAGCTGTATTCCCATCCCCAGCATCCTTATACGCAGGCGCTGCTGTCGGCGGTTCCCGAGCCCGATCCGGATTTGCGGAAGGAGCGCATCATTCTGCAGGGCGAGGTGCCGAGTCCGGCGAATGCGCCGATCGGCTGCGCCTTCAATACTAGATGTCCGCATGTGATGGATATATGCCGCAATTCGCGGCCGCAGCTTGCCGAGACGGAAGCGGGACACTTCACTGCCTGTTATCTGTACGGCGGGGAATCCAGAACGCAGCTTGCCTAAAGAGAGGGAGGCCGGTTGGCTTTCGCAGGAAATTCTGCCATATGCGCAAGACACGGTTTATGGCCGCCCTTTCAGAGCGGCTCTATATAAACGCATTATATCTATTTATGGAGAGAAAGGGGTATTTACGAAAATGAAGAAATGGGGAAGTCTGGCTTTAACCCTTACGCTTGGCGCGGGACTCGTGCTCAGCGGCTGCGGCGGCAATAACGCAAGCTCGACTAACAGTGCGGCGACAAGTTCGCCGGCAAGCACGGCGACTGCCGGCGCGTCGACGCAGGATACGCTTGTTGTGGGACGCGGCGGCGACTCCGCTTCGCTTGACCCTGCAATTATAACCGACGGCGAATCTTTGAAAATCGACCATCAGGTATTCGATTCCCTGCTGGAGTACAAGCCGGGAACCACCGAGGTCGAGCCTTCTCTAGCCGATAGCTGGGAAGTATCGAAGGACAGCCTGACCTATACGTTCAAGCTGCATCCGGGCGTAAAGTTCCATGACGGCACGGATTTCAACGCCGAGGCGGTTGTATTCAACTTCCAGCGCTGGAGCGATCCGAAGAGCCCATATAAATTCGAAGGCGATTCCTTCGATTACTATGATTCCATGTTCGGACCCGAAGGCTCCCGCGTCATTAAAGAAGTCAAGGCTGTCGACGATTTGACCGTACAGTTTACGCTGAATCAGCCGCAGGCTCCTTTCCTGCAGAACCTTGCGATGACTTCTTTCGGTATCGCGAGCCCGGCAGCGATTAAAGAAAAGAAAGCGAACTTTAAGAACGAGCCGGTCGGCACAGGCCCATTCGTCTTCAAGGAATGGAAGCATAACGATTCCATTACGCTCGAAAAGAATGCAAGCTACTGGAAAGAAGGGCTTCCTAAGCTGAGTAAAGTAATCGTCCGTTCTATTCCGGACAACTCCGCACGCTTCAACGCGCTGCAAAACGGCGAGATCGACCTGATGGAAGATGTGAGCCCGGACGATCTATCGACGCTGGAAGGCATTTCGGATCTGCAAAAGATCGAACGTCCTTCGTTTAACGTCGCTTACCTCGGCTTCAACTTCAAGAAGAAGCCTTTCGACAATGTAAAAGTAAGACAGGCGCTGAACTATGCCGTTAACAAACAGGCCCTTATCGACGCATTCTTTGCCGGACAGGCGCAGCCGGCCGTCAATCCGATGCCGCCGTCCCTGTGGGGCTATAACGACCAGGTGAAAGATTATGAGTATAATCTGGACAAAGCGAAGCAGCTGCTGGCGGAAGCCGGTTACCCGAATGGTCTGCCGGATACGGTAACGCTGTACGCGATGCCGGTATCCCGTCCTTACATGCCGGACGGCAAGAAGGTTGCCGAAGCGATTCAGGCAGACTGGGAGAAGATCGGGGTGAAGACCGTCATCGAGTCTCCGGAATGGGCGACTTATCTGGACGACACGAAAGCCGGCGAGAAAGACGATATCTACATGCTCGGCTGGATGGGCGACAACGGCGACCCTGACAACTTCATTTACACTTTGCTTGACAAGGATTCCATTCCTGGCAACAACCGCAACTTCTATGTAAACGAAAACCTGCACAAGATCCTGGTTGACGCACAAAAAGAAATCGACCAAAACAAACGCGCCGACCTGTACAAGCAAGCTCAGGTAATCATCAAAGAAGACGCTCCTTGGATTCCGCTCGTGCACACGACTCCTCTGCTTGCGGCCAAAGCGAATCTGAAAGGCTTTGTTCCGAGTCCGACAGGCACGGAATATTACAGCGAAGTTTACTTCGAATAGCTTCATAGCACACGATCTTGCCGCCGCTAAAGAGCGGCGG
>NZ_ASSD01000522.1 GCF_000520715.1 Paenibacillus zanthoxyli JH29
TCACTTGAGCTTCAGCGTTCTCTGAACGATATGGTGTCTAGTGGCGTGCAGTGCTGCGTGATGGAGGTTTCTTCGCATGCGCTCGAGCAGGGGCGGGTAAAAGGAACGGACTTTCGCACCGCTATTTTCACCAATCTGACACAAGATCATTTGGATTATCATCATACGATGGAAGAGTACCGCGCGGCGAAGGGACTGTTCTTCTCCAGACTTGGAAATGTGATTTCTCCCTGGAAAGAAGAACGGAAATACGCCGTACTGAACGCGGACGACGCGGCAAGCTCCTACTTTACGGCCCAAACGGCGGCCGAGGTCATTACATACGGTATTGACAACGAGGCCAACGTCCGAGCTTCGCAAATCTCCATCACGGCCAAAGGTACCTCGTTTCACGTGGACACCTTTAGGGGTGAAGCCGATATTTCACTCAAGATGGTAGGCAAATTCAATGTGTACAACGCGCTTGCCGCCATAAGCGCCGCGCTGCTTGAGGAGGTTCCGCTTGCGGATATCAAGGCCAGCCTTGAATCGGTGCCGGGGGTAAGCGGGCGTGTGGAGTCGGTTGACGAAGGCCAGCCCTACGCGGTCGTTGTGGACTATGCGCATACTCCGGACGGACTGGAAAATGTGCTTCGCACGGTCCGGGAGTTCGCGGAGGGCAAAGTTCTGACCGTCTTCGGCTGCGGCGGCGACCGTGACCGGACGAAACGTCCGCTTATGGGCAAAATCTCGGCAAAATACAGCGATGTTATTCTGGTCACTTCCGATAACCCGCGGACTGAAGATCCGGCAGCGATCCTGAAGGACATAGAGGCCGGGCTGATTGAAGACAGCGTGGACAGCAGCCGGTATGAGCTGATTGTCGACCGGCGCGAGGCAATTGTGAAAGCTATTGATATGGCAAGCCCCGGCGATGTAGTATTGATTGCGGGGAAAGGTCATGAGACCTACCAACTCATTGGCGGCGCTGTTCTCGATTTCGATGACCGCATCGTCGCGCAAGAAGCTATAAGGGGTCGAAGCTAGTGATTACAAGAACACTGCAAAGCATAGCCGCCATGTGCGGGGGCGAGTTGTCCCAGGGCAGCGCCTCCGATACAGAAATTACAGGAGTTGTCACAGACTCGCGCAAAATTACGTCCGGCTGCCTGTTCGTACCACTGGTTGGCGACAGCTTTGACGGGCATGATTACAGCAAATTAGCGCTGGAAGCCGGCGCAGCCGCTACGCTGTGGACGCGAGATAAGGGTACCGCTCCGCAGGGAAATGCGGTTCTGGTGGATGACACGCTGGTGGCGCTTCAGCGTCTGGCATCTGCCTACCTTCAGGAAGTGGGTCCGCGCGTAGTCGCCGTCACCGGCAGCAATGGGAAGACGACGACCAAGGATATCATTACCGCCCTGCTGGAGACACGGTTCAAGGTGCACAAGACGCAGGGGAATTTTAATAATCATATCGGCCTGCCGCTCACCGTCCTGTCCATGTCGCCGAATACGGATATCGCCGTACTGGAAATGGGCATGAGCTCGCGCGGAGAAATCTCACTGCTCTCGTCACTGGCGCAGCCGGATACAGCCGTCATTACCAATGTGGGCGAATCACATCTTCTCCAGCTTGGCTCGCGCAAGGAAATCGCCCGGGCAAAGCTGGAAATCACCGAAGGGCTTAAACCGGGCGGCTTGCTGATCTATAACGGCGACGAGCCGCTGCTTGCCGAGGTGATGGGCGAGCCGGGATTCGCGGCGCCGGAGGGCCTTAGGACGTTCCGCTTCGGGCTTGAGTCCGGGAATGACGATTATCCGACAGGAATCATGACGCATCCAGGCGGAACGACGTTCACTTCAAGCCGCCACGGCGAGCAAGCCTTTACGCTTCCGCTGCCCGGTACGCATAATGTCGTGAACAGCCTGGCCGCGCTGGCAGTGGCAAGCTATTACGGAGTGAGCGAGGCAGAGATGGCAGCAGGACTTAGCAAACTCAAGCTGACCGGAATGCGGATTGAGATCATCCGGACGTCCTCCGGTCTTACGCTGCTGAATGACGCCTATAATGCCAGTCCTACGTCAATGAAGGCCGCGATCGATGTGCTTCAGTCCATGAAGGGCACCGGTGCCAAAATTGTGGTGTTAGGGGACATGCTTGAGCTTGGGCCGGACGAAGCCGCCTTTCATGGGGAAATCGGGTCTTATCTTGACCCGGAGGAAGTTGACTTTGTCTTTGCGTACGGACCGCTGTCCGAACATTTGGCGAGGGCCGCCGCACTTCGGTTCGGTCCGGACCGGGTACATGCTTTTACCGACAAGTCTGCACTTACTGATCTCCTCATTAAGAAGACCGATAAGAAAGATATTGTACTGTTCAAGGCGTCCAGAGGCATGAGGCTGGAAGAAGCGCTTCAGCGTCTGTATGACCATTTTAATCAAAGTTAAAGATTTGGAGAGGGTGAACCCGTGGATTATCAACTGCTGCTTCTGACTATCGCTGTATCTTTTATCCTTGCGGTCATTGCCGCTCCGCTGCTTATTCCGCTGCTGCGCAGAATGAAATTCGGACAGCAGGTTCGCGACGACGGGCCGCAAAGCCATCTCAAAAAAGCGGGCACACCCACTATGGGCGGCGTCATCATCATCCTGGCGTTTACATTGTCCTACTTGAAATTTTCCGTTGTGAATACGGACTTTTATGTTCTTCTGGTAGCTACGCTCGGGTATGGCTTAATCGGCTTTTTGGATGATTATATCAAAATCGTGTTCAAACGCTCGCTCGGCCTGACGCCCCGTCAGAAGCTGCTGGGTCAGCTGGTTGTCGGCGCGGCGATGTGCGGCCTGCTGATTTCCGCAGGACACAGCACAGCCATCAGCATTCCCGGAACCGCGGTCAGCTTCGACTGGACCGGCTGGTTCTATTATCCGTTCATCGTGATCATGATGATGGCGATCACCAATGCGGTCAATTTCACAGATGGCGTGGACGGTCTGCTCTCTGGGACAGCCGCAATCGCGCTGGCCGCTTATGCGGTGGTTGCGATGCAGGCGACTTCGATTGCGGCCGGCGTATGCGCTGCGGCAATGATTGGCGCGGTGCTCGGATTTCTCGTCTTCAACGCGCATCCCGCCAAAGTATTTATGGGCGACACCGGATCGCTTGGCATCGGCGGGGCTATTGGGGCAATCGCCATTGTCACAAAGAGCGAGCTGCTGTTTGTCGTGATCGGCGGCGTCTTTGTTATTGAGATGCTATCTGTCGTATTGCAGGTCGCGTCCTTCAAGACACGCGGCAAGCGTATTTTCAGAATGAGCCCGATCCACCATCACTTCGAGCTTGGCGGCTGGTCGGAATGGCGGGTCGTCATTACCTTCTGGGCGGTAAGCATCGTCTTGGCTGGCCTGGGACTTTATATGAGCAAGGGGTTGTAGATAATGAAACATCCGGATAGGTACCGCGATGAAGAAATCGTCGTTCTGGGGCTTGCGAAAAGCGGCGTGCAGGTGGCCAAGGTGCTGCATGAGCACGGCGCCGTCATCACGGTTAACGACAAAAAAGAGAGAGAACAATGTCCCGAAGCTTCCGAACTGGAATCTTTGGGAATTTCTGTTATATGTGGAGGTCATCCGGATGGACTCGTCCACGAAGGCGTAAAGCTAGTCGTTAAAAATCCTGGAATCCCGTACAGCGTTCCGCCGGTTCAGAAAGCGCTGGAGCTGGGCATCGAGGTGGTGACGGAGGTTGAGGTGGCCTATCATCTATGCGAGGCGCCGATCATCGGTATTACGGGCTCCAACGGCAAGACGACCACCACGACCTGGGTAGGAAAAATGCTGGAGGCCGCCGGAATGAATCCGATTGTAGCCGGAAATATCGGCACTCCGCTCACTCAGGCGGCGCAGGAAGCTTCATCGGACAACTGGATGATGGTGGAGCTGAGCAGCTTTCAGCTTAAAGGGACGGAAGACTTCCGGCCCAAGGTAGGCTGTCTGCTGAATGTGGCCGAGACCCATCTCGACTATCACGGCGATATGCGCGATTATGTAGATTCCAAAGCGAAGCTTTTTGCCAATCAGGGAGTAAGCGATACGGCTGTGCTGAACTGGGACGATCCCTACTGCAGAGGGCTTGTGCCTGGTATCAAGGCGGGTATCCTGCCGTTTTCTATGAGTGAAGAACTGGTGCAAGGGGTGTTTGTGCGTCCCTCTTTCGTGCCTGATACCGAGGATGACCTGAAACGCGTCATTGTCTATCGCGACTATACAGAGAGCGAAACCGTGATCGCGGAGGTGGCTTCCATCGGTCTTCCCGGACGCTTTAATGTGGAGAACGCGCTGGCGGCCTGCGCCATCGCGATTGCCGCCGGAGCGGACCCAGCCGGACTCGCCGAGCCACTGGCTTCCTTCCGCGGTGTGGAGCACCGGCTGGAATATGTCGCGGAAAAGGGCGGCGCGGCTTACTACAACAACTCCAAAGCGACGAACGCCAAGGCAACGTCGATGGCGCTTGCCTCGTTCCGCCAGCCGATCGTGCTCATCGCCGGAGGTCTTGACCGCGGCTCCGATTACATGGAACTGCTCCCGGTCCTTCAAGGACGCGTCAAAGCGCTGGTGGCGCTTGGACAGACGAAGGACAAGCTTGCGCATGTTGCGAAGCTCGCCGGATTAAAGACGGTTGTCACTGTCGATAATGAAGACAGCGCCGCCTCGGTGCTGCAAAGGGCCGTGCAGGAAGCCGCCGCTCTCGCCGAAGAGGGGGACGTTGTTCTGCTGTCGCCCGCTTGCGCCAGTTGGGACATGTTCACATCCTATGAAGTGCGGGGGCGTATTTTTAAAGAGGCGGTGCATAATCTGTAAGTAGGGAGGAATTGGATAAGCCTCCACTACGATGCAAGAGGTGTGCACCCATGAATAAGACTCGTCCCGCGCCGGATATCTGGCTGCTCATTCCGATTCTGGCGCTCCTGGCCATAGGCATGATTATGGTGTACAGCGCGGGCTCTGTGCTGGGCTTTCGCAATTATGGCGATTCCTTTTATTTTGTCAAAAGACAGCTGCTGTTTGCCGGGCTGGGTCTAGCCGCCATGTTCTTTACGGCCAACTTGGATTACCGTGTTATGAAGAAGCTGTCCAGACCGGTGCTGATCGTCTGCTTCATCCTGCTTGTGATTGTCTTGATTCCGGGAATCGGCGTTGTGCGCGGCGGCGCGCGCAGCTGGCTAGGCATCAGTTCCTTCGGCATCCAGCCCTCCGAGTTCATGAAGATGGGGATGATCCTCTTTCTTGCGAACTGGCTGAGCCGCGAGGATTATGACATCTCTTCGTTCACGCGCGGGCTTCTGCCGCCGCTAGCCCTGATCGGGACAGCCTTCGGACTGATCATGCTTCAGCCCGATCTCGGTACGGGGACGGTGATGATGGGGGCGGCTCTGATGATGATCTTTACCGCCGGGGCGAGAATGGGCCATTTGCTGGGCCTTGGCGCGGCGGGTGCTGCCGGATTCGCCGCGCTGGTCGCAGCCGCGCCTTACCGGCTTCAGCGGATTACCGCATTTCTCGACCCCTGGTCGGACCCGCTTGGCAAGGGCTATCAGATCATCCAGTCGCTGTATGCGATTGGCCCAGGCGGACTTGGGGGGCTGGGGCTTGGGATGAGCCGCCAGAAATACAGCTATGTGCCCGAGCCGCAGACGGACTTTATTTTTTCCATTCTGGCTGAAGAGCTGGGCTTTATCGGCGGACTTGCGGTGTTGATCTTATTCCTTATCCTGATCTGGCGGGGAATGAGAGTGGCGATGAGCCTGCCGGACCGATTCGGCAGCTACCTGGCAGTAGGCATCGTCAGCATGGTGGCGGTGCAGGTTGTCATTAATATCGGTGTGGTCATCGGTATGATGCCCGTTACAGGCATCACGCTGCCGCTGATTAGCTACGGCGGATCTTCGCTGACGCTGATGCTTACGGCGCTCGGCATTTTACTTAATCTATCCCGTTATGCGAGGTGAAGGCAATGCGTATCGTATTAAGCGGCGGCGGCACGGGAGGACATATTTATCCCGCCGTCGCTGTGGCAAGGCAGCTGGAAGGGGAGGATGAATCTTCCGCATTTTTATATATCGGCGGAACGCGCGGGCTTGAGAGCACGCTGGTTCCGAAGGAGAATCTTCCGTTTCGCTCGATCGATATTACCGGCTTCCGGCGAAAGCTGTCCCTGGACAATGTGAAGACGGTGATGCGTTTCCTGAAGGGTGTGAGGGAGTCCAGACGGATGCTGAAGGAATTTAAGCCCGATGTCGTCGTCGGAACGGGCGGCTATGTCTGCGGACCGGTGGTATATGCGGCCTCAAGGCTCGGTATTCCTACCCTGATTCACGAGCAGAATGCGATTCCGGGGTTAACCAACCGCTTTTTAAGCCGGTATGCGAGCACGGTGGCGGTCAGCTTCGAAGGGACCGAATCGGCTTTTCCCGGAAGCAAGCACGTCATCTATACCGGGAATCCGCGCGCGACAACGGTAAGCAAGGCGAATCCGAAGCGGGGCTACGCAACCTTGGGCATACCCGAAGGAAGCACGGTTGTGCTGGTGGTCGGCGGCAGCCGGGGGGCCAAAGCGATTAACGAGGCGATGATCGAAATGGCCTCGCTTGCCGTGAAGGAATCCCAGGTTCATTACGTGTATGTCACGGGTGAGCCCTATTACGAGGAGACGCGTAAAAGCCTGCGTCAGAAGCTTGGAAGCTTTCCAAGCTGGCTGCATGTGCTTCCCTATATTCACAATATGCCGGAAGTGCTTGCCTGCACATCCCTGATTGTGAACCGTGCGGGCGCTTCGTTTATCGCCGAAATTACGGCGCTGGGCATTCCTTCCGTCCTTATTCCGTCTCCCAACGTCACGAACAATCATCAGGAAGCGAATGCGCGGCAGCTGGAACGCGCGGGAGCGGCGATTGTGATCCTGGAGAAGGAATTAACGGGACAGTCGCTCTACAAGGCAGTCCGCTCCATCACGGACGACCCGGCCGTCCGGAAGCAAATGTCCGAGGCTTCGCTGGCGCTGGGCAAGCGTGATTCCGCAGCTCTGGTCGTTCAGGAGCTTCGACGGCTTGCTGGTTCGCGCCGCAAGTGAACCGGTCTTTCGCAGGTACGGTCCTGTAGCGGCAGCCTATCCTTTGTTTCCTGGCTCCCTCCTGTCACACACCCGAGGAGATCTACATACGATATCCTATAAATCGTGACAATCACCTAAGGCTGCTTCCGGAAGGGGCGGACGGCGCGGTTTCCTCCGTTGAAGAGAGATCTTGCGACTGCCTGAAGTATCCGAAAAGCGGCTGCCTTTGCCGGTTTAAGCGTGCTTTTAACCTAAAGCGCCGGCGGCGCCCTAGCGGGGGGGTGAGCGGTAATCTCGGAGGTGATACATTGGACAAATTGGTGATTGAGGGTGGAGTTCCCCTGTCAGGCACCATACGTATCCATGGAGCAAAAAACGCGGCGCTGCCCATACTGGCGGCAAGCCTGCTGGCCGAAGGCGTTCACTCGCTGCATAATGTACCAAAGCTGCTGGACATCGAAACGATGCTTGCGATTATGGAGCGGCTCGGCTGCAAGGCCGGACATGAAGGGGATACGGTAACGGTGGACACATCGTCTGCCTGTTCATCGCATGTTCCGGAAGATTTGATGAAGCAAATGAGATCATCCATCTTCCTGATGGGACCGCTTCTGGCGAGGTTCGGTGAAGTTGCGATCTATCAGCCGGGAGGATGTGCAATCGGCGAACGCAAGATCGATCTGCATCTGCGAGGACTGCAGTCTCTTGGGGCGGAGATCGAGGAAGCGAACGGAAAAATCTCCTGCCGGGCGGACCGGCTTAAGGGCTGCGACATTCACATGGACTATCCGAGCGTAGGCGCGACGGAGAATATTATGATGGCCGCTGCGACCGCAGAGGGAACAACGACGATTTCCGGAGCGGCCCGGGAGCCGGAGATACAGGATCTGCAGAACTTCTTGAACCAAATGGGCGCCTCGATTATCGGAGCGGGCACCGACACAATTACCATTCAGGGTGTACACAAGCTGCAGTCCTGCAGCTATGAAGTTATTCCCGACCGGATTGTCGCTGGAACGGTCATGATCGCCGCGGCGGCAACCCGGGGAGACGTCACGCTTACGCACGCCAACGCGGGTCATCTGAATTCGCTGATTCATGTCCTGAAGCGCGCCGGTGTTCAAATTACGGTGTGCAATGATATAATCAGTATTAGTTGTATGGGGCGCCCCCGCTCGGTAGAACGCATTGTGACTTCGCCCTATCCGTCTTTTCCGACGGATCTTCAGTCCCAGATCATGGTGCTGCTCGCACTGGCGGACGGTTTCAGCGTCATCAAGGAGACCGTGTTTGAAGGTAGGTTCAAGCATGTGGAGGAAATGGTACGGATGGGCGCCGATATTTCGACCGATATGAACCGTGCATTTATCCGCGGCGTCAAACGGCTCTACGGCGCCACAGTGGAAGCGACCGATCTGCGGGCCGGGGCAGCGCTTGTCATTGCTGGACTGGCCGCTCAAGGCACGACTATCGTCGAGCAGGCCCATCATATTGATAGAGGTTACGATGGCATTGAACTGCTGTTTCAGAAACTTGGCGCCCGGATCAGCCGCAAGGCGCCAGTGCGGGGGCCGATTGATCTTGCAAATTAAACTTCCCTGTCTCCTCCAGTTGAACGATGGGGGAGGCAGGGTCTTACTACGGAGATTAAAGAATGTCAAATACCCGACTGCCTGTTCTGCAAGAGGACAAGCCCAAGAAAAAAAGAAGCCGTAAGGTTACGGCGATCCTGCTGCTGCTGTTTATCGCGCTGCTTGGCGTTATCTTTTTCCGTTCGTCGGCCAGCCGAATTACGGAGATTGATTTCCTTGGCAGCAAATACTCTACCCCGGAAGAGCTGCTTCGGCAAAGCGGCCTCAAGAAGGGCGGGCAGTTTTTTGCCGTATCCAAGAGTGAAGTGGAGAAATCGCTGCTTGAGCTGAATACGGTGCAGCAGGTGACGGTAGATAAACATTTCCCCGGCGTCGTTACCGTACAGATTAAGGAGTTTCCCGCTGTTGCCTACGAGATTGATCCAAGCGGGAGCCTGAAGGCGATCCTCTCCAGCGGCGCGTCGGTTTCCATCGATGAGAGCGGGATTGCCGTGGAGAAGCCCATTCTGACGGGCTGGAAGGCTTCCGATCCTTATAAGGCTAGGCTGTGCGGAGTGCTGGAGGAAATACCGAACGAACTGACCAGCGATATATCCGAGATCGTTCCTTCGCCTACGCTTTCTTTTCCGGACCGGATCAAGCTGTATACCCGTTCGCACTTTGAAGTGACTACGGCCGTCTCGCTGCTGAAAGACAAGGTGGAATACTTGAATCAGGTCATCGAAACGAAAGAACCGGGCATGATTACGATGCTGGAAGCGGATTCCTATGTACCCTTTGCCAGCAGTACGGTACAGGAAGACGCCGAAAATAAATAGCCCCTACTCATAGGGGATAAAAAATGCTACAATCGGTTTTATGGGCAATTAATTTTCATCCCTCTTTTTTCTTCGGATTTTTTTATTTAAGCAATATTTTCAACATCCTGCTCCCGCTCCTATTTCCAAGCGAAGGACTTACCATCCCGCTCAAAAAATTTGGAGAAAAAAGAGGGAAAGGAATGGGCATGTGGAATAAGGTTAAGAAGGCGTTTCCGTCCCTAAATTGGCGGCGGGATACCATTATGATAATCAGGAGGTGCCATAGGACTTGAGCAACAATGACATCATTGTTAGTTTGGACATCGGTACATCCAAAGTTCGGGCAATTATAGGGGAAGTTACCAATGGAACCTTGAATATTATCGGTGTCGGATCTGCCGACTCGGAGGGTATACGCAAGGGTGCGATTGTAGATATCGACCAGACAGTCCAGTCCATCAAGAACGCTGTCGAACATGCGGAACAGATGGTGGGCATTCAAATATCCGAAGTGTATGTCGGCATTTCCGGCAATCATATCGGTCTGCAATCCAGCCACGGCGTAGTAGCCGTCCAGAACGAAGATCGCGAAATCGGCGAAGAGGATATCCTGCGCGTTCTCAAAGCTGCGGAAGTCATTGCGCTGCCGCCGGAGCGCGAGGTGATCGACGTCGTCGCCAAGCAATATATCGTCGACGGTCTTGAAGGCATTCAGGACCCGCGCGGAATGATAGGCGTCCGTCTCGAAGTGGAGGCCACCATCGTTACCGGAGCCAAGACGCCAATACATAACCTGCTGCGTTGTGTGGAGAAATCAGGACTGAAAGTTAAAGATCTTGTGCTGATGTCTCTCGGAGCCGGCGGGTTAGCGCTTTCCAAGGACGAGAAGTCCAGGGGAGCGGTGCTGGTGGATATCGGAGCCGGCGCAACGACGATAGCCGTATATGAAGAAGGTTCCCTTATTGCAACCTCAACAATACCGATCGGCGGAGAATTTGTATCGAATGATATCGCCTACGGACTGCGCACGCTGACCGACCAGGCGGAGAAAGTCAAGCTCAAATACGGATGCGCCTGGATTGACGATGCTGCAACCGAAGTCGTCTTCAAGGTACTGAGAATCGGCAGCAATGTGGAGAAGGAATTTAACCAGGAGGATCTGGCTGCGATCATTGAGCCGCGCGTCCAGGAGATTTTCCACCTGATTCGTCAGGAAGTGAAAAGATTAGGTTACAATGACCTCCCTGGAGGTTATATACTAACGGGCGGAACTGTATCGATGCCGGGCGTATTAAAGGCTGCTCAAGCAGAATTATCGGCATCCGTCCGGGTTGCCGTTCCCGATTACATCGGGGTAAGAGATCCCGGATTTACGAGCGGCGTCGGCATATTGCACCATGTCGTCCGCAGCTTCCGGGGACGCGGTAGCGGCGCGGTTGCGAGCGCAAACAAGAAGACGGCGGGCCGCAGCAAACCAAACGCCGCACCAAGCCAGGAGACCGCTCCGAAGCAGGGATTTGTGGAGCGTCTAAAAAATATTTTCAGCGATTTCATATAGTGAACGTCCAGATACACTTGGACCGGCCATCCAAGCACATTGAGGGGGAGAGGGAACAATATGTTGGAATTTGATTTTGAAATGGAGAGCCTGGCGCAAATTAAGGTCATCGGCGTTGGCGGCGGCGGCAGCAATGCAGTCAACCGGATGATTGAAAACGGCGTTCAGGGCGTAGAGTTCATCACGGTTAATACGGACGCCCAGGCGCTGCATATGGCCAAATCGGAACATAAACTGCAAATCGGGGACAAACTGACCCGCGGTTTGGGCGCAGGCGCCAATCCGGAGGTCGGGAAGAAAGCGGCCGAAGAATCCCGCGATCTGATTTCGAATACTTTAAAGGGAGCCGATATGGTGTTCGTTACCGCAGGCATGGGCGGTGGAACCGGCACAGGAGCAGCGCCGGTGATTGCCGAAATCGCCAAGGAATGCGGAGCGCTCACGGTTGGCGTTGTTACCCGTCCTTTTACCTTTGAAGGCCGCAAGCGTTCCACGCAGGCTGAGCTTGGCATCGAGGCGCTGAAGGAAAAAGTCGACACGCTTATCGTCATTCCCAATGACCGTCTCCTCGAAATCGTGGATAAGAAGACTCCGATGCTGGAGGCGTTCCGCGAAGCGGATAACGTGCTGAGACAGGCGGTACAGGGCATATCCGACCTGATCGCTGTTCCCGGTCTGATCAACCTTGACTTTGCCGACGTGAAGACGATCATGACGGAACGCGGCTCGGCGCTGATGGGCATCGGAATCGCAACCGGCGAGAACCGCGCTTCCGAAGCGGCCCGCAAGGCGATTATGAGCCCACTGCTTGAGACTTCGATTGAAGGCGCGCGCGGTGTCATCATGAATATTACCGGCGGCTCCAATCTGTCGCTGTATGAAGTCAACGAAGCGGCGGAGATCGTCACCTCTGCTTCCGACCCTGAAGTTAACATGATCTTCGGTGCGATTATCGAAGAGAGCATGAAGGATGAGATCAAGGTTACGGTTATTGCTACCGGCTTTGAAACCAAAGCCGCTCCTGCCGCACCGGGACGCCGTCCGGCTTCGAATCAGTCCGAGCCGTCAGCGGACAAGTCGAATAATCTTCGTCCTTTCGGCAACCAAATGAGCCCAGACCAGTTGGACATTCCAACCTTCCTGCGCAACCGTTCGCGGGGGAATAACGACTGATCTGCAAGCAAGTCTTTCCCTCGGAAAGAAGAATAACCGGGTTTCTTGGCCACAAGGCGAAGGAACCCGGTTTTTTTAAAATATCAGAAAGTATAAGCTTCGCGCTTATCATTTGCCTTATATTTCTACGAGAAACGATACCGTCCCTAAGAGGACGGCGCAGCCGTTTCTTTTGCATGGTAGTAACACAAGGGAAGCCGCTCTACAGAAGGAGCAGCTTCTTTTTTACATCCAGAAAGTACTGATGGTCGGCATACGGGCATAAGCTGTTCTTGACGGATACATAGAAATCTCGACAAAAAAAGCCTGGTAACGCCCCCCAGGTTTAGACAGACTTTGGAGTTGAGACTTTCTATACTATTCCTATCGCAGCAAAAAGACCCGAAGCCAAGCATTCTTGTTGCCGTTAATATGCAGCCTTAAGCAGGTGAGTGAATGGTAGTTTATATCGACTTGATCTTTGCCGCCAATCTGCTGATCGACGCGGCGCTGCTCTGGCTGACCGGCTGGATGGTCAAGGTGAGGATCAAGTGGTGGCGGCTGTGGTTATCCGCTCTAGTTGGTGCGCTCTATGTCGTTATGATGTTTGTGCCGGAGCTTTCCTTCATGTATACCTTTTTGATCAAGTTCGGCTTGTCGGTCGTTATGCTCTTGGCCGCTTTCGGTTATCCCAGCCTGCAAGGCTTTTTCCGGAGCATGGGGTCCTTTTATGTGATTAACTTTGCGGCGGCGGGCGGCATTCTTGGCGTACATTACCTGCTTCAAAGTTCTGGTGATATCTGGAACGGAATCATGTATACGGCGACGGGAGGCTATGCATACCGGCTGAAAATCGGGTTTTGGTTTGTGCTATTGATCCTGCTGCTGGTCCTGTGCTGTTACAAAGCCGTTCATTCCTCCCGCGCGCGAAGAGAGAAGCTTGAAGCTTATATCGGCATGGTGCAGGTGGAGATCGACGGCGTGACGGTTACCTGCTCCGGACTGCTTGATACCGGCAACAGGCTGTATGATCCTCTGACAAAAACCCCTGTTATGGTGATGGAGGCATCGCTATGGGAGGAGTATTTGCCGCAGGAATGGAAAGGACGTCTATCCCAGGAGGGGGCGGATCAACTGCTTTTAGAGACGGACGGGCAGTCCTTTATATGGCAGGACCGGCTAAGACTGGTCCCCTACCGCGGAGTGAACAGGGGAGCGTCATTTATGCTCGCGCTAAAGCCTGACCATGTTGCCGTAACACTCGGCGGAAAGACTGCCCTGCACCGAAAGGTGCTGATCGGTCTTGACGGCGGGACGCTGTCCGGAGACGGAGCCTACCGGGCGATCATCCATCCGGATCTGGCACAGGGAGAAGCTGCCGATGAGCCGGGAGGAGTCGCTTGATGGGACTGAAAATCATAGAAAGCGAAGCCCGAATTTTACACCGGAAATACCGGCCTGCGCAAACGGGCGGGAGAGCGTGTACGGCAGCTTCCTGGCGCGAACTTTTGGAAGGAGGAACAACGATGATCAAATGGAAACTGACCCTGCAGCTCCAATATTACCGGGTGCTGTTTCTGCTGGGGCTGAAAAGCCAGGAAATCTACTATATCGGCGGCAGCGAGGCGCTTCCCCCGCCGC
>NZ_ASSD01000523.1 GCF_000520715.1 Paenibacillus zanthoxyli JH29
AGGCTGGCGGAGCAGGGGAACGAGTTGCTGCGCCGGGAGGACGGGCTTGAGCTGCGTATAGCCGAGTTGAGCCGGGAAACTGCGGCGTTTGAAGAGGAATGCCTGCTCCTGATGGCGGAAGTCGGAGAAGCTGCGGAGCAAACGGCTTCTGGCTCAGAAGAGGCTGCGAAGAAGCCGGACGCAGACGTATCTCACGCTTCGTCCGGGATTTTATCTGATGCTGCATCGTCCGCTGCTTCGCCATCCGGCATTGGGGAGCCAGATTTAACGCTATCTGTGTCTACTGGCACTCCACAACCGGATAATGCGCCATCCGAAATCCGGACTAGAGCTGTATCGCTTCCCGGAGTGCCGCCTTCAGCCGCTGTACCGCCTGTCACCTCACCTGTTATCCCCACGGCGCTCTCACCGATCCGCTGGCTGGAGGAGAGAGCAGCGGCATGGGAGATGCTTAAGACGGCTCTTTTGCGCCGGGAAGACTTGATCTCCCGGCTGCGCGGGGCGAAGGAGGAACTGGAAGAGAGCCGACGGGAACAGGAAGCGCTCCGGCAGATTTGTGGTAATCTGCTGCGAGAAGGCGGGGCGAAAGACGGCGAAGATCTGCTTCGCCGGGCTGCAGCCCTGTCCCGGCGCCGGGAGCTGGAACGGTCGCTCCGGCACTCTGAGCTGGCCATGTTCGGAGGCAGGGACGAGGAAGAAAGGCAGGGACTTCTGGAGCTGCTGTCACTACAGGACGCTTACGCGCTGGAAGAAGAGAGGAAGCGGGAGGAGAGGGGGCTTGCCGAGCTTGAGGAACGAAGAAACGGACTGCTTCAGCTCCGGGGCAAGCTGCTGCAGGAAAGGGAGAACCTGAAGAAGGTCTGCCGGGAGGATACAACGCTTCAGCAGCTGGAGGAGCAGAAGGCGGCGCTGCGGGGTATCGCCGAGCAATATGCCGTTTCCGCGCTCGCGGCTGAATTGATCAGCCGGACAAGACGAATTTACGAGCGTGAGAAGCAGCCGCAGGTTCTGGCCTTGGCTTCCTCATATTTCGAGCGGCTGACCGGAGGAGAGTACCGGCGCGTCGTCATGACGCTAGGGAAGAAAGAGCTGAAAGCGGAGCACCGGGAAGCCGGCTTGCTGGACAGCGGGCTGCTGAGCCGGGGAACGGCGGAGCAGCTGTATCTGGCCCTGCGTCTGGCTCTCGCGGGAACGATGGACCGGCAGGACCCGCTGCCGCTGCTGTTTGACGATCTGTTCGTCAATTTCGATGAGCGGCGTCTGCATGCGGCGCTTTCACTCCTTGGCGAGCTGTCCTCTTCCCGCCAGGTCGTAATGCTGACCTGCCATCGTCATGTCGCCGAGGCGGCCGCCAGGCTGGTGACGGATGCCTCCGTTATCTCCGTGTAGATCGCGGAACCGGTTTGGAGGCGGGCAGCAGCTCCGTTTTTGGAGGCGCTCCCGATTTGCCCGGCGGAACCATGGGAGCAAGGATTAATTTGACCGCCCAGATAAGCGACAGCGCTCCGAACATCGGATAGAACAGCGCCAGCAGCGAGCTGAAGCCGAACTGGCTGAAGACATAGCAGGTCAGCATGACCGCAGGTGTAATGAAGGCGGATGAGATCGGCAGGCGCTGCGCCAGTTGTAGCGTGACGCCGTAAATATCGGCGACAAAGGTGCTGAATATTTCCAGAAAGATCAGCACCAGATACACAAGCTGCACCAGCGCTCCGAGACCGAAAGCAATGCTGCCCATCGGAATCTCAAATTTCAAGATGCCCGGCATATGCGCGCTCATGGCGAAATGCGCCGCCATCAGCATAAAGCCGATGCCCAGACCGCCGAGAATACCGCCATAGATAAGCGGCCGTTCATTTTGAGTATGCCGGGCCATCGGAACGAGGACGGCCTGTGACATTCCCAAATTGAACGCTGTATACAGAAAAGGTGACAGTCCGGCGGCAAAGGCGCTGCGTTTCGTGCCAAGCTGTAAAAAGTGATGCGCTCCCGGATGATCAAGCGTGTTGAAAATAATGATAAGCGACAAGGTCAGCATCAAAGGAACGACAATGCTGTTCATCTGCAGAATGCCGGAAATGCCTCTTTTCAGCAGAAGATAAGAGCCGATTACGGTCAGCACCAGCCCGGTTTGATAGTGGAGCCCGAGATGCTCCTCAAAAATCGCGCCCGCTCCGGCCAGCATAATGCTGTTCACCCCAATCAGAATAGCCAGGGTGAACAGGCTGATAATGCCGCCTACGTTCTTTCCGAACAGATGGCGGTTGAAATCCTCATAGGATTCCGCTCCGATCCGCTGGGCAAGAATCATCATTTTGGTGCCGAGCCAGATAAAGACCCCTGTGGCGAATACAATGGTCAGCGTTGCTAAGCGGCCGTACTGCGTGAAGAACTGGAGAATTTCCTGGCCGGTGGCGAATCCGGCTCCCACAATAGTGCCAATATAAGTGAAGGCGATTTGCAGCGTGCGGAGCATTTGTCTCATAACTCTCCCCCTAAAAGTTTTGCAAGCTTAAACCGCATTGGATATTCTTCGGCAAAACTGGCATCGGAAGCGTACACTAAGTTTTGCGAGCCTAAACCGCATTGGATATTCTTCGGCAAAACTGGTATCGGAAGCGTACACCAAGTTTTGCAAGCCTAAACCGTATGGACTACACTTTTGGCAGAACCGGCTTTAAATGTGTACGCTTAATTTTGTAAGTATCAGCCGTATCCTTTGATTTTTCGGTAAAATTGGCACCGGAAGCAGAGGCTTGCCTACTTGTGAAGCCTAAAAAATCAGTCTTTTGGATGCGCATTGCCCCATATGCTTGTGTACTCCGCATAGTACAGGTTATGATGTTGAGCAGAAGGACATGACTTCCGCCTGTTTTCGCCTGCGGGATTTTGACAGTGGAACGTCCGAACAAGAATGGATAATGGAGGCGTAAGCGTCATGGAAATATTGAAAAAGCGGATTTTGGAGGAAGGGATTGTCGTTTCCGATCAGGTGTTGAAGCTGGACGGGCTGCTCAACCATCAGGTCGACCCCGAGCTGACAATGGAGATGGGACGGGAATTTGCGAAGCTGTTTGCAGACCAGGGAGTAACCCGTGTTGTTACCGTGGAATCCTCGGGTATTGCCGTTGCATTTGCCACCGCGTATGAATTGAAGGTGCCGCTTGTCTTTGCGCGCCGCAAGAAAACACTTCTTGCCGACCCTGATGCGCTGTGCGAGCGGGTTCCGTCGTTTACGAAGGGGATCGTCACGGACATTATGATTTCACGCCAATTTATATCGCCCGAGGACAAAATTCTGTTCATCGACGATATTATCGCTAACGGCGATGCGGCCCGCGGCCTGATCAAGATCATTCATCGCTCGGGAGCGGAGCTCGTCGGACTTGGGGTGGTTGTGGAAAAATGCTTTGAGGCCGGTGCCCGTACGATCCGCGAACAGGGTGTACGTCTGGAATCGCTTATAAAAATCAAGTCCCTAGCCGGCGGAAGAATCGAATTCGAGCAGTAATCTATTGGGTTACAAATGGTGACGAATCTGAGAACAATGCCTATTTTTATAACTATTGCTTTCCACCCCATACATTTTCATTTATAATAAAGTCAGACATAGGAGAGGAGGCGTCACAATGGGGAAAGAACCGGTGACAGAACAATTCTTTATTGATAAATTAACCGAGGCCAAGGATCACTTCGAGCGTGCGCTCGATTGCAAGCACACGGAGTTTGACGATCTGTATCCCTATATGATCGAACATCCTCAATTCTTTTGGTACAAACGCTATGTTGCTTGGTCGGAACTTCTGACTATCGCAGGCTTGTGTGAAGAACTGGACTTCGCCTGGAGAGAGAAGTTTACAGCCAAACAAGTGGAGTATCTGGAACAACGTGTGATGTCCGCAAAAGTTCTGGACTTCTGGTTTGAGAAGAATGAAGCGCTGATATAGGTCAAACACAAAGAGGTGCATAGATATATGCATACCTCATTATTTAGATGAGACCCAATGATCTTTCATTGCGGTCTTTTTTATGTCATAATCCGATTCGGACACTTGCTATATGGTGTTCCGGATGAGAGGAGAACTTCGTATGATCAGCGATGAGCAGTTGAATGAATACCGCCTTTCAGGCGAGAAGATCCGGGTCATTCGCGATGCTCTGGAGAGCAATGACGTGATCGGGATTGTTATTGCGTGGGATGACAGCCACATTATGATCCGCAGACCCAACCGGAGGGTGGTCAAGCTGGACCGAGGTTATATGTTACAGCCCAATACCGAGCCGAGACGCAGCGTTTTCGGATAACGTGAGCAATAACAAGCTGTCCAGCAGCTGTAATTGAAACGGCTTTCGAGGTTTTCTCTCGAAAGCCGTTTGTTTTTTCTCAAGGCCGATTGCTGATCATTCTCATTGATTTAGACTGGAGTCAGAGTTAAGCTCGATGCTTGATATTTTCATTGAGTTCCACGAACGAGGCCCAGCAGCGCTTCATATAGAATATCCATTTCTTCATCCGTTCCAATCGTCACACGCAAATATTTATCGATCCTGGGCCTTGGAAAAAGACGCACGAAAATGTTCTGTCCCCGCAAAGCTTCATTTAGACTATCTGCCTCTGCTCTTGGGTGGGAGATTAACAAGAAATTCGTACTGGAGTCCACCACCTCAAATCCCGCTTGACGGAGGAGGGAGGTGATCCGGCTGCGGGTGGCTATAACGGTCTGAATATTCCGGGTGAACGTTTCCGTATCTTCAAGAGACGCTATGGCGCCCGCCTGGGCGATCCAGTCGACGGTGAAGCAGTTGATACAATCTCTGACGCGAATGAGCGCTTCAATTAAACTGCTGTGTCCCATGGCCAGACCGATCCGCAACCCTGCCAGCGACCGCGATTTGGAGAATGTGCGGATGATGAGCAGGTTGTCATATTTCGGAATCAGTCCAATTGACGTTTCTCCGCCAAAATCAATGTACGCTTCATCCACAATAACAACCGCCTGTTGATTCCGTTTCACAAGGGCTTCTATATTCTCTAAGGGAATGGCTTTGCCCGTAGGGGCGTTGGGGTTAGCCAATATAATTCCGTCATTATTGGTGAAAAAGCGGTCAACCGGCACATCGAAGCTTTCGGTCAGCGGAACCGTCCTGTACGATACCCCGAACAGCTTGGCGTACACTTCATAGAAATTATACGTAATATCGGGAAAAAGAATCGTATCCCCCGGATCGAAAAAGGCCTTGAAGCAAAAAGCCAGAATTTCGTCGGACCCGTTGCCGGCAAAAATCTGTTCCGCTGGAATGCCGTAATGGCGGCTGGCCGTTTCCCGCAAGCGGGAGCAATTCGGATCGGGATATAATCTCAGCTTGTCGGTAACGGCGGCTTTCATTGCATTCAGCACCTCGGGGGAAGGCGGGTAAGGATTCTCGTTCGTGTTTAACTTGACCAGTCTGCCTGCCCGGGGCTGCTCGCCCGGCACATAAGGCGCAATCCCCTTGATCGTCTCACTCCAGTATTTGTTCATTGCCGTTCCTCCCAACTCATAATCTGGCAAACGATGCGGATTCTCTATATGTATATGTGCCAGGCGGACGCGGAGGAACCATGCTGATGAAAAGGGTGAGCTGCAGAGCGGATGTAGAGAAAATAAAAAAACAGCCCATCACTTCCGTGATCGGGCTGGTGCTATCATGATAATCATCCGGCAGAATAATCAGATGGATACAGCCATATGGCTGGAATGCTCTTCCCGGGCTTGAATCGAGAACTCCCCGGCAAGTCCGAGATAGGCGCGCATTCTCAGCGTCATCTCCCGCCGGAAGCTCTGCCATTCAATCTGCATCTCTCCGGCAATACCCCGGCACTTATACTCGGCTTCAACACCATGCTGATTTTGCCGAACAGTTGTAATAACCACATTCTGAGAATCAAGCTCTCGCTTAACTTCCTGCAGCATGACAGCTGTCTTCTTTGCTCCGACGGAGACCATTTCCATATAGAGCTGTGGCATCTTAAATAGGCCGCTCTTCCCGATGGCCCGGCAGTCGCGCTCGAACACTTTATGAATAAACGTTAGCAGCAAGTAGCTTCTGACAAGAGACAGTTCTTCTTGGGTTGCTTCCCGGTTACGCTTTGCAATCGTCGCCATCTGAATCACCTCAATTGTAGCATGCGAACCTTTGTTCTTATTATACATCCAATTTATTCACGAAAGCAATATATATACATTAATTTATGGAAAATGTTATTTTAAAAAATATATTGACTGGTGTTTGTAATCATGGTATGATCTCTCTTGTGGCCGCATAAGCGTGCCTCGATAAAATACGCGGTCGTGGCGGAATTGGCAGACGCGCACGGTTCAGGTCCGTGTGGGCTAACCCCCCGTGGAGGTTCGAGTCCTCTCGACCGCATTGCCTAACATTTAAAAGGTTCGTAAAATTGCTCATGTAGCAGTTTACGAGCCTTTTTCTGTGCTTAGAAGGTTCAGGCTATTGCTCATCACCTGGGCCGAAGAAATCTTCCAGCTGTAATCCAGGTGAACGTAAATGTTGGCCGATGACTGTGGCTAAGTCACTCCCGAATCTCCTTCATGTTCACACCATAGCCAGAAGCAGGCTGGCGCAACTATGCCGAAGATCGTGAAACTGAATCCGCCGCAGCTTATGGTTTTCCAGCACAACCGGAATTTCAAGTCCCACGATTTCGCTCGGCACAAGCCAATATTATGATAAAGAGACATTTTTGAACCATTGGGTCTAACATGAAACAAGCTGGCGCCTATCGAGTAGACGCCAGCTTGGATAAAGCTAAGATATTGATGGATTAGAACGTTACGTCTTCTCCTCTAAACGCTGCAACGTATAGTTTTTTCATTTCTTCTACAGAGGTTTCGCGCGGGTTAGTGCTTGTGCATGGATCTTTCACCGCGTTTGCCGCCATGCTATCCACATGCGCGTTAAATAGCTCTTCGGATACGCCGTAGTCGCGGAGTGTACTTGGGATACCCATGTTGCGATTCAGCTCACGGATCCACGCCACCAGCGCGTCTACCAGTTCGTCCGTTGATTGACCGGTAAGACCGATCCGTTTGGCGATGGCTGCAAAGCGGTCGGAGACGACCGTACGGTTAAACTGGATGACGTACGGCAGATAAATCGCGTTGGCGCAGCCGTGCGGAATATCGAAGGTCGGACCGCTTTTATGCGCAAGACTATGAACGTTACCCAGCACCGCGTTGGCAAAAGCCATACCGGCCATGCCTTGGGCGATATGCATCGCTTTACGCGATTCTTGATTGCCTTCGTAGGAATGAAGAAGGTGCTGTTTCACCAGTTCGACCGATTCAATTGCCAGCGCATCCGTCAGTAGAGTGCGGGGCTTGGCAACATACGACTCGATGCCGTGAGTCAGTGCATCCATGCCGGTATATGCCGTTATATGTTTAGGCATCGATTCAACCAACACCGGATCGATGACCGCCAGATCCGGTGTCAATTCGAAATCGGCGAGGGGGTACTTGATACCCGTTTTCTCGTCGGTCACGACCGACAGGTTTGAAATTTCAGAAGCGCTGCCGCTTGTCGTCGGAATGCCGATGAATTTGGCTTTGGTCCGCAGTTTAGGCAGAGTGAACGGCCGGCTTGCTTCTTCGAAGGTAAGCTGCGGATGCTCATGGAAGACCCACATCGCTTTCGCAGCATCCATCGGCGAACCGCCGCCAATGCCGATTACCCAGTCCGGCTGGAATTCGTTCAGGGTTTTGACCCCTTCCATTACCATGGCAACGGTCGGTTCGGATACAATACCCTCGATCAATCGTGTTTCCAGGCCAGCTTCCGCAAGCAGACCTTCAATTTTGGCGAGGTTGCCGCTCAATTTGACGGAACCGCCGCCGATGACGAGTACAGCTTTTTTCCCCTCAAGTGTTTTGAGGATGTCCAAAGCCCCGTCCCCATAATAAATATCGCGTGGAATTGTAAAACGATTCATGTATACGCTCCTCTCCATAATTGCGTTCAGTAGTATTGAACGTTGCTTTCACTGTGCTCATCAGGCACAGGCTTTATTCTAAACACAAAGTTTCCAACAAGGAAGTACGCACTTTAATGTAAGGTAGTGACCTATAGTATACTATTGGGAGGAGGATGATTATGGCCAGTGAGGTAAAAGATCGAATCAATCTGAAGGAGATTAACTGCGAGAAGGAATTAACCCTGGCGGTCATAGGAGGGAAATGGAAGTTAATCATTCTGTGGCACCTAGGATTGGAAGGAACCAAACGGTTTAGCGAACTGAAAAAACGGATTCCCCACATTACGCAAAAAATGTTAACCAATCAGCTGCGCGAATTGGAAGAGGATCAGCTGATCCGCCGAAACGTATATCCCGAAGTTCCTCCTCGAGTGGAGTATACTTTGACGGAACACGGCGAAAGCTTAATGCCTGTATTGAAAATGATGTATGATTAGGGAAAAAATTATGGGGAGAAAATAATATGGAAAGAAGAACGGAATGAGTTGAGTAACTATATCAAAACGGCCGAAGAGTTCGGCGCGTAGTTTGTCCTAATTCCCGAGTTTTTTCAACCTAGTACATGTCGATCAGGAATAGAGACAAGCTTTAACGATAAATGACCTGCTGGAAGGTTCGTATAATTGCTCTTGTGGGCAGTTTACGAGCCTTTTTTGCGTGAAAGATTCAGACCGCTACTCATCATTTGGGCGAAACCTTCGAGCTTATCGGGTCCCGTCAATGTCGGAGTTCAATCCATATTATTCCTTTTATATACAATGTATGTTATTGTAATTATGGGAATGGTTGGAATGTCAAGAGAGATATCAATATGTGAAATTGTTCACTAATGAAAACCTGCACTTTATTATATCTATTTTTAAACTAAGAGATAAATTAAAGGAGTGGATTATTCATGAGCAAGCACGTAGCGCTAATATTTACCCCAATCGATAAACGTTATAAAGATGCCTTGACTCATTATGCGCCATCATTGGGATTAATTGCTTTGGAGAACTATTTAAGAAAGTATTCTCCTAACACCCGGATATCCATTATTGACGGCAGTGTCTCACATACTATGGATGATATCATCCATTTTTTGTACAAGGAAAAGCCCGACATTGTTGGTCAGAGCATCCAGCAGATCTCATATGAAAATGCTTTAACCATTGCTTGGCATGCCCGTGAAGTCGGCTGCTTGAATTTATTCGGGGGCCAACATGCTTCACAAATGGCTGAAGCCATTGTGTATAATCAAAATATAGTGGATTATGTTTGTGTCGGTGACGGCGAAGAGACATTACTCGGATTAGTTCAGGGAAGACCCATTAAAGAAATTCCTAACCTTGTCTTTTGCCGAAATAATACCATATTTAAAACTGACCCGTTTGAGCTGCAACTTGAGCAAGTTCCTCAGCTGGATTACTCGGCGGTAGCCTTTGAGCCCTATCAAGAGTTGCTCAAAGAGACGGATTTCACTAATCCCAATCCAATTACGAATTATCTCAGAATCTATTCCCATAAAGGTTGCGGCAATCGTAGAAATAGCGTTGGTTGCGTTTTTTGCGGACGTGCAGATCAAGGAGTAAGATTCAAATCACCCGCTCAATTTTGGGAGGATATTACGGTTGCCACGACTGTACATAAAGCTGATTATATTTTTGATGTTGGAGATGATTTTCTTTACGATCATGATTGGGTAGAACAAGTTGCAAAAATAAAGCCGGACATTGATCATAAGTTTGAATTGGGAATTTTTGCTCGCGCCAATCGGGTAACTCCCGATGCATGCCAGCATCTAAAAGAAATCGGCGTTTCGGATGTTGTCATTGGATTTGAATCTGGGGATGAACAAGTTTTAAAACTTTGTAACAAACGTGACACCTCTCCTGAAACCAGTGTATATGCCGCGCAGGTATTGGCAGAATCCGGAATCGATATTACTGCCAGCTTTGTTCTCGGCCTGCCTGGAGAAAATGCTCAATCATTAATCAAGACTATTGCATGTGCCAAAAATATTGTTGATATTATTACGCAAAGATTGGGAAGACCGCCTAGAGAAATGGTGGGGAATCTCATTGAACCAAGTCCGGGTTCGCCTATTCATCGCAGATTACTAAAAGCTTATCCCGATAAATACTATATGAAAGATCATATTCCGCTTGAAGAAATGCAAAGGGACTATTTTAAGTGCTATTTTGGATTGGACACCTTAGATTCTTACCGGTCATTTCGCAGACAGCTGCGAGAGGCTGCACTTGAAATTCATAGCTTAGTTTCTTTTTCTGATGCACAGGGCTGGTTGGCGGATGAATTCTGATTGGAGGCTGTCATGGGTTCGGCGTATTACGATTATAGGGAACGGAAAATTGTTGCTGTATTGACTACAGGTATTGAAGCTCCAATTGCCCTGAATGTCATCGGACATCTGTCTATCGCTATTGGGGCTTTTAAAGACGAGCATCTCATGGGCCAGCGGACGATTGAGGACGGATCGGGAATTCCTCATATGGGGATTTCAAGATATCCTTTCATTATCACGCATGCTAAACAAGGAAAATTGCGCATGGCAATTGAAAAAGCGAGAAGTATCAATGGTGTATATCTGGCTGACTATCCGAGACAAATGCTTACAACAGGCCATGAAGAGGAATTGATTGCGGAAATGAAGTTGCTCAAAGAAGAAGAAATAGAATACCTGGGTGCCATTTTTTACGGACCGACAGAGGAAATTAACACAATTACAGGTAAATTTTCATTATGGAAATAATTAGGTGATTATGAAAACTCTAAATAAAACTCAGGCCGATGTATTATTGATTTTATTCTCCGTTATATGGGGGCTTTCTTTTCCGATAACCAAAAGTGTTTTGTCGTATACTCCTGTTTTTTTATTTTTGGCATTTCGTTTCGGCTCCGCCGCGATATTTCTAGTCCTTGCTTTTTGGAAAAAAGCGAGACAAATCAATAAGGATACCATAATTGCGGGAATTCTAATCGGTATTTCTTTTTTTGGTTCTTTGACTTTTCAAGTCAGCAGTCTGCAATTCACGAGTTCATCCAATTCGGCCTTTATATGCGGTCTTAGTGTGATCCTCGTACCTGTTATTTCCACAAAAATATCTGGAAGAAAATTAAATAAGGGAACGCAAGCAGGAGTTGCTTTATCTCTCATTGGATTGTTTTTTATCTCGGGAAGCCTCCATTACAGCTTTAATCTGGGTGATTTATTAGCGTTGCTAAGCGCTTTGTGCATGAGCATCCAAATTATCCTGATTGAAAAATATTCTGCAAGATTAGATCCAGCAGTAATTGGCCTCTTGCAAGTTACTTTTTGTGCATGTCTTTATCTAATTATTGCTGTGGCGATGAAGCCGGCGTCCATTTCAATAACATCAGAACTTATTCTTGCAACTATTATTACTGGTGTGCTTGGAACTGCGGTTGCATATTCCGGATTGGTATATATTCAGAAGTTTACCTCTTCTACACATACAGTCATCATTTTTTCGACAGAGCCCGTCTTTGCGACGATCTTCTCTTTAATTTGGTGGAACCAGCATAACACCGTTGCTTCTCTTCAACTGAATACCATTTTAGGTTGTGTATTCATATTGGCCTCTGTTCTTATTACTGAATTGTGGAAAAAATGATGCCTCAAATGATTTTTAAGGATTCGGACGAACTATAAAGAAGCGGGCATCGATTACGGGATAACTTACCTGCCCAAGTTTAAAACGGCGCAGACGGTGGTGCAGTCGGCCGGCGTAGCGATCAGCGCGAATACGAAACATGAGGAGGCGGCTTATAAGCTGCTGTCCTGGTTAGCGGGTCCCGAAGGCCAGATTGCGCTGGCGAAGCAGGGCTATTCCTTGCCCGCCAACAAAGCGGCAGCTGACACGTATGTGCAAATTTTCCTCGACGCTCAAAAGTTCGGTAATATCCCGCCGTTTACGGCGAAGAAAACCGATCTCGTCTGGACCTACGGCGAGCAGGCGCTGAAGCTGCCGCTGGCCGGCGAGGGCGATCTGCAGGCCGCGCTTCAGGATTTGGCGGGCTTTTTTCGTTCCAGGGATATCATTCCTAATACCAGCCAATTGTCCCATTTTTGCCATTTACTTGTACTTTTATTCATAATTTAGTGTTATAATAGTGAGCGGATGTTTTCCTTAATAGGTGAGAGGCGTGATTTTGATAAAGGAGTGCAGCAAGGGTATGAGTAAAGCCAAGGTGCTTATCGCCGACGATGAAGATTATATTCGAAAGCTTGTCAAAAATGTACTTGAAAGCGATAACGTGCAGGTGATTCAAGCGGAAAACGGAAGCGAAGCGCTCAGAATAATCCGGAATCAGGTTTTTGATCTGATCATACTGGATATCGTGATGGATGATTACAACGGATATGACGTGCTTGGGAAAACCCGAGCCATGGGCATCTATACGCCCATCATCTTTCTTAGCGGTAAAAAGGAAGATACAGACCAGATTATCGGTTTTGGCCTGGGAGCCGACGCATATATTACGAAACCGTTCAGTCCGTCGGTGCTTTGTGCACAGGTTAAAAACCATATTAAGCGCTACCGCGAGCTGATCGAATTAAAGGACACGTATACGAAGCTGACTCAAGGTCCGTTCCTTTTCAATCTGAAATCCTATACATTTTATAAAAACGGTGCTGAAGTGCCGCTTTCTTCCAAGGAAGCTCTGCTGATGAAATTTTTCATGGAGAATCCCAACCAAGTATTCAGCAAGGAGCAGTTGTACCAAAACGTTTGGAAGGAAACGGTCATAGACGATAATACGATCATGGTCTACATCCGGCATTTGCGAATGAAAATCGAGGATAACCCCGAGAAGCCTAAGCATATACAGACCGTATGGGGTATTGGATACCGTTTCGCCGTGGATTAAGCAGGCTCGAAATACAAGCGGTTGGATTGGGAGATTTCCCGATCCGGCCGTTTTTTTGTATGGCGGGATTCTTAAAATATTTTAAGATTCAGTCAGAATACTTTAAGCTTTGTTCTTTATGATGAGGATATGTCTCGAGACAGTATCAAAATTGGATCACAACAGGAGATGATAGCGTTTGTTTATGATTTGTGAAAAAATGCCCTAATTAAGAGGAGGAAGAATATGATCAATAATCCGTTAGAACTCCCTCTGCAGCAACAACCGGTTTGGAAAAAGGTGTTAAGCTATCGGATTGGAGGAGTTATACCGGTAGGGGTGTATATTCCGTTTATGCTGGTGGTTTATTTTCTGATTCACAGCGGTCATTTTCCGCAAGATATGCTCGGCGCCGCATCCATTATGATGCTTTATGGTTTTATTCTGGGCGAAATCGGCAAGCGAGTTCCGATCCTTAAGGATCTCGGAGGCGCTCCCATTTTGGCGACTTTCGTACCGTCCTATATGGTCTATGCCGGACTGATGCCGCAAGCAGCAATTGATACCGTTACCGTTTTCATGGAACAAACCAACTTCCTGTACCTGTACATTGCCATCGTTATCTGCGGCAGCATTCTCGGGATGAATCGGGATTTAATGGTGAATGCGATCGTAAAGCTGTTCGTGCCGGTTATTGCCGGTACTCTTCTTGCCACAGGTGCAGGCATGCTTACAGGCATCGGTCTTGGGCTCGGCGCCTACAAAACATTCTTCTATGTGCTTGTTCCGATTATGGCCGGCGGCGTAGGGGAAGGTGCGATTCCGCTGTCCATTGGCTATAGCCAAATTCTAGGCACAACACAGGAAGAAAATTTCGCAGCCGTTATACCGGCAGTGATGCTGGGCAGCTTATGCGCGATTATTTTATCGGGGTTGTTGAACAAATTGGGGCAAAAGAAACCGGAGCTGTCAGGGAATGGCACATTGCTCAAATCAGGAGACAGCGACGTATTAAAGTATGCGGAGGACAAGGACAAAAAACCGATCAACCTGAACCAAATGGCAACAGGTGCCGTCATGGCCGTCGGTTTTTTCATGCTCGGGAACTTGGCGGCTGAAGCTGTTGGGCTGCCTGGTGTAATCGTTATGCTATTCGCTGCTGTTATTGTGAAGTATTTCAATCTTCTGCCAAAGCAGCTTCAAGATGGAGCGCAAATGATGCAGCGTTTCTTCGTCATCGCTGTAACTTACCCGCTGCTTCTTGGTATGGGCGTGGCTAAAACACCTTGGGAAAGCCTAGTTTCCGTATTGAGTCCCACTTATTTGATTACAATTGCCGTAACCGTCATCACCATGGTTGCAACGGGCTATTTTATAGGAAAGTGGATGAATATGTACCCGGTTGAAGCGGCGATTATTACCGGAACCCGCTGCAGCCAGGGAGGAACGGGCGATGTGGCGATTCTGACCGCTTGCGACCGGCTGCAACTGATACCCTTCGCACAGGTGTGTACCCGTCTAGGCGGCGCGGCTACTGTAACCGTGGCTATCTTCCTGCTTCGCTGGCTGACGCTCTGAGCAAATTCTTGCCGTTTATGGAACAGCCCGGAGGGAATGAGCCTGTATGCATTTCAACTTGAGAAAGCAGCTGAAACGGAAAAGCGTGCCTTATAACCTAGTATTATTTGCGCTTCCATTCATCGTTCTGATCCTCGTTCGGATGGCTTATTCGGTTTATATGGACAGCGAACGGACAGTGATCCGCCAGCAAGAGGAGCAACTGCTGACCATAGCCAAATTGACAAGCAAAAATCTGGAGGCTTCCTTTGAGGAGCAAATCCGCAATCTCGAAATTGTGGCGGGAAACCGCAGTGTCGCTGTTGGTTTGGCGGATAGTGACCCGGGGCCTGTACAACAAGCGATAGAAGCTTATTACAAGGCCAAGAAAGAAAGGGTTAACAGCATTATTGTGATCAACAGAGCGGGAAGCATAATGAACACCTATCCCCGAATGAACGATGCCGAAGCCCAAAAAATTTATGACCTGGTCAACGAAGATATCAAGCGGGCCATGCAGGAAAAGAGACCTTTGATTGGGGATGCGAAGCTAGAACAGCCGGAATCGTATGTATTGCCTATTATTCATCCGGTATTTCTGGACAATGAATATGAAGGCATGCTAATCAGCAGCGTGGATCTGAACGCCTTGTATGAACAGCTCGTCAAACCCGTCAAGGTTGGGATGAAAGGTTATATTCATGTGAAGAACGCTCAGGGGATTTATCTTATGAATCCGAAACGGGACAATATCGGGAAGTCCGTTGAGACCTTGAAGAGGATCTATCCGAACCTGGATTACAAGGACCTCGACAGGCTGATAGCTATGCAGATGAGCCGGGAGGAAGGGTCCGCGGTATACAATTCTTACTGGTGGATGGGTAAGGATCTCAAAAAAACAAAAAAATTCGAATCTTTTTCCAGGCTCCGATTTAATGAGTTCTTTTGGGTCGTTACCGCCGTTATGGATTATGAAGAGGTAAAAGGCCCGATCGCTCAAAGCAGGAGTAGGCTCCTTGAGATCTTTGCCACGATTCTGCTGATCCTATCCTGTGCTTTCTTCATTATTATGAAGACTCAGCGAAAAAAAGCGGCACTGGAAGTGGAAACCAAATATTTGCGGAAGTTGAATTCCACCAACGAGGAATTAAGAAAGAAAGATATGCAGTTGCTGCATTCCCAGAAACTTCAGGAACTCGGCATGCTTACCGGGGGTATCGCCCATAATTTCAACAACCTGTTGACTCCGATTCAGGGTTATTCGGAAATCATTTTGCACAAGCTTGACCCCAAGGATGAGATCCATGAGTATGTGAACGAGATCTACGAAGCTTCCGAGAAGGGCAGGAACATCATCGAGCAGATTCTCGTCTTCAGCCGTTCCGACAGCGGTAAAGGCAAGCATGCAGCCGTAAGTTTAGAAGAACTTATTGCTGAAACGCTAAACTTGGTGAAGCCGATTATTTCCCCCAATATCAAAGTGATTTTCGAAAAGAAGGGCGGCTCATCGGCGATTCTTGCCAATAAAGTACAGATTCAGCAGGTAATTATGAATCTGTGCAACAATGCCTGTCATGCCATGAAATATAACGGCGGAGTATTGAATGTCACGCTGGAGAATGTGCCCGCACAGGAGCTTGAGCAAATTCAGGACGAAGTTACTGATACGTCTGCCGCATATGTGAAATTTTCGATTTCCGATACGGGTCACGGGATGAGCAAGGACACCATGTCTCGAATCTTCGACCCGTTCTTTACGACAAAGGTTGCAGGTGAAGGCACAGGGCTGGGACTGTTCGTCGTTTACGGCATCATCAAAAATCACAATGGCTTTATTACGGTGGATAGTGCAGAAGGGAAAGGAAGCTCCTTTACGGTCTACCTCGCTCAGGTACGGTCGCTGAATGCCGGCCGGCAATCGGATCTGCCGCCCGTTACTGTAGAGCCTAAAAGCATTCTTTTGATCGAAGACGACAGGAAAGTATTGAAGGCCATGAGAAGAGCTCTTGAGTCGGTGAGCTATAAGGTGTTCCCTGAGCAAGACAGCATCGAAGCGCTGAAAATTTTCGAGCAGGCCCCGTCCCGGTTTGACGTTGTCATTACCGACCAGGCTATGCCTTACATTAAAGGTCTGGAGCTTGCGGAACGGATGAAGGCGCTGCATCCCCGGATCAAGATCGTCCTGGTGACGGGATTGGTCGAGGAAAATGTTACCCGGTACAAGGAACGTCTGATTATAGACGATTATATGTGCAAACCAGTTACGGGCTCGGGATTGGCAAGGGTGATCAGTGACATTTTCCGGTCCTCGTAAGTCGGCATTACAAAAAGCACATTATCAAAAGAGGTGTTTCATTTGAAGATCAAACAGACGTCTATTGCAGGCACGCTGGAATCAAGCGACATATCCATTGCCGTCGAAGATAATGATGGCAGAGGGATCGAGATCGAACTTGTCAGCACGGTTGAAAACCAGTTTGGCGGTCAAATCCGCAAAGTAATCCGGGAAACGCTGGAAGGATTGGGAGTCAAGGACGTATTGGTGCGGGCCAATGACAAAGGCGCTCTGGATTGCACCATTCAAGCAAGAGTCAAGACAGCGGTAGGCCGTGCGGTTGATGGGAACCTCCGCCCATGGGAGGAGAAATAAATGAGCAGGCTTAGAAGAACGATGCTTTATGTACCTGGCAATAACCCGGGAATGATCCAGGATGCTCATATATACGGCGCGGATTCCATAATGATTGACCTGGAGGATTCGGTTTCGCTGAATGAGAAGGACGCCGCACGTCTTCTCGTCTATCATGCCTTGAAGACATTGGATTTCGGCAGCACCGAGATCCTGGTGAGAGTCAACCCGCTTAATACCCCCTACGGGAGAGACGATTTCGAAGCCATCGTAAGAGCCAAGCCGGATGCAATCCGGCTGCCCAAAACCGAAACGTCCGCAGATGTGATCGAAGCGGATGAGCTGATATCCGAAATTGAGACAAAGATTGGTTTGCCCTGCGGCACCATTAAACTGTTTGCGGCCATCGAAAGCGCCAAGGGGGCCTTGAACGCCGAGCAGATTGCCACGGCAAGCAGCCGTCTGATCGGGATCGCGATCGGAGCGGAAGATTTCGTAACGGATCTGAAGACAACCCGTTCCCGGGAGGGAATCGAATTGCTTACGGCCCGCAGCTTCGTCTTATTCGCCGCCAGGGCAGCAGGGATAGCTGCGGTCGATACCGTATTCTCCAACGTGAAGGATGATGAAGGATTCGCGGGGGAAGTGAAGTTGATCAAGCAGCTTGGTTTTGACGGTAAATCGATCATCAATCCGCGCCAGATCGAAATTGTCCATCGGATCTATACGCCGACGGAAGATGATGTGGAGAAAGCGCAGCATGTTATTGAAGCTATAGAAGAAGCGGAAGCCAACGGTTCCGGTGTCATTAGCCTGAACGGGAAGATGATTGACAAACCGGTCGTGGAACGGGCCCGCAGGGTGCTGGATCTTGCGGCTGCTGTAAAAATATAAGCGAAAAAAGGTGAATGTTATGTTTAACAAGGCGGGAAGAAAAATTCCATCGTTTATTGACGGGATCGGACCGCTTGTCCCCTACCGCGAGAAAGCGGCCAACGGCCAGTATAAAAATACGGAGAGATCGAAGGACCGCCAGCATAACCCGTCCAGGGACAAAGTCATGGGCTCCATCGAACAGGTCATTGAAGCGATCGGCTTAAAGGATGGGATGACGATATCCTTCCACCATCACTTCCGGAACGGGGATTATATCGTCAATATGGTTATGGATGTTATCGCCAAAATGGGAATTCGCGATCTTACGGTTGCGGCCAGTTCCCTCACCGACATCCATGCCCCTCTGGTAAAACATATCCAAAGCGGTGTTGTCCGTAGAATCGAAACAAGCGGACTGAGAGGCGAGCTTGCCCATGCTTACTCCTGCGGGATGTTTGACATTCCCGTCATAATTAATTCCCATGGCGGACGGGCGCGTGCTATTGCGTCGGGAGAATGTCCGATTGACGTCGCCTTTCTGGGCGTGCCTTCCTGCGATCCTTACGGAAACGCCAACGGCTATTCCAGAGGAGACGATGCGGCCTCCGCTTGCGGTTCGCTCGGTTATGCCAAAGTAGACGCCCAGCATGCCAAGAATGTCGTTCTCATTACTGACAATCTTGTAAGTTACCCGAATGTGCCCTTTGGGATACCTGAGTCTCAAGTGGATTATGTGGTGGTGGTGGATTGTATCGGCGATCCCAAGGGCATTGTATCGGGTGCAACCCGGTACACCAGCAATCCGAAGGAACTGCTGATCGCAAGGCATGCTGCCGACGTAATCGGTGCCTCCGGCTATTTTTACGACGGCTTTTCGATGCAGACCGGATCCGGAGGAGCATCTCTGGCTACTACACGTTTCCTGCGGGAAAAGATGCTTGCCGCGAACGTCAAGGCCAGTTTCGCTCTTGGCGGAATTACCCAGCAAATCGTCGATCTCCATGAAGAGGGGTTGATTCATAGGCTGCTGGATGTCCAGAGCTTTGACCTGAGGGCGGTGGAATCCTTAAAGAACAACAGGTTCCACCACCAAATCGATGCTGAATATTATGCAAGCCCCGACAACGCGGGATGTGCGGCCCACCAGCTGGACGTGGTTGTATTGAGCGCCCTTGAGATTGATCTGGAGTTTAATGTGAATGTTATCACAGGCTCCGACGGTATGATTCGGGGAGCATCCGGGGGCCATTGCGATACAGCAGCGGGAGCGGCCGTATCCATTATCGTCGCGCCGCTCATCCGCGGCCGCATGCCATCGATTCTGGACAGGGTCAACACGATCATAACGCCGGGTCATACGGTGGATGTTCTGGTAACAGACCAAGGCATTGCGGTCAATCCGCTGCGGCAAGATTTGCTGAATAACCTGAAGTCGGCCAAACTCCCGGTTGTGTCCATCGAAGAGCTAAAGGAAAGGGCAAACCGGGTCGTTGGCCATCCTGAGCCGATCAAGTGGGCGGATAAGGTCGTGGGCGTTGTCAAATACAGGGACGGGGCGGTTATCGATGTTATACGCCAGGTCAAGTAAGAAACGATAAGGGCCGAATGGATCTGGATCAATCAATTACATGTTCATGCTGGAGGTTGGGACAAATGAGTATAAGGGAAGAAGCGCTACAGGCGCACAGGATCAGCAACGGCAAGCTGCAAATTGCAGCGAAAATTCCGCTTAATAACAAGCACGATCTGGCGCTGGCGTATACGCCGGGGGTAGCGGAACCTTGCAAAGAAATTGCTAAAGACAAAGAAAAGGCCTATGAGTACACGATTAAAGGCAACACCGTCGCCATTCTAACGAACGGGACGGCCGTTTTGGGGCTTGGCAATATCGGCCCCGAGGGGGGATTGCCCGTCATAGAAGGCAAAGCGCTGCTGCTTAAGGAGTTTGGCAACGTAGACGCATTCCCGATCTGTATCGACAGCCTTGATCCCGATGAAATTGTAAGAACCGTACAAGTCATCGCACCAGGTTTCGGAGGTATTCATCTGGAGGATATTAAAGCGCCTGAATGCTTCTACATCGAGGAGAAGCTGAAGGAAACGCTGAATATTCCCGTATACCATGACGACCAGCACGGGACTGCGGTTGCGGTGCTCGCGGGTCTGTATAACGCAATGAAGATTGTTGATAAAGCTCTGGATAGCATACGTATCGTGATCAACGGCGCGGGCGCGTCGGGTATCGCCATCGCGAAACTGCTGCTTGCGGCGGGGGCGAAGCATATTGTGATGTGCGATATCGACGGCGCGATTTCGGAAAACGCCGGATCAATGAACGAGGCCCAGGAAAGAATCGCAAAAGTCACGAACAGAGATTTTGAGACAGGAACTCTTGAAGAAATCATTAAAGGCAAGGATGTCTTCATTGGGGTGTCGGTTGAAGGGGTGTTGACAAAGGAAATGGTGCAAACGATGAATTCGGACAGCATCGTTTTTGCCCTCGCCAACCCTGTGCCGGAAATTATGCCAGAGGATGCTTATCAAGGCGGAGCAAGAATTGTGGCGACAGGCAGATCCGATTTTCCCAATCAGATCAATAACCTCCTGGTATTCCCGGGTATTTTCAGAGGCGCTTTGGAGGCAAGAGCCCGGGATATTACGGACGAGATGAAGCTTGCCGCAGCTCAAGGCATCGCCGGGCTGGTGAAGGATGAGGAACGGAATGAACACTACATCGTTCCGGACGCTTTCGACAAGAGCGTGAGCCGTGCCGTCAGCGAAGCGGTGATCCGAATCGCCCGGGCGGCGGGAGCCGCAAGGAAATAATTCGCATGTGGAAATTGGAAATGAAGGAGCGGGTTCTTAAGCTGGAGTCGGGCAGGGATAAGGACAAACTGATTGCTTTTTTGAAAACCCGGGGTCTTACGCTGGATAGAGACATTCAGTACGCTGTGGCGATTGAAGAGGAGGGACGTATTGTCGCAACGGGAGCTTTTTCGGGAAGGGTGCTGAAATGCATCGCTGTAGACGAAGCGTATGCAGGCAGGGGATTGTCCGCCCGTATTATGAATCACTTGATCCGTGAGCAGTATAGAAGAGGCAGATCCCGTCTCTTTATGTTCACGAAACCCAAGAACAAGATGATATTCTCCGAACTCGGCTTTCACATCGTTGTCGAGACACCTACTGCTGTTCTGTTGGAGAACCGGAAGGATGGCTTAAGCCGGTATCTGGATGAAATCGGGAGAGAGTGCGGGTATGGGGATGAAGTTCATGTGGAAGAGCTTCATACTGCAGGCGCGGTAGTTGTCAACGGCAATCCTTTTACGCTGGGGCATCGGTACTTGATCGAATACGCTGCCGCGAGGGTACAAAAGCTTCACGTATTCGTGGTATGGGAAGACCGGTCTGTGTTTCCGCAGGAAATCAGATACAGGCTGATTGAGGAGGGCACCAGGCATCTATCCAACGTGGTGCTTCACCAAGGGCGGGACTATATTATATCCGACGCGACCTTCCCGTCCTACTTCCTCAAAAAAGATGAGGATGCGGCCGAGGTCCATGCCGAGCTGGATCTAACCTTGTTTTCCCGGCATATCGCGCCCCATTTGCAGATCACCAAGCGGTTTGTCGGGGAGGAACCCTCCTGTAAGGTAACCCGAACCTATAACAGAATCATGAAAAAGCTGCTTCCTGCATGGGAGATCGAAGTGGAGGAAGTGCCCCGGATTTGCAACGGCCAGGAAGCGATAAGCGCATCACGGGTGCGGGAGCTGATCCGGAAGGGGGATGTGATTGCGGTGAAAGAGCTTGTTCCGGAGACCACTTACCGGTTCCTGCAATCACCGGAGGCCGGTGAGGTCATTCGTTGCATACGGGGAGGATTGCGATGACAGATTCAGATGATGAGTTTGAAGTAACGCTGGAAGAGATGCTGAAAGCGCGGGACCGCAGAGCGGCTAAACAGAGACAACTCTTCCTGACCCATTCGCTGCCGCTGATTTCCATGACGGTCAATATTCCCGGTCCCAGGAAATCGACTTTAATGAGCCGGCGGATTTTTCGGGAGGGTTACGATGCGTTGCTTGAGCGGCTTGCCGGGACCGATATGAAGCTGGTCTTTAAACAGATAGACGACCTGATCACAGGTCCCGAAGGATATATTATTGTCAATGCGGATGAACGGATCCTGAAGCAGTTTGCCGTTCAAATAGAGACGATTCACCCTCTCGGCAGATTGCTTGATATTGACGTTCTGGGAAGATCCGGTCAACCCATTTCGAGAAGCGATTTGGGTTATCCACGCCGAAAATGTCTGTTGTGCAGACAGGATGCGCACATTTGCGGAAGAAGCAAGGCCCATTCCTTAAATGAACTTTTGTACGCCATTCGTTCCATCGCTGATGCCTATTTTCAGGAAGCATGCGGTTCGCAGGTCGATATTCGCTGCACCATTAAGGAAGTGTGGAAGCAGAAGGGGAGTATGTCTATCAATGAAAATGCAGAAGACGGAAATTAGCGGGAAGCTGGGAAAGACGGCGGTGCTGTCGCTGTTGCTTGAAGTTTCCTCCAGCCCGAAACCGGGCCTGGTTGACCGGTTTAATTGCGGCGCTCACCGGGATATGGACTTTTTCACCTTTATGGAGAGTTCGGCCGCATTATCCGGCTATTTCGTCAAATGTGCGCTATTGGGCACGGAATTTCAGGGAGATCATCCTAAGGAACTGTTCCGCAGCTTGCGCCCCGTCGGAATTGCAGCCGAAAGGACGATGTTTCAAGCCACGGGAGGCGTGAATACCCATAAAGGTCTTGTATTTTCGCTCGGGATCTTATGCGCGGCTGCGGCACACCTCATGGCGGTGCTTGAAACGGAACTGCTGGATGCGGAAGAACTCTGCGGACTGATCGCCAACATGACGGAGGGGTTAAGCCGCGGTGAGCTGGCATCCATGAACAAATCCGCAGGACTCTCCAACGGGGAGAAGCTGTACCGTAAATACGGCTTAAAGGGGATACGCGGAGAAGTGGAAAGGGGATTTCCCACGGTCAGAAACGGATCACTCCCGGTTTTCCGGCAGTTAAAGGCGGCGAACGCGCACCATATGAACGAGATCTGCGCGCAGACCCTGCTTCACTTAATGGCTGTTAATGAGGATACGAATGTTGTGGCAAGACATGATTTGGATACGCTGGAGTATGTCCGGCAGTATGCCCGCCGAGTTTTGGAAGCCGGAGGGGTGCTGACGGAAGCGGGCAAATCAATGGTTCTTCTTATGGATAAGGATTTCATCAAAAGAAATATCAGTCCTGGCGGGTCGGCAGATTTGTTGGCCGTTACCGTCATGCTGGATCGGATTTGCATATCCAGGGACCGCTGTTGACGGATTTGAAAAGGCTGCTGCTGCAGTTTATGCCTGTCGATGAGGAGTGAACGCTTGAAATGGAGGTATGGTTTGCTTTTCATGCGAAGGCTTTGGATTATCCGGAATTAACCGATGAAATACGCGGTCGTGGCGGAATTGGCAGACGCGCACGGTTCAGGTCCGTGTAGGCTAACCCCCCGTGGAGGTTCGGGTCCTCTCGACCGCACTTACCCTTCAAATTACAGGTTCTGAAATGGCTTTTACAGCATTTTAGAACCTGTTTTTATGTGGGCAGAAAGCTTAGGACATTGCTTATCATTTGGGCAGAAGAAACTTTGAAGCTATAATCCAGATGGGTGTAAATATTGGCGGATATGCCCGCTGGATCATTTGCAACCTGAAATACCTGAAATTTGTTGTATCCATTCATTGGGCAAGTCAGGAGTGTACGCTCCATTCGTTTGACTATACTGAATCCATCGCAGAGTAGTGCCGGAGGTTACGATTTAAATATTACCGGTTGCTTTCCGAAAAGGTTATTCAGTGTGTTGGAAATGGTTATCGCATCGTCTTCTTTAAATTGAGTAATTGCGACCCTCAATGCGGTAAAAAGCATTGCCGAGCGGATGTGGATGAAGTACTGCCAATTTCTATCATCCAGGTTGACGCCCTCTTTAATAAATCTCAGTTTCTCTCCTATTATGAAAGAAAGCCGGGTTTGAAACTCCTCGTAAAGATTCGCTTTGATCAAAGATAAAAACAGATCTTTTTGGGAAAGCCAAATATCAAATAAAGACCTGATTACCACATTAGAATCGGTATTTGGCCCCATACGCTGGATTAATCCAATAAATACCAATTCCATCTGATATAACACTACATCCGATTTGTCGTCAAACAGACGATAGAAAGTAGCCCTGCCTACTCCGGATGCGTTTACAATCTGTGTTACGGTGATATTGTTATAATCCTGTGTTCGCATCAATTCTTCTAAACCTTTGCAAATTAATTTTGCGGATTGTGTTTTTCGTTTATCATTCTCAATGTGATACATTGTTGCCGCTCCTGTTCCACTTCTTGATAATCTATTGATTTCATTCGGACTACTGATATGCTTGTATCATAAGTCCGATTTTTTTGCAATAGATAGCTATTAAATGAAGAATATAACGGTAATGTTAATCGGTACTAAGAAAAAATTAAAAGAAGAGTAGGAGTAGTTTATGAACAGTTCATCACCTATCCTGAAAGAAAACCATTCACGCGTCGTTGATGCGCGTAATGCGGAACTGAAACTGCTAACCGGCACATCATCGCGATCAATCGACCGGGCGGCGGAATGGGCGACGGTATGGATCACCGGAATATTTATCCCACGACTCTAAAGTTCGATAATTGAAATAGAGTTTATACAATAAAATATCTTTTAGCGGCCTTGCATCACTTGTTATAGTGACGCAGGGCCTTTTTTATGCCGGTTATTCTCTGCAATGAGCTGAATGAACAAATGATTCGGTCTTATAGAGAAGTGAGCCTCTCCCACTTGGCCCACCAGCAGGAAATTCTCGACACTTTCGTACATCGACTCTCTGGCTTCCTCCGGTATATAGTTCACATTTCGGTTCGAACGATACCGAACGTGACGCTCCAGTTCCGGAAACGAGAACAATTGAACCGCCCTTCCGGATGCTCTGATTTCCGTACTTGGCGGCCATTGACGCCCCCCAATAGCGTATGTCAAAAAATCAACTGAGTTTAGGGAAATGTGGCTCAGGCATTACGTTCTCTGGTTTTCGGAGGTTAGCCATATTTGGCTTAGGTTTTTTGCAAAAAAATACCAAAAATGAGCAAATATATGATATCTTTGAAGTGAGGCATGTAACAATGATAGAACAGTTTGTGAATAGATTAACAAGCATACAGTTGACCGTTACTGTCCTTTAGGAGAAAAAGGAAAAACAGCAGCGTGTATGGGAACGGTGATCATAATTATAATTTTGAGAGGAGGAAAGCACGCCGAAATCTTTGAACAATGCTATTTTCAGGAAGATGATGTTGGCAAGTCTATTGGGAATGGCCGTAGCAAAACAAATGAGGGAGGAAAAAGACTATGAATTCTAAACAAATCTTGAAAGGAAGTCTCGCGCTGCTTGTATTGTCATTAACGTTGCCTTTTTATAGCGCTCAAGCAGCTTCAAAGGAGGTTGAAGCGGTAGAACCTCAAGTAGCTTCTGTCGACAAAGATTCGGGGGTAACGGTGTACCGAGATGCTGCAGGAGGCTTCGTATTTTCAGGCTTAGAGGTTCCGTTTACTGCAACAGAGGAACAGCAAGCGGAGCAGAAAGCAACGATTGAGAAATATAGCGCCTCTGAAGATTTAACAAAGTTTCCCGGTGCATTCGCGGCCAGTGAATATGTCGATTATGAATCTAATCCAATTTATATCGGCACATGGAACAATATCCCCGCGTATGCACGCCACACGTTGGGAGCATATAGTTCTACCCTTTCTTACTTGACCAGTTATGGATATACATCTTGGTACAATACAAGCGGCAACACCGCACTCCCATATCGTAACGGAGCTACTAATAATGGTGCAAATCAAGGTGTTGTCGATGTTGCAAAGTTTAGTTACTTTGATGTTAGAGATATAGGGACTAATAATGTAACATCGCTTCAAATTACGGACTGGGGTCCCGATCAGAAAGCTCATCCCGATAGAATTGCTGATCTTGATAAAAATGATTTTGCCAGCTTGCATGGTAGTTCTGGGGCCGGACTCTTCTATTCAAGAACCTGGGTACCGATTAAAAACTACAATCCGTAACTTGAAAAACTTGATGGATAAACAACGGTTCCTCAATAAATCTTATTGAAGCAGTACACCACATGCTGGGTTCATAGATCGAAATCATATGAGCCAGCAGCATGTGGTGTTATATGGAGGAAGCAATATGATAGTTACAAAAAGAAGCAAGATATTAGCTGCACTGCTCCTAACTATTATTCTTTTATGCACCGCTCTGCTTATGTTCAAGAGTAATCAAATTGCTCCTGTTAATACTAATCAGGTTCAGCATACTTCCAGTGTCGTTGGTCTTCTTAGCGATCAAAAGAACGGCAGTAATTTTGTGGTTTATGATACTAAAATATGGAAACCGACAGTTCTGCTTCGTTTACCCGAGGTCACTCCAGATAATTATGCCGCGTTATCCAGGAATGGGAAATATGCTGCATATACCAAATGGGACGAGCATAATGCGAGAAGATATCTTGAAGTATATACTCTTCCAACTGGAAAGATTGAGACCTTTTATCAGGATATGCCCATTAAAAATGAAATCATTAAAATCTCATGGTTGCCAGACAATAAAACGCTTTTATTCATCCAAAATGATGCAAGGACGTTTTCCTATCAAGAGATCAAGACTTTTAATATCGAAACAAGGGAAGAAAAAGTGCTTGTACATGGGGAAGTATGGCGTGTACGGGCTGTTGAAGATACTGGTAAGACGGCACAAAGTTTTTATTTAAAAGGGAAAAAAACCTATTTGAAAGTCAAGGAAAAAAAGGCTGTTGCTTCCTATAAAAAAGACGATCCTATTAATAAAGATGAGCAGTGGAATTATTACTTGAATCAGAAGGATATTGATAAAATTTATCATTATTATGGCGGGAAGGGTACGTTTAGTATTGAGAAGGTCCCGAACATGATGAATGTAGCTTTTTCGGCTCCTAGAGTGTCAAGTGACGGAACCAAAGTGATTTATAGTACCATCCTTGATCGAAGCAGCGCACCGGGAGCAAGAACTCCCCTTTGGATGACTGCCTCTATCTGGTTGTATGATTTGAAAAGCGGTCAAGCTTCCATGGTGTATTCACAAAACGATGGCGGCTCCATTGGGCGCGTCGATTGGGTAAGTGGTGACGAGATCTGTTTTATTTCCTATTACGATTTCCAGGGAAGTCGGGACTCTGTTAACTATTTACGTTTATCTAGTAAAGAACATCGTATTTTGTTTCCGTATTCAGACGAACATTATAACAATACCACTCTCTTGCCGATAGGGAACCGGCAAATTACATTTTCGAGTTCAAAAAAAGATGATTTTTATGAAGATTCAAAAACGATTCTATTCAGCATTGATTCCAACACCTATCATAATCTTGACATAAAAATGAATAATAAGAATGTATTGTTAGAAAAGTTTATCTATCAGGAGTTAATTTCACAGAATGCTCCCAAGTAATTTCTAAATCCATTGGTAGGAAAGGAATAACTGAAAGAACGGCTTCTTTTTGTTTTGCAGCATGGAAAAAGAGGCGATCCCAAAGTCATCTAGGATGACTTTGGGATCAGGATAATAACCTAAATACCTAAAGACAGAGAAAACAACACTTGAAGATTTTGTTAACCCTTCAACAAATGCGGCGGGAAATGAGGCAGCACGTATTCACCTAGCTCTTGAATAACTTCACCAGCCGGACGATCACTGTCAAACAGGGCGAAGAACAGGTGATTCACGCCAATGGATCGGTAGATTTCAAGCAATTCAATCAGCCTGTTCCGGCCTACGCGATATCCAAGCCGGATAGGGGTTTCCCTCTCATCCGGGTTTTCCGCCAGATCAAGATGCATGGGCATGGAGAAAGGGCGGAAGGCTTCATTCCCGTGGCGGTCAGACGAATCGCGCCATGCGGCTATGACTTCCTGCTGCCGCGCTGGCGCTTGCGGGTAGTACATCCAGCCATCGCCATGTTGACCAAGCCAATTCATGTCTTGCTGCGCAAAGCCGGTAACGATAGTAGGAATCATGGTTTCCAGTTTCGGAACAAGCGTGGTTCGTTCCATCTGGCCGTAGCTGGAATGAATCAAGGGGTATTCCTCATACAGTGCTTTTTGGAGATAGGAGTAAGCTTCCCGGAACTGAGCGCCCCGGCTAGGGTGATCTACGCCAAGTCCGCGAAAGTCTGCTTGCCGGTCTCCGGAGGAGATTCCCATAATCAGCCTTTGAGGAAACAGCGCTTCAATAGTAGCAACCTCCTTCGCCATCCGAAGCGGATGACGAAGAGGGAGCACAAGTGCGGAAGTCCCGAGAGCGATTTGTTTGGTCTGACTGAGTAGATGCGTACCGTAAATCAAAATATCATAGATTTGACCGACAGCCGGGTCCAGAAATTCCGGATCTTTCAAGATAACGTCCCGGAGCCAGAGGGCGGTAAAGCCGTAATTTTCAGCTGCTTGCGAAAGCTCCACCTGATGCGCCATCGTCGGTGCCTTCATCCGATAATTTTCCAGCGGGATGTGAAGTCCAAGCGTTAACTCACCTTCTTGGTACATCCTTTGATAACTTTTATGATGATCCAACATATGTGCTCCCCAATTATTTCCGCTCAAGCTTGGCGGAAACCGCAGTGAGTATAATCGCAAGCATAACCATCAAAGCCCCGATCCATGGCGTATGCACAAGTCCCATCGTATCGACAACAACCCCGCCGATAAAAGCGCCAACCGCAATGCCGATGTTGAAAGCCGCAATGTTAAGTGCTGAAGCGACGTCTACCGCCGAAGGAACATATTTTTCTGCCAGTTGGACAACATATAGCTGAAGACCAGGGACATTCATGAATGCGAATAATCCCATCAGGATAATGCCAATCAAGCCAGTGACTTTAAAGGGAATGAGGAACGTCAATAGAATAAGAACAGCGGCTTGCAAAATAAACATCATAAGCAGCGCACGGATCGGGTTTTTATTGGCCCATTTACCGCCAACAGAGTTGCCGATTGCCACCGCAATACCATAGACGATCAGGATAATGTTAACCGCGCCTTGGCTAAATCCGGTAACATCGTGCAGGAGCGGGGTTAAGAAAGTGAACGCGACGAACGTTCCTCCATAACCGAGCGCAGTGATCAGGAAACCCAGAAGCAGGCGGCCGTTCGTAATCAGCCGGAACATATCCGAAAATTTAGCCGGCGGAGCTTGCTTCAAATTACGAGGGATGAGTATGGCGCTTGCAATGATCGCAATAACACCCAGCAAGGCAACGCTCCAGAATGTTGCTCTCCAGTCAAAAGCTTGACCGATAAATGTCCCGAGCGGTACACCTGTAACAATGGCAATCGTAAGACCGGTGAATACAAGCGCGATGGCGCTAGCCTTTTTTTCAGGAGATACTAACTGGACAGCAATCGTCGATGCAATTGAGAAAAAGACGCCATGAGAGAATGCAGTAATGAAACGTGCGACAAGCAGCAGCCCGAATGAGGATGACATCGCGGCGGTCGCATTACCGATGATAAAGAGCACCATCAGCCACATAAGTAAAGACTTGCGGCTCATGCGGTTGGTGAGCGCGGTAATGATTGGGGCCCCCACAGCAACCCCGATGGCATAACCTGAAATGAGTAGGCCGGCAAGAGTAATGCCGATTCTCAAGTCGCCGGCGATGCTAGCAAGCAGTCCTACGGGAACAAACTCGGTTGTTCCGATACCGAAAGCGCTGATCGCTAGGGCAAGGAGCGCCCAGTTTCCTGATTTTTGCGTCTCTTGGGTCTGAGACACGGATTGTGCAATGTTGCTCATATGAATTTCCTCCACTTTACTTATTTGCATCGAATCGAAGTTCCATGCATTGAAATTTTTATCTCATGGCGTTATTGTATAGCTGTACGACCAATATGATAAGTACGTACTTTAAAGTAATGTAGGCACCAAAAAGTACCCTACTCTGTCAAGGAGGTGAGCTGAAGTGTTCAATATTCCGGTTGAAGCTACTCTTAATGTCATCGGAGGCAAATGGAAGGTCGTTATCTTATGTCATTTAGATAAAGGGGAGAAGCGGACCAGCGAATTAAAGAGATTAATGCCCGGCATAACGCAAAAGATGCTAACCCAACAATTGCGTGAGCTAGAAGAGGACGGGGTTGTGAAGCGAAGCATTTACGAGCAGATCCCGCCGAAAGTGGTATACTCGCTAACCGAATACGGATGGTCTCTAAAACCAATTTTGGATACCATGTGCGCATGGGGGGAGAAGCATATAGAGCAGACGCCTGAGCCCCCAATCGTTGTATCTTCCAATTAGATTTTAGAGTAACGTACTTATTCAATATTAATTGGTCAAAGTGGACTGTGCATTTTTGTGCAGTCCGCTTTTTTTAGTGTTCGGGGTCCCCGTAAAATACTTGGAGTAAACCTCGAATAGGCTCCGTTTTGTGCGCTATAGGTACTTTTAAGTGCCTGCGGTACTAAAAAGTACGTACTTACTATAACGTTCTGTTGGATTTATAATGAGCCTGCGGCGGGGCGAAAATGGATATGAACTCCAGTTCCCCCGTAAATGAGGCGCGCCTCAACAACTTAACTCGAATAAATGAGAATGGGAGGAAAGATTCAGTGGCAAAAAATTTGCAAGATACAACTGCTCTCTATAATGGTGTGAGCATGCCATGGTTTGGATTGGGTGTATTTAAAGTGGAGGAAGGTCCCGAACTTGAGAATGCGGTGAAGACAGCGATCAAACATGGGTACCGCAGCATCGATACGGCAGCTATCTATGGAAACGAAGAAGGCGTTGGACGGGGAATTGACCAAGGGCTTAAAGAAGCCGGGATTGGCAGAGAAGAACTGTTTGTGACTTCCAAAGTATGGAATGACGATTTGGGATATGAGTCAACGTTGGCAGCCTATGAGACGAGCATCAAAAAGCTGAACCTGGAATACCTGGATTTGTACCTGATTCACTGGCCGAAGGAAGGAAAGTTTAAAGATGCCTGGAGAGCGCTGGAAACCATTTATAAAGAAGGCCGTGTAAAAGCGATTGGAGTAAGCAACTTCCAAATTCATCATCTTGAAGAGCTAATGGTTGACGCGGAAATTAAACCCATGGTGAATCAAGTGGAGTACCATCCCCGGTTGACCCAAAAGGAATTACAGCAATATTGCAAGCAGCAAGGCATTCAATTTGAAGCTTGGTCGCCGCTCATGCAGGGTCAACTCCTGGATAATCCGGGGCTCAAAGCAATTGCGGATAAATACAATAAATCCATTGCCCAAGTCATTCTGCGCTGGGACCTTCAGAACGGCGTTATCACGATTCCTAAATCTACAAAAGAACATCGGATCGTTGAAAATGCCAGCGTATTTGATTTTGAATTAACAAAAGAGGATATGGAGCAAATTGACAGTCTGAATCAAAATCATCGGGTTGGCCCGGATCCGGACAATTTTGATTTTTAAGCAGAAGAACTATACCGGCAATAGCAAAAGGGGACTGTGTGATGATCGGAATTGGCATTGAGCAATACGGTGATGAACAGCAGCTCAAGACAGTAGTTGTACCCACAGAACCGTTAGGGTCTGACGACCTGTTGATCTCCATAAAGGCAAGCGGGGTAAACCCCGTTGACTGGAAAGTACGGGAAGGGCTTCTTAAAGAAGACTTTCCGTACCGGCTTCCGCTTATTTTAGGCTGGGATGCATCAGGTAAGGTGGCGGCTGTCGGCTCCAATGTGAAGGATTTTAAAGTGGGAGACGATGTCTTTTTTAGACCGGAAATGGAAAAACAGGGAACCTATGCTGATGAAATCGTGGTACCTGCAAACCTGGTCGCACCGATGCCTCAAGGACTAACCTATGCTGAAGCGGGTTCGCTCCCCTTGGTAGGGCTCACAGTATGGCAGGCTCTTGTAGAAGCAGGGAATGTTCAGCCAGGGGATAAGGTGCTCATTTTAGCGGGAAGCGGCGGGATCGGTTCGATGGCTATTCAAGTCGCCAAAGCACTCGGCGCCTATGTGGCGGCCAACAAGCTCCAAGAACATGGAATTCGTACGTGATTTGGGGGCGGATGAAGTTCTCGCTTATGACCTGGGCGGATTGAATACAACAACAGAGTTTGACTTTATGCTGGATACGCTCGGAGGCTCATCTTATGGGGATGCTCTGAAATTTATGAAGAAAAATTCAGTGGTGGCTACAATCATTAGCGGGCGGGATGCCGTACGTCCCGATTATATAGATGCAGTGGAAGAAGAACGCCAGTTGACGGTGAAGTTCGTATTTACTCGTCCGGACGGAAGAAATATGAACCATATCCGCGAGCTTGTTGAAGCGCAAAAAATAAAGCCGGTTGTAGCCGAAGTTCTTCCGCTAACCATTGACGGAGCCAGAAAAGCTCACCGTTTAAGCCAGACAGGCAGGGTGCGGGGAAAGATCGTTTTGAGTAATAACAACTAATCTGCTTGATTAGTTGTTATTTTAAAATTTAATAAGTGCAAATTTTCACAATTAAAAATTAAGGAGAGGACCCATCATGTTTACGAAAATTTTTGAACCGGGAAAGATAGGCAATCTGGAAGTTAAGAACCGGCTGGTCGTCCCCCCGATGCTGACCGAATATGCCGCCGAAGACGGCAGACTGACTGAGCGGTATATTAGATACTATGAGGAAAAAGCCAAAGGCGGCTGGGGCCTGATCATCGCCGAGGACAACGCGGTCGAACCCCGCGGGGCCGGTTTTAAGAATCTACCCGGGATATGGTCGGATGAAATTATGGAAGAGCATAAGGAATTGGTTGAACGGGTTCATAAGGCGGGAGCTAAAATAGCGGTCCAAATCTATCATGCCGGCAGAGAAGCCAGCAGTGCAGTCATGGGCATGCGGCCGATCGCCCCTTCGGCGATTCAAGATCCGACGCAATCTGAAACTCCTGTTGAAATGACCACCGAGGAAGTAAAGGAGATGGTCGAGAAATTTGCTCAGGCCATCAGAAGATGTAAAGAAGCGGGCTATGATGCCATTGAGCTTCACGGCGCGCACGGATATTTAATCAATCAATTCGTCTCTCCCTTCTCCAACAAGCGAACCGACGCCTATGGCGGAAACCTGATGAACCGGCTGCGGTTCCCGCTTGAAATTATAGCCAGAGCCAAGGAGCTGGTCGGCGATGAGTTCCCGATGATTTACCGGATTTCCGCTGACGAGATGGTGGAGGGCGGACTGACCATCGAAGATACGAAAGTCATCAGTCAGGTGTTGGAGGAAAATGGAATTGCGGCCATTCATGCTTCTGCCGGTGTATATAAGAGTGGATCAATCGTCTCTGCGCCTACAGCGATCAGAACGGCCGTATTCTCCGACTATGCCAAAGAAATTAGAAAAGTAGTCAACATTCCGGTATTTGCCGTCAATAAAATCATTTATCCGCATGTAGCAGAGTCGATTCTGAAAGAAGGCAAGGCGGATTTTGTGGCCATGGGCCGGGCTTCCACCGCAGATCCTCAATTCCCGAACAAGGTGAAAGAAGGACGGCTGGATGAAATTATTTTCTGCATCGGCTGCAGACAGGGCTGTCAGTGGAGAATCGCTCAGCAAAACCCTGTGTCCTGCTTGGTCAACCCGCTCACGGGCAAAGAAGGCGAATATGAGGTTAAGGAAGCTGAAGTGAAAAAGAAAGTAATGGTCATCGGCGGCGGGCCTGTTGGTATGGAAGCGGCTATTATCGCAGCAAAACGCGGTCATGATGTCACCTTGTACGATAAGAGCAATAAGCTTGGCGGACAGTGGCTGCTTGCTGCAATTCCTCCCGGCAAAGAGCTGCTGAATACCTTTACGGTATGGCAAAAGGGCGAGCTTGACCGTTCAGGGGTAAAGGTCGTGTTAAATACAGAAGTAACGAAAGAATTCGTAGAACAAGTGAACCCGGATGAAATCATCCTCGCATCGGGAGCCACTCCAATCATTCCTGGAATTCCTGGCGCGGATAAATCTCATGTATATACGGCCAATGATGTGCTGCTCGGAAAAGTGGATCTGGTGGATCAAGTGGTCGTCATTGGCGGCGGATTGGTAGGAGCGGAAACGGCGGAGCATATTGCGGTTCACAACCGGAAGACCTCCATCGTTGAGATGCGTCCGGAAATTGCGGCCGACATGGAGCCTGCCTCCAAAGAGTTCTTGATGAAATCCTTAAAGCATAATGAAGTGACCGTACACGTCAATTCGAAGGTTCTGGAAATTACGGATACCCATGTCATCATTGATACGGAAGAAGGACAACAGTCTCTGCCTGCTTCTCTGGTCGTGTTGGCGATCGGCTCAAGATCGAATAACGCATTGGCTTCCGAGCTTGGAGAAAAGTACAACGTGAATGTAATTGGCGATGCTTCTGTTGTCGGTAAGGCTCTGGAAGGGATCAACCTTGCATACAAGACGGCCTTGGCTATATAATCCCCGGTAGACTTAATAGAATGATTAACGGACTGCGGTAAATGCGAATTATTCATTTGCTGCAGTCTTTTTCACTGTTTTGACTAAATTATGGATGAATAGACTCTTGAAATGATTAATACGTGGTGATATATTGTTTTTAAGTATAAAGCATACTAAACATATTGGTGAAATATAAATTACATATTCCTATCGCTGCCAACTGGAAAACCGGAGGCCCGTGTTAATGTCAACATTAATCGGGTCTCCTTTATTTTTAAATTTAGGAGGTTGAAGCTGATGTCTTCAGCGTTACCCTATAAGAAAGGTCTTCACAGCATTGATCCGTATATTCCAGGCAAACGGCTGGAGGAGGTAGTGAAGGAGCTTGGGCTTCGACAGGTGATCAAGCTGGCTTCCAATGAGAATCCTCTGGGCTGTTCTCCCCGTGTCACGGAAGTGGTGGCGGCTGTACTGCAAGCCCCCTCCCGTTATCCGGACGGCGGCAGCTCGGAGCTCAAGGCTGGACTGTCCCGGCTTACCGGGCTCGGGCCGCAGCAGTTCGTTATCGGCGCAGGCTCCTTTGAGCTGATTGCCTTTGTTGCGGAAACGTTCATCGGTCCGGGCGATGAGGCGATTATGCCGACTCCTTCCTTCTCTTGGTACGGTACAGTCACCAAGCTGCAGGAAGGCAGAATCATCCAGGTGCCGCTAACAGCGCACCGTGTCCATCTGGACGCCATTAAGAGAGAAATTACAGATAAGACCAAGGTTATCTGGCTTTGCAATCCCAACAACCCTACCGGCACGATCTTTACAGACGTAGAGCTTAGCCAATTCCTCAAGGATATTCCGTCTTCAATTGTGGTCGCCATGGACGAGGCTTACTGTGATTTTGTAGCCGGCGGGCAGGGCTACCCGGATACGCTCAATTGGATCAGGCAATATCCAAATCTGATTGTTCTCCGTACCTTTTCCAAGATTTACGGGCTGGCCTCTCTGCGCATCGGGTACGCCGCCGCAAGCGAGGAAACGGCCGGTTATATGAACAGATGCCGCCAGATTTTCAATGTGAACGCAGTTGCCCAAGCCTCTGCTTTGGCCGGATTAAAGGACGCCGGATTTCGGGAGAGGGTCTACGAGAACAACCGGCTGGGGAAGGAATATTTCTACAAAGCTTTTGGAGAGCTCGGACTAGATTACATTCCAACGGAAGCCAGCTTCATTATGGTGCATACCGGGCAGGACAGCGATATCTTGTATCAGCAGCTTCTGAAGGAAGGCGTGATCATTCGTCCCGGCTCGGCTTACGGCATGCGGGAATGGCTTAGAGTCAGCATTGGAACGATGGAAGAGAACCGCATATTTATAGAGGCGCTGCGCAAGGTGTTGAGGGCTTAACTTATTATTGAAGGGAGAGAATAAATATGATCTTGGCAAAGGCTCCGGAGAAGTACTGGAACGAACCGGGAATTCTCGCAAAAGGAGGCGAGATTATTGCCCCCATCGGCAAGCGGGCATGGATACTGGCGGGAAAGACCGCGTTGTCCGTCGCCGGTGAGGCGTTACTGAAAAGTCTGGACGAAAGCGGCATTGTGTACGAGATTCAAGTATATGAAGGCTACTGCACCGTGGAAGATATCGATATTCTCGCAGCGGCGGTGCAAGCTTCGGCATCTGATGTGCTCATTGGGATTGGCGGCGGCAAAATCCTGGATACCATCAAGGCGGTGGGCGATGTGCTGAGCCTTCCGGTTGTGACGGTGCCCACCATCGCGGCAACCTGCGCGGCATGGTCGGCCCTGTCCGTCACCTATACCCGTCAAGGCACTCAGACCGGGGGAATTGTGCTGGAGAGATCGCCGAAGGCGGTATTGTCCGACACGGCAATATTGGCGGCTGCACCACCCCGCTATATAGCGGCCGGGATTG
>NZ_ASSD01000524.1 GCF_000520715.1 Paenibacillus zanthoxyli JH29
CCGGTACTGCTGTTCGCCTTCATCCATTGCCGTGCGTGGAAAGAACTGCTGAAAGGAGCGGTGTACGGGCTTATCGCATTTACCCTGATCACACTGCCATTCTTTTGGGGCAACGGAGGACTTGGCGGTCTGATCGGTCTGTACAAAAGCACGTTGACTTCCTATCCTTATTCCACCGTCAACGCTTTTAACCTGTACACGCTCATCGCTCCGTCATGGTCGCCGATTGACCAAATGTGGCTCGGTATTCCTTACCGCGCTTGGGGCAATATTTTTATTATAGCCGCAGTAGCTTTGGCCGCGTTGTTCTCGTTCCGGAAAGACCGAAAAGACCTGTCTAAGTCCTTCTTTATCGGTCTCGTTTTAATTGTGGTCATGTTTGTGGTTGGAACCAAAATGCATGAACGGTATATGTTCCCGGCGCTTGCATTAAGCTTGTTCGCCTTTATGCAGATCAAGGACCGGAGGCTGCTGACGCTGTTCTTCGGCCTGAGCCTGACCCAATTTGCCAATGTAGAATACGTGCTGCTGTATCTGAATGCGGGGCAGAATCCCGGCTCGGACGGTATCGTCCTTGTTACATCCATCGCCAACGTTGGACTGCTGCTGTACATGCTGTATATCGGCTGGGATATATATTTCAGGGGAAGGGTGCTGACGCTGGCTCCTGCGTATACCGATAAGCAGAAACGGGAAACCGATTTGGCGCTAGTCGGTGAACTCCGTCCGGATCATTCCCCGCAGGGAAGTGCTGTTCCCCGGATGATGCGAAGAGACTGGCTGTGGATGGCGGCTATTACAGTCCTATATGGAGCGCTAGCCATGGTCAATCTCGGTTCGGTCCGTTCGCCGGAAACGGTGTGGGCGCCTTCGGCCGCCGGTGAAAGCTTCTATGTTGATCTGGGCACAGCGAAGCAGCTGGACAAGGTGAGAATATTCGGCGGCGTGGGCACCGGTGAATTTACGCTGGAATTTGGCGATTCGCCGCAAAGCTGGTCTGGACCGGTCAAGATTAAGGAGGATGTCGGCAACGTCTTTATCTGGAAAAGCCAGCAGCTTAACGCCACGGCGCGCTATGTCCGAGTTTTTGTAAATAACCCGGGCTTTTATCTGCATGAGATTGCCTTTTATGAGAAAGGAAACGGGTCGCCGCTGCCCGTCGCCGGAGTGTCACCCGATACAGGAGGAACTCCCAAAAAAGGTGAACCGGCTAACCTGTTCGACGAGCAGCAGCTTATTCCAGCCCATTCGGGCTTTATGAACAGCACCTATTTTGATGAGATTTATCATGCACGCACCGCATATGAATACGCCCATGGCATCGTTCCGTACGAGAATACGCATCCGCCGCTGGGCAAGCTGCTAATTTCCGTAGGGATGGCGCTGTTCGGCGTTAATCCTTTCGGCTGGCGGATCGTCGGCACAGTATTTGGCATCGCCATGCTGCCTGTGATGTATGTAATGGCGCTGCGGCTGTTCGGGCGGACTCGCTATGCCGCGCTTGCGGCGGGGCTGTTCGCGCTGGACTTCATGCATTTTACGCAGACCCGGATTTCTACCATTGATGTGTACGGCGTCTTCTTCATCATGCTGATGTTCTACTTCATGCAGCGTTACGCGGCAATGAATTTCTATCGCCTTCCGCTGCGCAAGACACTGTGGCCGCTTTTTTGGTCGGGATTGTTCTTCGGTATCGGAGTTGCCTCCAAATGGATTGTGCTGTATGGAGGGGCTGGGCTCGCCGTTATGCTCGGCATTTCGCTCTTTGACCGGTACCGGCAGCACAGGGCAGCCCGGCGAGTGCTTGCAGAAGGCAAGCGGGCGGACCCCGAACTGTCAGCGGCTTGCCAAGAGGCTGCGCGAACATTCTGGAGCAGAACCGTAATTACTCTGGCTTCCTGCATTATCTTCTTTATTGTTATTCCGGCAGCGATTTACAGCTTATCGTTTATTCCCGTACTGTCCGTCACACCGGAAGGCTATACAATTAAAGGATTGCTAGAAGCGCAGAAGAATATGTACGACTACCACAGCCAGCTTGTGGCTACCCATCCGTTCTCATCTCAGTGGTGGCAGTGGCCCTTTATGAAGCGCCCGGTATGGTTCTTCAGCGGCGGAGAGGGATTGCCGGCAGGCCAGACCAGCAGCATTGTAACGATGGGCAATCCGCTGATCTGGTGGACAGGGGTTTTTGCTATCCTTGCTGTCCTGTGGCTGACGCTGAGACGCCGCGAAAAGCCGCAATACGTCATTTGGATCGGCTATTTTTCCCAGTATATTCCCTGGATGCTCGTTCCGCGCGAGACGTTCCTTTACCATTATTTTGCCATGGTCCCGTTCATGATTCTGGCGCTGGTCTATCTGCTGAAACTGTCGGACAGCGTGTTCCCGGAATCCCGGTCAAGAGTCATTCGTTATGTGTATGTCGCTGCGGCGGCGCTGCTCTTTATTATGTTCTATCCCGTCTTATCGGGTATGCAGGTTAGCGGGGACTACGTCACAGGTTTCCTGCGCTGGTTCCCGACTTGGGTCTTTTAGGGATACGGCCGTCTACAATTTAGGAGGAAAAGAAATGAAAGCCAGATACAGCGTGATCGTCCCGATGTATAATGAAGAAGAAGTGATTTCCCATACTCACGAGCGTCTAAAAGAAGTCATGGACCGCTGCGGAGACGCGTACGAACTGATCTTCGTAAACGATGGAAGCCGGGACCGCTCAGCCGATATCATCCGGGAGATTGCAGGTAGGGACGGTCATGTGAAGCTGATTGACTTCTCGCGGAATTTCGGCCACCAAATCGCGATTACCGCTGGTATGGATTATGCAGAGGGGGAAGCGGTCGTCGTTATCGACGCCGATCTTCAGGACCCGCCCGAGGTCATACTTGAGCTGATTGCCAAGTGGAAACAGGGATATGAAGTGGTGTATGCCAAACGGCTGAAGCGCCACGGCGAAACATTTTTCAAAAAAATCACCGCTAAGCTGTTTTACCGCCTGCTGAGCAGGTTGACGAGCGTGGATATTCCGACCGATACGGGCGACTTCCGTCTGATTGACCGCAAGGTATGCGACGTTTTGCGCGAACTGAAGGAGAAGAACCGCTATGTCAGAGGACTGGTCAGCTGGGTCGGCTTCCGCCAGACGATGGTGGAGTATGTCCGCGAGGAGCGCTTTGCCGGGGAGACCAAATATCCGCTCAAAAAAATGATGCGGTTCGCGCTCGACGGCATCACGTCCTTTTCGCACAAACCACTTAAAATCGCGTCTTACCTTGGGTTTTTGCTTTCGTTTTCGAGCTTTGTCTTCTTGTTCTTCGTCCTGATGCAGAAGTGGTTTACTTCCCGGACGGTACCCGGCTGGGCCTCCATCGTCGGCGTGAACCTGCTGTTTAACGGAATTGTGCTTATGATCCTCGGGGTAATCGGGGAATATATCGGCCGGATATACGATGAATCGAAGGACCGGCCGCTGTACATTGTCCGCGAGGAGGTAGGCTACAGAAACTTGAAGGAAGAGGAAGCCGAGCTCTTTCGGGAGGAAGCCGGACAATCACGGAAGGGTGTACCCCATGAATAACAGAAATGTACGCGGCGATATCCTCCAGTTCGTTAAATTTAATATTGTCGGCCTGCTGAATACGCTGGTAGATATGGCCGTGTTCGCACTGCTGCATTCGCTTGGACTGTTCTATGTCATAGCCCAAATCATCTCTTATGGCGCGGGAACGGCCAACAGCTTTATTTTGAACAGTAAAATAACGTTCAAGGACCGGCAGCGGAGCAAGGAAGAAGGCTTTGATCATAGGCAGCTTCTGAGGTTTATAGCATTGAATCTGTTCGTGCTGTGCATATCCCTGCTGCTCATGAGCGTTCTAATCACTCGTCTTGGACTGCAGGAATTTTTGTCGAAGGTATTGGTTACGTTTGTTACGGTCATCATCAATTTTTTTGGCAGCAGAAAATGGGTGTTCGTGAAGCCAAAGCAGTCTCTGCCTGTCTCCGGTGAGGTGATCTCTGGAACAGATGCGGAGCGACGATAGAGGTGAAGATAATGCGCAAGCTTTCTTATATCATAATTATCGCCGGTGTTCTGCTGATCCTTTATCCGAAGGCCAGCGAATGGTTTGAAGATTGGCAGCAGCAGAAGCTGCTAAAGGAAGCGGAGCAGAGTTTTGAACAAAGCGCGGAGACGGCTCAGAATTCGGCCGATCCCGATCTGCGGCTCAAGTACGCTAAGGTGACACAACTGCTTGCCGAAGAATCGGCACTGGACGAGCCGTCGCAGCTTGCAGCGGATAAAGGCGGATCAGACGTAAACGAGAAAGCTATCGCGCTAATTGAGATTGATAAAATCGACGTAAAGCTGCCCGTGCTTGAAGGAGCCACCAAAGCGAATATGCGGCATGCGGCCGTGCATTTGACCGAGACCGCTCCGCTTGGAGAAATCGGGAATGCGGCTATCGCCGCTCACCGCGCCCATACCAAGGGGAGGCTGTTCAACCGTCTGAACGAGGTGAAGATTGGCGATACGATTACCGTTAAGACCCAAGGGAAGGTTTATGACTATACGGTCTACGATATCTCGATTGTCGCGCCTACTGACGTGTCCGTGCTGGAAGGCAACCATAAAGACCGCATCCTTACGCTCATCACATGCGATCCGCTGATTAATCCGACACATCGGTTAATTGTGCACGCAAAGCTTCCGTGACTGTGGCGGAAGTATGGAAAAATAGGTAATTGACCAGGTATATTTTCCTAGTTTCCTATTGATAATTCATATAAATATGGTAATCTGATATTAGAAAAGCTAAACACGATAACGGCAAACCTATCGAAAGATAGGGACGCAAAGCTAAAGGGCCTTCCCGCAAGGATGGCAGCCAGCTACCGAATGCAAAAGCTTTTTTTATTTGCTCATCAGTATAAATAATGGTACTTATACCAAATATTTTTTAAGAGATGGAACTTGTACGACAATGGCAAACCTATCGAAAGGTAGGGACGCAAAGCTAAAGGGCCTTCCCGCGAGGGTGGCAGCCAGCTACCGAAAGGAGTTTTATCTATGAAGAAGTTTTATTTCATACTTCTCATATTATTTACATTAGCCAACTCCGTTCCGGTTACCCCGGCAGCCGCCGCGAGCGGCAATTCCGAATGGCTCGACACTTCGAATTTAAGCCAAGGTATTGTTGGCATTCAATATAACGTTCCTCAGGGCAAGCGCACGAAACTGATGATCACCAAGAACGGCAGCAGGTATACTTACAACCTCTTCGCATCAGAGCCCAACGAGTCCTTCCCGCTGCAGCTAGGCACCGGCTCCTATAAAGTTTCCATCCTTGAGAATACCAGCGGCAACAAGTATAAAATCATATATTCCGATTCTATCGATCTTTCGGTGAGCGACCCTAACGCCGTATATCTGAGCTCTGTGCAGAATATTAAATGGAGTCTGTCCGACAAAGCGATCCAAAAAGCGAAACAACTCACCCAGAATGCCAACACCGACAAAGAAAAAGTAACCGCCATCTATAACTATATCGTCTCCAATGTAAAATACGACTACGCTTTGGCAGCCAACGTATCCACCGATTATATGCCGGACATCGACAGAACGCTTGCCAGCAAAAAAGGAATCTGCTACGACTATGCTTCCCTCTTTGCAGCTATGCTTCGCAGCGTGAATGTTCCCGCTAAGCTTGTGATGGGTGAAAGCAGCTATGTATCTCAATACCATGCATGGAATGAAGTCCTCATTGATGGGCAGTGGGTGACTATTGATACGACGGTAGACGCCGGCTTAGGTAAGAGTAATAAAGCGGTCTCCCTTTTTAAAAACGCCAGCAAATACAGCGGTGCGAAGTATTATTAAGCAACTGAAAGCTTCATGAATAAAATGTACAATCCGCTTAAATAATAAGTGGATTGTTTTTTTCTATTTAGGGGTTGCCATATTGCCAAAGAAGAGGTATTATAGGTAAGTCGTCCTCGGGGGACATAAGCTTTTACCGACAAGATGAAATAAACTTTCAAAAAAAGCTTGCGTTTCTGTAGAGTGTATGATATATTATAAAAGTTGTTGCTGAGGCAAAGTTGAACGGCGGCAACCAAGTTTGATCTTTGAAAACTGAACAACGAGTGAGTGGGAATTCGCTTAGCGAGTTCCAAAAAAAGATGGATTTCACGGCGTGTTTCACGCTTTTGAAATGCCATCTATGAGAATGCAAATTCTCGTCAGATGTTTCAAAAT
>NZ_ASSD01000525.1 GCF_000520715.1 Paenibacillus zanthoxyli JH29
GCCCCGGTGCCGGAGCGCATGCCGGAGCTGCTGCTGGCATCTATGGTGCTGGGCGGCCGCCTGCCGATGGTCAAGGACCCGATGGGCGGCCACCGGATTCCGGCGGAGGCAGAATTCGCGATCCGCGGATTGGTCCCGCCGCATGAGCGCAGACCGGAAGGGCCGTTCGGAGACCACTACGGCTATTACTCGCTGAAGCATGACTTCCCGGTCATGCATGTGCAGCGCATGTGGCACCGCAAGGACGCCATTTATCCGGCGACCATTGTCGGTAAGCCAAGGCAGGAGGATTACTACCTTGGCGACTTCCTTCAGCGGCTGCTGTCTCCGGCTTATCCGCTCGTCATGCCGTCCGTTCGCTCCCTGTGGGCATACTCGGAATCGGGCTCGCATACGCTGGCGTCCGCCGTCGTGCGGGAGAGCTATTCGCGCGAAGCGCTGGTCTCGGCCTTCCGCATCTTGGGTGAAGGGCAGCTGTCTCTGACCAAGTTCCTGATTCTGACGAACGAGCCGGTCGATCTGTCCGATTTTCCGAAGCTGCTGGAAACGGTGCTGGAGCGGTTCGACCCGGCGGTCGATCTGTTTATTTTTAACAAAACATCGCATGATACGCTCGATTATACCGGCCAAAGAATGAATCACGGCAGCAAGGGCGTCATGATGGGCATCGGCGAAAAAGTGCGTAAGCTTCCGCGAAGCTACGAGGATGGCAATCTTCCCGGCATTCATGCGGCGCTGCCATACTGCGGCGGCTGTCTCGTCGTCTCCGGCCCGGCCTATACGGAAGATCCGGAGCTTCCGCAGCGCCTAGTCGGCGCCCTTCGCGAGAAGAAAACCGCCTGGCCGCTCGTCATTCTGGTCGACAATGCCGCCGAAACGGTGAAGACGCAGACCTCCTTCCTGTGGACGGTGTTCACCCGCTTCAACCCGGCCACCGATATTTTTGCCGAAGCTACGGTCAAAAATCATCATATCGGCTATGAGCTCCCCATCGTCATTGACGCCCGCATGAAGCCGGGATACCCGGACGAGCTGTTCCCGAGGGAGGAGATCGTAGAGCTGGTCGACCGCAACTGGAAGAATTATTTCCCTGCGGGTATAAGATAATTAATCATGCGTTTGCGTTGAACGCTTAACAGGAGGACGGATTATGCTGCGGACGATCCTGGGGGAGCCTCCCCGCGAGAATACCGGATTGCTGGCCGATGCTATGGAATCTATGACCGAAGCGGAGTCGATGCTCCGCAAAGAAATGAATGACGATGAAGACCATGACCATGAATACCGGAAGCTAGAGATTTGGATTCAAGGACTGATCTCTTCACTCGACGAGTTGGAGCAGAGCTTGTTCGCCGCTTCCTTTTTTCGCAAATCGGTAAAGGCGGGGAGCATGGATGAGATGTCCGTGAGCGAACAGGGTGACTATGCGCGGTATGTCTATTTTTACAAAAATGGCTTTATTCGCGTCTTCTCCCTGCTGGACAAGCTGGGCACGGTGCTGAACACGCTGTACGATCTGAACACCTCTAGAGTAAAAGTCCATTTTTCCTACTTTACCGTGCTGCGGCGGTTCCGCTCGTCCAAGAGGCATAGAGAGCTGTCCGGCAGGCTGGAGGAGATCAAGGATTCGTACCGCGACCCGCTGCAAAAGCTGCGTAACCGACGCAACGCCGAAATTCATTATATGAATTCCGAAATGCAGGACGATCTGTGGCAGCGGCATCAAGGTCTGCACGATAAAATCCAGCTTGAGGATCTTGACGAGCATCTGGAGGATCTGCGCCAGGGGCTGGAAATGGTATGCAAAACTCTGGCCGAAGTCTTCCGTTACAGCAATGAACAACTCGGCCGGAGTTTTCAAAATCGCAATAAAACAAACAATAACCTTTAAAAATATATGACAAATCATGTAAAATATTTTATACTAGGGCAGGCAGATTTCTGTGGGCTGGCGGTGCCGGAGTGAGCTTTGCGGGCCTCGTTCCAACGAAGGACGCCCTGTTCATCGAGAGCGGAGATTCCCCATATGCGAATCTGCTTGTTACCCGTTCGGAGGACAAGGACAAGGAAGCGATCAAGAAGCTGGCTGCCGCGCTGACCTCCCCGGAAGCCAAGAAGTTTATCGAAGACAAATACCAAGGCTCCATCATTCCGGCATTCTAATTGTCCATGATTTAAACAAAATCCCGTGCAGCCCTCTTTGGACCGTGCGGGATTTTGCCATTACCGCCTTCGAATAGTTGTAGCAATATATAAAATTTTATATAATGACCGATAGACAATATAAGATGAACTTGAAAAAATGACATAAGGGTAAGGAGTAACGAAGGGGAAGTTTGGAACTGTAGGAGCGGTAGAGATCGCCTTTGTCTCTGTAAGTCCAAACATTCCTCGAAGTTACGAACGATTCCTAAATGGGAAAATCTCAAGTTCATTTTTTATAAGGTGATTGAACAAAAAAATCCCGGCCATTTGCCTTAGCAAACAACCGGGATGGGTTTACGCAAAAATTAGAATACTTGAACGACTTCCTCAACGCCCTCAACTTCTTCGATGAGCGCGCGTTCGATTCCGGCTTTCAGCGTAATGGTGGAGCTTGGGCAGCTGCCGCAGGCACCCATCAATTTCAGTTTCACGATTCCGTCTTCAACGTCGACCAGTTCAACGTCGCCGCCGTCGCGCTGCAGAAACGGACGCAGTTTATCAAGAACTTCCAGCACTTCATCATACATGCTAGTACTTTGTGTATTCTCACTCATTTCTCAATCACTCCTTTCGTACGTATATTATAGTACAAATATTTAAAAAATAAAACGGTTAGTAATGGCCAAGGAGAACTATATGCGACCAATTATTGAATTTTGTGTCAGCAATTTGGGGCATGGCACCGAAGCGCTGAAGAATAAACTGGAACAAAATATGGATTACGATGTTGTCGAGTACACCTGCCTGGGCAACTGCAGCCAGTGCCGCTTCGAGCCGTTCGCCATGGTTAACGGTGAAGTTATCGCCGCAGATTCGGCCGAAGAGCTGGAAGCAGCCATAGAGACTAAGATCAGAGAATTGGAAGCCTGGGACCTGCTTGAGCTGGACTGACCGGATTATCCGAAATGCCGCTTGGACATCCACAGCACTCCGCTCTTTAGAATGCGGGGCACCCGGCCCATGACGGACCGACGGCCCAGCAGCCCGAAGCCTTCGCTTTTTCCCAGGGAACCGAGCGTTCCCTTCAGTTTGATTTTGCCCAGCTTCGGCGTCTCATTGCGCCACAGGGCGCGCAAAATTTGCGCAACCTGCTCGCCTTGGGCTCCCGCCGCCTGGGCGCTGGGCGCAAACGGCAGGCTGGCGCAGTCCCCAATCACATACACCTCGGGATAGTCCGGGACCTGATGATACTGGCCCAGAATCACTCTTCCGCCGTGGTCCTTCGCCAGATTGAGCTCCTGAACCACTTTGACCGGCTGAATGCCTCCGGTCCAGACCGTCACGTCGGAAGGAATAGCCTCCGAACCGTTGAAGACCGCGTCCTTCTCGATATGGGAGACCGAGACATGGCCAAGCGTCTGCACCTGATGCTCGGTGAACCATTCTTCCACATACTTAGACAGCTTCGCGGGAAAAGCGGACAGCACCCGCTCGCCCCGATCGAGAATGGTAATGTTAAGATCAGGCCGGCTTTCCCGCAGCTCGGCGGCAAGCTCGACTCCGCTGAGCCCGCCGCCGACAATGTTGACGG
>NZ_ASSD01000526.1 GCF_000520715.1 Paenibacillus zanthoxyli JH29
CATAAGAAACCCAATATGGTTTTAAAGGGAAGAATTAAAGTTTTGGCTCGGAGGCAAAGCAAAGTCCCGGTAAGGAGAGCCCTCCTGTTGAACTATGCACTAGGCACGGATTGAAGGCCAAACGTGCGCCGTTAGTCCGAGGCAGCTCCGCGACGGATGGATTGAAATGCGGTACCCAACCCGCGAATATCAGACTGTTAACCACCGTCAACGTCTTTGCCTTCGTGCCAAGATTTTAAGCCCATTCGAAAATGGATATTTCCCTCCTCTCTAAAAAATTATTTCATGAATTTCTTAATGAGGTATTGACCGCCTCGTTCATATTAGTTGAATGTTCACCTATTGGAATGAATCGAGGCACTTTTTATGGATGTTTTTAGCTGGCCAGTTATGAAATACCTATTGTGACGTTACTGCGCGAAAATCTCGAACTTCGTGCCGGCATCCCCGGCGAAAACAATGGATCCTCCCGCGGGCAGCGCGACCTGATCCTTGCTTCCGATGACACTGAAGTAGATGCATGTTCCCTTTGCATTATAAACAGCGAAGGAAGCGTTCGAGGACATGCTCACCTTAACGGTCTTGCCCTCGTCTTTGTCGCTTATCGTATACCATCGGGCGTATCCGCTGGGCGGAATCGTAACGATTGACTTCTTAGCGATGTAGATGGGCTTCACGGCAGCTTCGTTTACTAAGATTCTTCCACCATGATCCAGGTACTCAACGCCGTCCTGTGTAAAGAACGTATAACCTGAGAGATCCCGCCCGCTCAATCCTGGAATTTGCAATTCGGAGATGGCCGTATTCGGGCCTGTTATTCGCTTATCTAACGCATACCCTGGCAATTGTTTCGACATATTCAATTGGATGGGCGGCAACACCAAATAAACGAGCGACGTATACTTCTCATTCAGCAGATAATACTTCTTGCCGTCGCGCTGAATCCATGCTTCTTTGGTCTCTGTCGGAAGATCTTGGGGCTGGAGCTTCTCGGCGTTGTACACTGATATAGCCATCTGCCCAAGATCCGGCAACGAAGCGTATTGACGAATCCATAAGTAGGTGCGGCCGTTCTCTTCCGTCACGAAGCTGATCATCGTATTCCCATCCGCACTCCGGAACGTGCCGTCCGCCGAATACTCGTAGATCTGGGCCGGATTATCGGGCAACTGCTCCGAAGTGATGGACATGACGCCGTCTTCGGTAATATCGATGTTTATCGTTGCATTGGTCGCGCTATAGATTCCCGAATACTGCAGCACGGATTCCGGCATATCAGCCTTTATTGGCGCGCCGTACGACTTCTCAGGCTTGAATTCGGCAATTGTCCCTTTCTCCTTCAGCGCCTGAAGCAGGATTTCGTTCGCCAGCATCCGGTCGATCGTACTGCTCCCGCCGGAAGTAACAACAACTGCCGCCATGTCCTGCTCGGGAAGCACAACGAGCGACGTGTGATAGAGAAGCGTGTCCCCGCCTTTGGTCAGCGCCTTCATCCCGTATTCGCTGAAGGGATACAGATTGACACTGTCCCAGCCGAGACCGTATTCGATTGAGTTGTCCGCATTGTCAGGCCACAAAGGTGTCTTGTACTCGTCTTGCGCCATGGCCGCAGCCGATTTGCCGGACAAGACTTCTTCTGCTTCCCCCGTGAAAATTTGCGAGAATCGACCCAAATCTTCCGCTGTGGAATAGATGCCTCCAATTCCGATCAAGTTGAACGTCTCGTTGGGAAGTTGTCCTGTATAGGTAGGATAATAGAGTCCCGCCATCTTCGCTGTGTTCGGAGAATCAAGCGGCGTCTTCGTATTGGCCATACCCAGAGGTTCCGTAATATATCGATGGATATAAGAGGTAAAGTCCATTCCGCTGACTCGCTCGATCAGAATCTGGGCCAGCGTAAATCCGTCATTGCAGTAAACCGAATAAGCGCCCGGGTCCGCCTTTAAGGTCTGACCGGCCAGTTGCTTGAGCAGTGTGTCGTAGGCGTAAGTATCGTTATCTTCGAATAAAACGGCGTTCGTCATCGACGATCCGTTCAGACCGGAAGAATGATTCAGCAGCATGCGCGGCGTAATCTGTTTGTAGCGTTCATCCTTCATCGTAAACTCGGGGATATACTGGACGACCGGCGCATCGAGATCGATTTTCCCTTGGTCGACCAACTGCATGACGGCAACCGTGGTAAACATTTTACTCGTCGAGCCGATCCCGTACAGCGTGTCTTTCGTGAGCGGCTTCTGTCCCTGCTCATCATTCTTGCCGGATTGGCCGGATACGACGATGTTGCCATGATCGATAATGGCGTACTGCACGCTGTTCGTGCCGTAAGTTTTCGTGAGGAGATCTGCCTTCTCCTTTGCAGCTTTCCTGGTTACTTCGTAGGTGATCAAAGCCTCGTTAGAAGGCGAGTCCACTGCCGCCGTTAGCACGGTTAACGGTACAGAGCTTGACTCGATCACCTCGGATGTATTCAGTGCCGCTTCTATGTTCTGCATTGCAGCCAGTGCTGTGTTGCCGTCCCAGGAGCTTAGCACCAGACACCAAGCTAGCAAAGCTCCCATTATCCATCGGTTTTTCTTCATTTAAACTCTCCTTCCGAAGATTGCTTTATTTATCGAAAATTGAAAATGATTACGAGAATGGCGGTCGCCAGAACGGCTATCATCGCAGCGGCTATGATCTTACCGAGCGGATTAGCCATATTGATCGTCCATCCGAATCCGTATCTATCCGGAACGAACAACGCCGGGTCTTCGGGATTCGCGTAAATGCTGCCGAGCCACTTCCAGTGCCTCTCCTCCTGTGACGGAACGTCCCTTTGCTGATCAAGACCTTTGAACCGTAGGTAAAGCAAGACGCCGATCAGCGTCAAGAAGAACAACGCTGTGAACGAGATGTTGTAGCGCAAGAGCAGATTGAGATTCCAGCCGTACAGCATTACGGCTTGCAACAACCCTAAGTTTGCAACCCCCAGCAGCGAAATGCCCCAAG
>NZ_ASSD01000527.1 GCF_000520715.1 Paenibacillus zanthoxyli JH29
CAAGGATCTGGGCAAAGTTGCGTGGGCGCAGGAAGCGATCAATGCCTTGGCGGCCAAAGGCATCATCAAAGGCGTGGACGGCAGTAATTTTGCACCGGCCAAAAATGTTACCCGCGCGGAATTCGTTACGATGCTGGTTCGTTCGCTGAGCCTGACGGATACCGGAGCAAGCAATACATTCAAAGATGTTAAGCAGGGCGTTTGGTACTCGGATTCGATTGCCGCAGCGGTTAAGGCCGGTATTGTAAAAGGTTCCGGAAGCGGCAAATTCGAGCCGGGACGTGAAATTAGCCGTGAAGAAATGGCGATTATGATCGTGAACGCCCTTAAAGGACAACTGCAGCCGGTAGATAAGAATGCGGCGCTGCAGAAGTTCGCCGACAAGTCTAAAATTGCGCCATACGCACAGGAAGCAGTCGCGCAATTGACCGAGCTTGGAATTGTGAACGGTGTGGATGCAGGAAAATTCGCACCGAAGGGCATCGCGAACCGCGCTCAGGCGGCGGTTATTATCTTCCGTATGCTGGAGAAGAAGGTATCTTAATATTCTAATATCAACAAAAGGTGTTCCGCCCGTCATCTCCGGATGGCTGCGGGACACCTTTTTTCGTAATCTGCCTGGAAAAGTTCATGACAAAGAACCTCCATTTAGCGATGATGCGAAGGAGGTGGTCATTTTCACGCTGCTGGGAAATGATTTCATGCACGGTATCAGCAACCATCTCCCTTCCGCTACAGGCGCAGGTCGTTCAACGGTGCTGGGGAAGCTTGCATTGCCGTAAGGTTAGGGACAGTATGTTAAATAATTAGAGTCTTCGAATCGGTGTGATCAAAGCAATCGTTACTTCCAAGATCTTGGCTGCTGCCGCAACGGCAAATACTGCCCGGGGATCGGTCCATTCGGAAAGCGCAGCGCCTGTCATTGCTCCTAAAGGCATGGCAAGGCGAGTCAATACTCGTGAAAAACCAAGAACCCGTCCGATCATATCCGAGGGAATAGTCTCTTGACGAACGGAAGTGACAATCGTATTCCAGGCGGTATTGCAGACCGTTACGGCAAAAAAAGCAATGCCGGGCGCCAGCCAGAATTGACTGACCGAAGCAAAAACGAAGCCGGTAGTTCCAATTCCCAAGAGTACCGGAATCAGCTTTCCCCGGGGGAAATGATAGATGTCTGCAAAAAACAGCTTGAGCTCGCAGCCGTTCTCGGAGCCGATGCCATCCTAGTTATTCCGGGTGCGGTCGGCGTGGATTTTATCCCGGGCTCCGAGGTTGTCGCCTACGACAAAGCCTATGACAGAGCGCTGGAGGCGATCGGCAAGCTGGCGCCGGAGGCCGAGCAATTGGGCGTAGCCATCGGCATCGAGAATGTGTGGAATAAATTTCTGCTGTCCCCGCTTGAAATGCGCGGATTTATTGATGCGATTGGCTCGCGCTTCGTAGGCTCGTACTTGGATGTGGGGAATATCGTACACTCCGGCTATCCGGAGCAATGGGTGCGGATTCTGGGCGACCGGATCAAGAAGGTGCATTTCAAAGATTACCGCCGGGAAGCGGGAGGTCTTCACGGGTTCGTGGACCTGCTCGCCGGAGACGTGGATTATCCCGCAGTCGTTAGCGCCCTTCGAGAGATTGGATACGACGGCTATGTGACAGGCGAGATGATTCTTGCTTACAAGCATTACACCGAGCAGATCATCTTCAATACTTCCGCGTCGATGGACGCTATTTTGGGCCGGACGGATTACAAAGCCTAAGCAGGAGTGAGGGAAATGTTTAAAGTAGGACTGGTAGGATTCGGTTTCATGGGCCGGATGAATTTTGATCATTACGTCAAGCTGAATGAAGACGGCTATCCGATCACGCTGACGGCGGTCTGTGACCCGCGGATTGAAGAACTGAAGGGCCAAAAGGCGACCGGAAATATGAGTACGGCCCGTGAAGTATATGATTTGTCCGCATACCATCTATATCGTGATTTGGAAGACATGCTGGCTAACGAGGAGCTGGATGCCGTCAGTCTGGCAGTCCCTACGTATCTGCATGCCGAAATGGCCTGCTCGCTGCTGGAGCGCGGGCTTCATGTATTCTGCGAGAAGCCGATGGCAAGGCATTCGGCGGACGCGCGGAAGATGGTCGAGACGGCTAAGAGCAGCGGCAAGAAGCTTATGATCGGGCAGTGCCTCCGGTTCTGGCCGGGCTATGAATACTTGAAGGAAGTTGTAGCCAGCGGCAAGTTCGGTCAGGCGACGGAAGGTTATTTCTATCGCGGTTCCGGCGCGCCGAAGGACTGGTTCCTCGATGAAAAGCTGAGCGGCGGCTGTATTATGGACATGCATATACACGATACGGATATGATCAACTATCTGTTCGGCAAGCCGGAAAAAGTATCGACGCTTGGGCGCAATGTGCTTCCGGGAAGCGGATACGATATCGCCTCGACCCATTATTATTATAAAGACGGGAAGGTCATCAACTCCCAGGTGGACTGGACGCTGGAGGGCGATTTCGGCTTTTACATGGGCTATCGGGTTAATTTTGAAGGGGGCAGTGTAGTATTTGACGGCAGTACGGTCAAGGTGAATCCGAATGATGCACCTGGCTTTACCCCGGAGATTTCGCCTGAAGCCGGTTATTACCGGGAACTGGATTATTTCCTGGATGCGGTCATCCATGACAAGCCTGTTAACGTGTGTACACCGGAAAGCGCGGCGGAATCGCTGGAAGTCGTGGAAGCGGAGATGAAGTCGGCGGATGCCCAAGGGGAATGGGTGAAGCTCGCCTAATTAAGTCGAAAGCTGGCCGAAAGAGAACCGAGTTTTGCTGTGGGCAGAGCTCGGTAAAGAATTTATAAGTTTTCGGGGTCCCCGCAAAGTATTTGGAATAAGCATCGAAGCATAGGCCTCACTTTGTGGGGCTATTTTGATATAGGTGAAAAGATGGTCCTTGCCGGTTCTTTTTCCAAAAGTCAATGTTTGTAACTTATTATTCATCATGCTATCATTTTCAGGTAGAATAAGTGCAAATATTGGTTCCTCCGGATTTTCTAGCGAGCCTACTTCAGTAGATATAAAAATATCTTCTGGATCCTCACTACTATCCAGTGTACGACCTAACCGTTGACTCTTGGATGATAGCGGAAAACACGAATAGTCGCACGACAAAGAGAACAGCCCGCAGGCTGTTCTCTTTCACTGTCTGCCTTAGAAGCAGGTGAACGAGCGAATCTGATTCAAATCAATGCCAAAGTACGCCCAGAAGAAACCGAACCATCTGAACCCGGCAATAGAATTACGCCCGACGAATACCGGGTAGAACCAAAATTGCTCGCCGTTGTTCAGCCAAATGTATGTGTTGCGGAACAGGCAGCGTCTGATCCCGCCGGGGTCGATGGCAAATGTGGTGGCCGACATTTGCGGTACGAATTGCGGTGGAGGAGCCGTCGGCGCTTGAACGCCTCCCGGTGCACCTCCCGGAAGTCCCGGAGTCCCGGGAAATCCACCTGAAAACCCCGGTCCTCCCGGCATGCCAGGTCCGCCCGGGAACCCTGGAAATCCTTGGCCGGTTCCCGGCGTTGGAAAAATCCCATATGTGATCGCTCCTTTCAATGTGTAGGCATAATCATCATATGCATTCGCGGAAAGGGCGCTTGGGCGGTCAGCCGGCGGATGCAGTCTCATCAGGACAATATACGTAACGAAAGCAAACAATACCCCTACGAACCAGGAAATATCATATAAGTATTTTAACGAAGGAACAAATTGCCTAATCAATGATACCAGGGCTCCAATGGCGGTTGCCACATTCCCGGTTAACTTGTAAAGGTCTTCTACCTCCAACGTTAGCTTAGATTTCCCCATTATTTTCCATGGGACAGTCAATAAAGACAGGGTAGTTGCTATATATCCTCTGCGTTTGAAAGTGATCCATTTCGGGAAGAGGCCATCCGGATGGAAGTAAAGTTAAACGCCTTCCAATTTCGTTCTTCCGGTTTAACCGGTAATAAATCGGTATTGCTGAGGGACGGAGACAAGTTATTGGTATTTTTTTGAAGATTGAGGAACTTGGTGAATGTTAACGAAGATGAATGGCTTTTTGAGTTGTAAGAAAAACTGCCGCTAAAACGAGGTTCTTTTTCGTGGGAGAAATAAAAATTGAAGCAGCAGGCCGAGGGGCCTGCTGCCGGAGAATTCTTGGTTTGCTTGTCAGCGGATTTTGGCAAAAGAGATCCAACTGAGCAGGTTGATCCGTGATTTTTTTCCCTTATCCTTAACCATACCGTAGAACTGGCCTAAAAATTGCTCCCACTTGCCGCCAATCTCATTACTGGAGGCTTGATTATCCATCACGCTATGTATGCTCAGATTGATGGCTTCCTCCAAATGCGTCAGCGCCTCCTGAAGATGCTGATCAATGGCTTCATTCTGCACGCAGTGTCCCTCCCGTCTCTCCGGCTGAAGAGGATTCCGCAGAAATCTCCTGATCCAGCCGCTTTCTCATCCGTTCAAATTGCGCTTCGGCGACAATGTCTTCCATTTCGTCGCGGGCGATCTGCAGGGCGTATTGAATACGGCCTGTCAAACCTGCGGTACTCTGCGTCCCGGTTTCTGCGAGCGGCTTCAAGGTATTTTTCACAATCGGCCAAAGGGTGGAGGCTGCAAAGGCAAGCGCAGTGCCCACGATAAATCTGTCCGTGTTTTTTTCCAGCATGTTCAGGTAACCTCCTTAAGTTGATAGAAAAAGCCTATCCCGCAGCTAGGCTGCGGAATAGGAGGGGGCCGCCGTACCCGTCGTCTGATCCTTCCTTTCGAGGAAGGACAGGATCGGCCTCGAGAGCCAGGAAATCGAACCTGCGACGAGCAGGATAGGCCCCCAGAGCTGCAGGGGAATTGGCGCGGTATGGAAAAACTGGTTGAGCGGAGGAACATACAGCGCGCCCAGCAGGGCGAGCCAGGAGATGCTCAATGCGCCGACCAGGAAGCGGTCTTTACTCCAATCGCCCATCGTTTGCTCGCTGTCTTCTTGGCGCCAGGAGAACGTTTGGATCAGCTGGCCTGCCACCAGCGTCGCGAAAGCGACGCTTTGCGCCATAGCCACGGGCTGCCCGGAGGCCAGAGCCAGACCAAACAGACCGAGCGCCCCCGCGCCAAGCAGTACGCCGCGCGTAATGACCTTGCGGTATAGCGGTTTGTCCACAATGTTCGCCCGTTTCGTCCGCTTCACTTTGCTGCCTGGGTTGACGGCCAGAACCATGGCCGGCAGTGCGTCGGTCAGCATGTTCATAAGCAGTATTTGAATGGGAACGAGCGGAATCGGCATACCGAATATCACCGCAACGCTCGTTACGAGAATTTCCGCGAGATTGCCGGTGAGCAGACATCCCAGAGCCTTGCGGATATTGCCGATAATTGTACGGCCTTCCTTGACCCCCTCTACGATGGAGCCGAAGTGGTCTTCTTTCAATACGATATCGGCGGTCGCTTTGCTGACCTCCGTGCCGGCCTGGCCCATCGCGATTCCGACGTCAGCCCGCTTGATCGCCGGACTGTCATTCACGCCATCCCCGGTCATGGCAACGATATGCCCTTTTTTGCGGAGCATGCTGACGATGCGCAGCTTATGCTCAGGCGTCATACGGGCAAAGATGGACACCCGGTCGACAGACTGCTCAAGCTCCTCGTCGCTCATACGGTCAAGTTCGTGACCGGTGAGGACTTGACCCGGCTGGCTGCTGCCCATAATGCCGATTTGCTCGGCGATGGCGATCGCCGTGATCGGATGATCCCCGGTAATCATGATCGGCTTCACGCCGAGGGAGAGCGCTTCTTCGATGCTTTTTTGCACATCAGCCTTCGGCGGATCGATCATGCCGGCCATGCCGGCGTAGATCATATCCCGCTCGTCGAGGTCTGCCTGCTGGTCATGCTCATCCGCTTCCAGCGTACGGTAGGCGAAGCCAAGCACACGCAGAGCGCTGGAAGCGAGCCGTTCGCTTTCCTTCAGGATATCCGTTCGAAGCTGCTCCGTGATCGGATAGACTTCACCGTTCTGCTGGTATCTGCTGCAGCGGCGGAGAATCGATTCTACGGAGCCCTTGGAGAAAATATAACAGGTCTGCCCGGACGTAGTGTCCTTGCATACCACGCTCATTTTTCCCGTGCCGGAGTCAAAAGGAACCTCCGCGCCGCGATGCCAGTGGGTCAGCTGCTCCGGCTTGACCCCTCCTTTATAGGCCATCGCCAGCAGCGCGCCTTCGGTCGGATCTCCTTGCATCGACCAGGCGTCTCCTTGCTTGACCAATTTACTGTTGTTGCACAGGCAGGCGATCTGCAGGATTCGCTGCAGTTCCGGCTGCGCAGCGGAGTTTTCATTTGCCGGGGAATCCGGCAGGCCGGAGCCTTTGTCAGCCCGGCTCTTTTCCAAGAAATCGCCCGCTGGGTCATATCCGCTCCCGGATACCTCCCAGGCACGGCCGATAGCGGTGACTTGCTTGACCGTCATTTCATTTTTCGTCAGTGTGCCGGTCTTGTCCGTACAGATGATCGTCGCATGGCCCAGTGTCTCAAGTGCCGACAGCTTACGGACGAGCGCATTTTTCTTGGCCATACGGAAAATGCCCGCACTCAGCGCGATCGTGATGGTAACCGGAAGCCCCTCGGGAATCGCCGAGGCGACGAGCGTGATCGAGGTGCTCACCAACTGAGGAAACGGAACGCCGCGCAGAAGCCCGGATACAAATACGATACTTCCGGCGATAAACGCCCACTTGATAAATTTTTTACTAATGGACGTAACCTTTTCTTGGAGCGGCGTTGTTGTTTTTTCATTGGTTTTGAGCAGCGACATCAGGTGACCGAATTCCGTGTTCATGCCGGTTTGGACGACAACACCCAAGGCTTTGCCGCAGGAGATATCCGTGCCCATGTACAGCATACAGCTGCGCTCAGACAGCGGGCACTCTCCTTCGGCTTCGGTCTCCTGCTTCACGACGGGGACCGATTCGCCGGTTAACGCCGATTCGTTCACTTCGAGGTTCCATGCGCGAATCAGGCGAATATCGGCAGGCACCCGGTCGCCCGGCTCAAGGCAGACGATGTCGCCCGGCACCAGGTCGATGGCGCTTATATTTTGTTCCGCACCATCACGGATGACCTTGCTGGCCGGAGGCTGAAACTGATTCAAGCTTTCCACGATCCGCTCGGCTTTTCGCTCCTGAAACGTACCGATCGCCGCATTGGCGAGCAGCACGGCGCCCATAGCGAGACCGTCGAACAATCCGCCCGTAAACAGGGCGAGCACCGAGGTGCCCAGCAAAATCAGCGTCGTAAACTCTTTAAACTGGCTAGCATACGAGACAATCCAGGGGGTATGCTCCTTCTCGGCCAGCCGATTCATTCCGTGCCGGCCGCGCGATTCGTTCACCTGAACCGCCGTTAGGCCGCGCTGCACGTTAACCTGAAGCTGCTGCGTGACAGACTCCCAAGGCATACCATGCCAAGTGGCGGGTT
>NZ_ASSD01000528.1 GCF_000520715.1 Paenibacillus zanthoxyli JH29
GATAGCCAACCTATGTGCTTATCGAAAGTAACGGTAAGGGCTGGTAAGAAACCCCTGCTTCTAAACGATGTGTAAGCTGGGGAGGTTCATTACAGAGGATATCGAAGAACAGCATCGTTTGCTGAATCGGTTAGCAGAACTTGTTGATGAAGGGAAAATTCGCACCACTGTTACAGAGAAAATATCGCCGATTAATGCTGCGAACTTGAAACTTGCCCATGCTAAAATCGAATCTGGAAAAACAATCGGTAAAATTGTATTATATAAACCGCAATTAAGATTATAACCTAGTCAAAGCGATCAATCGTTTCCAACGGTTGCTTATTGATACG
>NZ_ASSD01000529.1 GCF_000520715.1 Paenibacillus zanthoxyli JH29
GGCAGGGACCGCAGCCGCAGCCGCGACCTCTCGCCGTCGGCCGTCAACGAGACGGTGTTCGAGCAGCTGCGCCTGATCCGCCGCGAGCTGGCGGGCCGGGAGCACGTGCCGTCTTATATTATTTTCAACGACGCGACGCTGCGGGAGATGAGCGTGGTCTGCCCGCAGACGGAAGAAGAAATGCTGAAGGTAAAGGGCGTCGGGGAAGTGAAATACCGGAAATACGGGAAGGAATTTCTGGATTTTTTTCAAAGCGAATTGTATTCCAATGAATCGTAAAGGGGCATACGCAGCATGAAGATCGTCCTGGCCACACTCAACGCCAAGTATATTCACACCTCGCTGGCCATCCGTCTGCTCAAGGCATACAGTCAGCATGAATTCGACATTCAGCTGGCGGAATACACGATCAAGGACCCGGTGATGAACATCGCCTCGGATTTGTTTGGGCAATCGCCCGATGTGATCGGCTTCTCCTGCTACATCTGGAACATCGAAGAGACGGTCAAGCTGATCGGCATCCTGAAGAAAATCATGCCGGATGTCTCCATCGTCCTCGGGGGACCGGAGGTGTCCTATGAGCCGCTGTACTGGATGAACCGCGAGCCGGGCATTGACTTCATCGTCTGCGGCGACGGGGAAGAGACGTTCCATCATCTGCTGGAGGAGCTGCGGGACGGGCGCAGGTTCCATTTTGTGTACGGGGCAGCTTACCGCAAGGGAGAAGAGGTGATCGTGAACCCTCCGCGTCCGAAGAGCGATCTGAACACACTGCCTACGCCGCACCGTTTTCCGGAGGATCTGCCGGATTTAGGCAAAAGAATCACCTATTTTGAAACGAGCCGGGGCTGCCCGTTCAACTGCCAGTTCTGTCTGTCCAGCATTGAGGTGGGCGTCCGGTATTACGATATTGAACGGGTCAAAGCGGATCTGCTGTATTTGATTGAAAATGGAGCCAGAACGATCAAGTTCCTGGACCGCACCTTCAACATCAACCGCGAGTACGCGCTGGAAATGTTCCGGTTCCTGATTGACAACCACGGCGGCTGCGTCTTCCAGTTTGAGATTACCGCCGACATTATGCGGCCGGAGGTGCTGGATTTTCTGGCGAATCATGCGCCTCCCGGCATTTTTCGCTTCGAGATCGGTGTGCAGTCCACCAATGACGAGACGAATGAGCTGGTCAAGCGGCGCCAGAATTTTGCCAAGCTGTCCCGCACGGTGATGAAAATCAAGGAGAGCGGCAACATCGACCAGCATCTTGATCTGATCGCGGGGCTGCCGATGGAGGATTACGCGACGTTCCGCAAAACGTTCAACGATGTGTTCGCGATGGAGCCGGAAGAGCTTCAGCTCGGTTTCCTCAAAATGCTGCGCGGCACCGGACTGCGCACTCAGGCGGCCAAGTACGAGTATGTCTATATGGAGCATGCGCCGTATGAAATCCTGAGCAGCCATGTGATGCCGTTCTCGGACATCGTGCGGCTGAAGCGGCTGGAGGATGTGCTGGAAAAATACTGGAACAGCCACCGGCTGGATCATACGGTCAAGTATTTGTTCCGCCATATTTTTGCGTCTCCGTTTGATTTCTTCCAGGAGTTCGGCGATTACTGGGAAGCGCGTGGCTGGCAAAAGATCGGGCACCAGCTGGAGGATTTGTTCACCCGGCTGAACGAATTTCTGCTGGAGCGCGGCACGCCGGAGATGGAGATCATCACGGGCCTCATGAAGCTCGATTATTTCCTCGGCCACAAGTACAAGCCGCGCAAGGTGTGGTGGGAGCCGGTCCTTGGCAAAAACGAATGGGGGCGCTATCTCCGAGAGATTGCCGAGCGGCCTCAGCTTCTTGGCGACCCTTGGACCCCGGCGGCGGTGTCCGGCGAATCGGTAGGGAATTTGGCTGCGGGAGCTCTGGCGCCGGAAATACCGGCAGCGGGAATCAACGAGCGGGAGCTGCAAAAATACGCGGCGCTGGAGATTTTGCCATTCTCGCTGACCCGGGCGCTGTCTTCCATCAGCGGACTGCGGGCGGGAGCAAGCGGCGTCGGTGAAGCTAACGCGCTGGATGCCGGAACGCCGTCGCAGGACGGCGAAAGCACCCTCTTGCTCGTGCTGTACCAGCAGGATGAGAGCCAGAAGCCGAGAGTGTATGACCTGCCGGTTCAGCGGGTTCTCCAGTAGCAAAGGGCGCCAGCGTTAGAGCCCTTGCACTTCACTTGTAAAGTTAAGTTAAGGGAGCATAAGGAGGCTTCATGCCGATGAGCGGTTCGGTTCGACTGGCCGAGTATGAGGATAAATTCAAGGAGAGCCGGTTGCAGGGAGGGACAGCGATGATCGAAACGCAGGAACTGCGGGACCGGCTGATCAGCATTTTTGAACGAAGCGATCTTTTGACTTCGCTGTTCGAACGGGCGGGAAGCCTCGGTCCGTATCCATATTATATCGGGGCGGGCTGCTTGGTGCAGACGGTCTGGAACGAGCTTACGGGCAGGCTGGCAATGTATGGAATATCGGATATCGATATCGTCTATTTTGACGACGCGGATCTAAGCTATGAAGCGGAGAACGAGGCGGTGGAGCGGGGAAAGCGTCTTTTTACGGAGCTTCCTCTTCCTGTCGACATCAAGAATCAGGCCCGCGTTCACCTGTGGTATCCCGGCCGGTTTGGCGTCGGTCTTACGCCCTACGCTTCTCTGGAAGCGGCGATCGACAGCTGGCCTACGACGGCTTCTTCGCTTGGCGTTCGGAAGGAGCCGGACGGAAGCTGGCGGATTTACGCGCCTTTCGGCCTGGAGGACTTGTTCCAGTTGGTCGTAAGGCCGAACAAGACTCTGGTTACGGAAAGCGCGTATTACGCTAAGGCGGAGAAGTGGAAGAGCAGCTGGCCGGAGCTTACCGTAATGCCTTGGGAAGCATAGCGCCTGTGTGGAAGCATAGCATCTAGCTGCGTTTCCTGGCAGCGGCCAGCATATGCGGGCTCATCCCCAGCAGGTGTTCCTGCTCTTCTACGATGGAGCTAATCCTCAGCAGCGCAGCCCGACCTTCCGAATCCCCCCTATTTTTCCGCTCTTTAAGCTATAAACATGTCCCAAAAGGTGGTAAACTGTGATCAACTCGGTTGAGAATATAACGGTGCTTAATCCGTGAGGGTCACCGGTAAAAAGGGAGGATCGCGAAATGAAGTGGCAAGAAATGAGGCAGCTGTTTCCCAACCAGTTTGTTTTGTTCTCCGTCCTTGAATTTCATCAGGAAGGCACCAGAAGATATATAGACGAGGTTGAGCCGATCCGTACGATTGCAGACGAAGACGCCCGTACGGAATTTGATCAAGCCGGACCCGGAAAGCTGGTCTACCATACTTCCAGTAAGGTATGCATTATCCGTATCCGCAGGAGAAAACGCAGCAGAGTGAGACATAAAAAAACAAAATAAGCCAATAATACATATCGGCAGAGCATATGATACTGGACCTTAGCGCCCTGACGGTGAAGGCAGAATCAGCTCAGCGGATGAGGCCGCCCGTCCATTCTTGACATCAGCAATCACGGCCTGTACGTGGGACGGAAATAACAGCATATTTTTGGACAATCGTAAAAAGACAGGTCCTTCGCCAGCACGGACGAGGCCTGTCTTTGTGTTTTCATACGGCTATTTCCTATTGCGTCCGAAGGAGATCCTGCCCGGGGGGAAGATGGCGGACCAGCCAATCGAGCAGATCATCTGTAACCTGGCCGTGGTTCTTTTCATTCAGCATTTCATGGCGGCCATCCGGATACAGCTTCACCTCTAGGTCGCTAACGCCGCACTTTCCATACAGCTCCGCGAGCCGAAGGATTCCTTGGCCGTTCATTCCGACCGGGTCCTTCTCGCCGGAGAACAAATATACCGGTTTGTCCTTACACAAGGAACCCAGCACAGCTTCGGTATGGATATCCTGCAGAAGCCGGAAGAAATCCCGGAAGAAACGGGTCGTGCAGATGGCCCCGCAGAACGGATCATCTACAAACCGGTCGACCTCCTCGGGGTCGCTGCTCAGCCAATCGAAGGCGGTGCGGGAGGGGGAGAATGATCGGTTGTAGGGGCCGAATACGATACCGTTCAGCAGCATGCTGCGGTGCCTTTCGCCCATGAGCGCCAGCTGAGCCTTTGCGAGCGTCTCTCCCAGCCGCAGCAGTCCGCGGGGACCGTTGCTTCCGCTCAGAATATAGCCTGCGTATCTTTCACTCCCCGGCGAGCACATCAGCTTCTGGGTCAGAAAAGAGCCCATGCTGTGCCCGAGCAAAAATAGAGGGATTCCCGGATGCCTGCCAGACGCGATTCCGGCAATCTGCAAAAGGTTGCGGTGCATCCAATAAAAGCCGTCTTGCCCAGCATCGCCGAGCAAATCGATTCTTCCCGCAGTCTTGCCGTGTCCTCTGTGGTCTCCCGCGTACACCACGTAGCCCGCAGCGTTCAACCGCTCGGCGAAGCGGGCATATCTGGCGGCCGTCTCGCACATGCCGTGCGAGATTTGAAGGATGCCCCGGACGGGACCCTCGGCCTCCGGCAGCCATTCGTACACATGTATCGGGACGCCGAGAGGATCGGTCATCGTAAAGGAATATTCCGTCACCAGTTGTTCCTCCTAATAACAAGCGGCAGGGCGACCTGAGAGAAGCTTTAATCTCCAAGCCGGAAGCTTCGCCTATGATGCTAATAAGGCTTAAGGCAAATACGACCGGAGTAGGGTAGCCTGGCCCTCGATGGTATAAGTGCCGAGGTTGGCCGGGAGCAGGTAGCATTCCCCCGCCGAATACGGCTGGGAGCCGCCTTCCCAGATCAAATGCCCGCTTCCTTCGCAAATTACGAGTACGGTAAAGCTCTCCGGATTGGTTTCAAGGCTCCAGTTGCCGCTTACAATGCCTTTTTCCACGATAAAATAAGGCGATTCCGCCAGACGCAGCCATTCTCCGGGTACAGCGCTATCCGTCTTCATAGAAGTTGCGCCAGCGCCTTCGTAAGCGGTCACGTTCAGCGAATCTTCGATATGCAGCTCTCGCGGCTTGCCGTCAAGGCCGGGCCGGTCGTAATCATAAATCCGGTAAGTCGTATCGGAGTTCTGCTGGATTTCCGCCACGACAACGCCCGCGCACAGAGCATGCACCGTACCGGCTGGAATATAGAACGTGTCCCCTGCCGAGACTGGCACTTCCTGAAGAAGATCCATAACGCTTCCGTCTTCCAGCGCTTGGCCCAGACTTTCGCGGTTCACGCCTTCCTTGAGGCCGTAGATGATTTTGGCATCCGGCTTGGCGTCAAGAACGTACCACATTTCAGTCTTGCCCAATTCACCTTTAGGCAGCCGTTCATAGTCGTCGGTGGGATGAACCTGGACGGACAGGTTGTCGTTGCAATCCAGAAGCTTAATCAGTAGAGGGAATCTTCCGTTTGTTTCCGAATAACCTTTGCTGCCGAACCATTCCCGTCCGTAGCTTTCACGGATCTGGTCCAGGCCCTGTCCCGCGAGCTCGCCGTTTACGACGGACGAGGTTCCGTTCGGGTGGTCGGCGATCATCCAGCCTTCACCGATATGGCCTTCAGGGAGGTCTAGACCGAACTTTTCAAGGGCTCTTCCGCCCCAGACGCGTTCTTTGAATTCCGGTTGAAATTTTAAAGGATAAGGCAGTGTCATTGGTCCATCTTCCTCTCCAATTCAGGTTTAGTTATCTTTTACCCTCTTTTTCTCAAGTGCGATAACATAGGGAGCCGTTCTGCGCTGGAGCTGGCGGTATACGATGGCGCTGGCCGTCTGCTGCGGAACGGAGGAGGCCCAGGCCATAGCCGCTTCCGCTTCCAGCTCGCCTCCGGGATGTCCGGGGTACAGGACCGCCGTTATAATCCCTCCCGGCCGGAGCAGTTCAAGAGAAGCTTCAAGTGCGGCAACCGAACTGTCTGGCAAAGTAATCACGCTCTTATCCGCGTCGTCCGAGGGGAGATAGCCGAAGTTGAACATGACGGCCCCGACGCTGCCGCGCCACGAAGGGGGCAGTTCGTCCATCATCACGGCATGGCTCTTGAGTAGAAGAGTCGAAGGAGCAAGGGAGCTTCCCCCTTCGTCCTCCCTGGCGCGGCGCAGGCGCTCCCCGGCAAGCCGCAAAGCTTCGGACTGGATGTCGAAGCCGTAGACCTCGCCTTTTGGCCCCGCCTTCTTTGCAAGGAACAAGGTGTCCGCGCCGGTTCCCACCGTGGCATCTACGGCGCGCTCGCCGGGGGCAAGGCGCTCTTCTACCATTTTATGGGCAAAGCTCAGCACGGATAGGAAGCCCATCAGCGTTTTCTCCAATACTTGCCCTGCCAGGTATCTCTGCGCTTCAGCTCGTCGTCGATCGCATTGAGCACTTCCCATTTCTTGAGGCTCCACATTGGACCGATGAGCAGATCGCGGGGGGCGTCTCCGGTCAGACGGTGCACAATCATTTCCGGAGGCAGCATCTCTAATGAATCGGCGATGAGCTTCACATATTCATCCTGCTCCAGAAAACGAAGCAGCCCCGCTTCATACTGCTTGACCATCGGCGTCTTGCGCATCAGATGCAGAAGATGGATTTTAATCCCCTGCACATCCATCTGCGATACGGCGGACACCGTCTCCAGCATCATTTCGTGCGTTTCCTGCGGAAGGCCGTGGATGATGTGCGTGCAGACGCGGATGCCCCGGCTGCGCAGCTTCTCTACAGCCTTGAGATAGCATTCCGTATCATGCGCCCGGTTAATGAGCTGCGAGGTGGACTCGTGAATCGTCTGTAGTCCCATTTCGACCCACAGATAAGTCCGTTCATTCAATTCCGCCAGATAATCAACAACATCACCCTGAAGGCAGTCGGGACGGGTGGCGATGGACAAGCCGACAACACCCGGCTGTTCCAGTATGACCTCGTAATATTCCCGCAGCTCTTCAACCGGCGCATACGTGTTAGTATATGCCTGGAAATAACCGATGTACTTGGCGTTCGGCCATTTCAGATGCTGGCGGTCGCGGACGCTCCCGAACTGGGTGACCAGATCGTCGCGCCGGCTTCCGGCAAAATCGCCCGAGCCTCTTGCGCTGCAGAAGGTGCAGCCTCCTTTGGCAATCGAGCCGTCCCGGTTGGGACAGGTGAACCCGGCGTCCAGCATAACTTTGAACACTTTATCGCCAAACTGTTCACGCATTTCGTAATTCCAGGTATGAAAACGTTTATCTCCCCACAGCGAGGCTGTGGAAGGGGCTTCGAGTATAGTCATGGATGTCTCCTTTATATTGCAAGTAATGATTTTACCCGAGTCCATTGTATCAAAAAATGGGAGCGAGCGTAACAGGACAGCGGACTAAGGCGGTCTGACGAAAAAATCGGCGGATTCATAGGGTTGAAATTGCTTCTTCGCATGCGGGCGCTAGCTTCATAATTTTTTAAAAAAATAGGTATTTGAAAGAAGGAAATTGGCTTGAGATTACTTACACGACGTGTTATATTTTGAGTGTGAAAGTGCTTCATGTTCACCAGCATGAATGAAGGAATTCAAAATCTCCCGTCGCCGTGGTCCACATAATTTATCGTGAGGTGATCGAACATGAATTCTCAAGCCGCATATCCTGAAGGCAGAGGTCCGATCGATGTCCAGTTGACTCCTGACGAGGCGCTTGCGCTCACAGGCGTGGAATTTAAGGGCAATCCGAAGATCAAGGCCGAAGCGCAGCGCAAAATTCGCAATGCTTTCGAGAAGACATTTGATTTTAGCTCGGAAGCAAGATAGACTATGAATTGTTGAAATTAGGGACCCCAATTCCAAATACAACACGGAAGGAATTTCCTTGAGTTTCGCTGATTCGGGCGGACCGGGAAGTTCCTTTTCTCTTTTCTGTTTTGCATCTTTACTTTTCGGAGTAAGTTAGTCACAATATTGCAGTAATCATGCTCGCAACTTGTCGATAAGTGAAAGGAGTAAACATGCGTTTACGCGGAAGAAAAGGAATACGTGAAAGTCTGGAGCAGCAGACCGATCTGGTCGTGCTCGACCCTCGCAAACATAAAGGACAATGGTCCGGGCTCTTCGGCAACGCCCGCCCGATTTATGTCGAGTTCGGAATGGGGAAGGGGCAGTTTATCAGCCGGATGAGCCATAAATACCCCGAAATTAATTTTATCGGTGTGGATATGTATGACGAGTTGATTCGCCGGGCGGCGGAAAAGGCGCGGAATATCTGGGAACCGGAAGGTTTGGAAACGCCGCCGAATCTGAAGCTCGCGCTTGCCAATATCGAATATGCGGAAGAAGTGTTCGCTGAAGGAGAGCTGCAGCGCATCTACCTGAACTTCAGCGACCCCTGGCCCAAAACAAAGCACGCCCGCCGCAGATTGACACATCCCCGCTTCTTGGATAAGTATCGCGGGCTGTTGGACGGTATGGGAGAAATTCATTTGAAGACGGATTCGCGCAGTTTGTTTGAATTTTCCTTGAACGCGTTTGCCGACTTCGGTCTGCAGATGTCGAATATTTCGCTGGATCTCCATGCGGGAGGGATCAATGAAGAGCATGTCATGACCGAATACGAAACGAAATTTGTCGGCCAGGGCGTTCAGATCCACCGCTGCGAGGCGATTGTCGGAGAGGAAGCGTTGAATCGGTATCAAGCCTCTCGTCTGGATAAGTACAGACTATAATCGGTATCCTATAACAAAAAGAGAGTCCTTCGGCTTAGGCCGGCAGGACCCTTTTTTTGCTCAAGCGTTTCAATGATGCTTCGAATTTCTTGGCAGGCTGCTGAACCCTATTTTTCATACGGGTATAAAAATGCAGGTATAGGGCAAGTGTGGTAAGGCGGTTAATGATATCCGGTTATGTTCACCTGCCCCCCGATTGGTCGTAGGTCCGGAGATACGGGCTCTAACTCCATAATGCAACCGTGCCGGCCGCGACCGCGCTGCCGATCAGTGCGCCAGCCGCCACATCGGAAGGATAGTGAAGCCCAAGATAGATCCGCGAGAATCCAACCGACAAGGCAAGCGGCAGCAGGATGAAGCCCAGGACGGGGAAAGCCGCCACATAAGGCACTGTGGAAGCGAAGATTGCCGTCGTATGCCCGGAAGGAAACGAATGGTCTTTGAGCGGATTGCGGAACGTATTCGTTCCGGGCAGGGCCACATAAGGGCGGACCCTGGGATACAGCTTTTTGGCGACGGCCACGGGAAGGTGGCTGACGGCCAGGGCGATCAGCGCCTGTTGGGCAGGCAGCTTCAGCGTATGGGGGGTAACCCCCCATACCAGAAGACTGATCCCGATGCTGGCGGTTGCTCCGCCCAGATGAGTCAGATAGAAAAGCCAGAAATTCAGATAACGGTTGTGCAGCCGGCCATTGATCCAATGAAACAGACGCCGCTCTGCAGTAAGCAGCTTTAACATTTTAGTTCTCATAGTGGTCCCTCCGCTAATAACGGCCGCAGGATTTACGGCGTTAATTAGGATAACCCGCTTTAGCCTATACAACTAACTTTATCATACTTTTTTGCACGAAACGATTTCAAGAAAAAGGTCGATTTTTCGCGAAAAATGACAGTTTTGACTTGGATGCCTTTAAGCCGTACAATGGTTCAAGCGGACTTCCCACGTTTATATGGTAACAGAGAAAATAATGTGTTCTGTAAAATCTAGAACGCAAGCGAAAACTCCATATGGACGGCATATATAACAAAGAGCGGAACCCGCTGAGGACAAAGGCACGTTCCATACCTGTCGCTTAGAATTGCAACAAAAGGGTCATTTATTACGTTCAAAGGTCAGAAAAAAAGAACCTGAACAAAAAAAAGGGGGCATCGAAGGATCATGGCAGATGCAATTTTTGTAACGCTCCAAGTGATCTTGGCGCTAATTGCGGTTTACCAGTTTGGCTTCTCGTTGTTCGGACTGCACAGGAAGAAGAAGAAAGAGCTTTTCCCGCCGGAAAAATCATTTGCCGTGCTCGTAGCCGCGCATAACGAAGAACAAGTGGTCGGGGCGCTTATGGAGAACCTGAAGCAGCTGAATTATCCGAAGGAACTATATGACGTGTTCGTTATCTGCGATAACTGTACGGACGGAACGGCCCGCATTGTCCGGGAGCATGGCATGACCGCCTGCGTCCGTACCAACAATAATTTGAGAGGCAAAGGCTACGCAATCGAATGGATGCTGGGGAAACTTTGGGAAATGCCGCGCCAGTACGACGCCGTCGTGATGTTCGATGCCGATAACTTGGCCCATACCGACTTTCTGATGGAGATGAACAATGATCTCTGTTCCGGAGCGAAAGTCATTCAGGGCTACATCGACACGAAGAATCCGGAGGATTCTTGGATTACCGCAGCCTATGGCATTTCTTACTGGTATATTAACCGGCTGTGGCAGCTGTCACGCCACAATGTGGGGATGGCCAACTTTCTTGGCGGAACGGGCATGTGCTTCGAAACGGATCTGCTCAAGGAAATGGGCTGGGGAGCAACCAGTCTTGTAGAAGACCTGGAGTTCACCATGCGCAGCGCGTCGAAGGGCGTATATCCGGAGTTCAACTACGACGCTAAAGTGTTTGACGAGAAGCCGCTTACGTTCAAGGCGTCGTCCAGGCAGAGGCTTCGCTGGATGCAAGGGCATTTTACCGTCGCCCGCCGTTATTTCTTCCCTCTGCTGTGGCAGAGTATTAAAGAACGCAGCTTGACCAAGTTTGATCTGGCCCTGTACGGCGTTAACGTCTATATTGTCCTGCTGACATTCCTGATGACCGCGGTGATGTGGATCGACAGCTCGCTGCTGGGCGGCCCGCATATCGCCAACCTGTACGGCTACCTGCCTTTATGGCTGAGCTATATCGCTGTTGCCGCCAATGTGTTTACCTTTTTCGTATCGATGATTCTAGAAAAGGTAAAGTTCAAAAAGGTGTACGCCTACATGTTGCTGTTCCCGATTTACCTGATTTCATGGTATCCGATTACGTTCTACGCGTTCTTTACGCAAAACAACAAGCAATGGAGCCACACGAAGCATACCCGCGTCGTGCGTCTGGAGGAAGTTCAAAGCAAGCAGGGATAGAGCCGCGTAACAGCATGTGCATAATGCTTGAGATTATGGTTGACATCACTAAGCTAAATGGTGTAAACTATTTGAGTGCGCTAAATTAATTGGAGATTGCAAGCAGAAGCACCGGCTTCTCACCTGATCGGCTAATAGCCGGCTGGTTTTGATCTCAATGCTTTATGAATGCTGTTCGTTCATGAACGTTGATCAAACGGGTTGTCGGTAATTTCCGGCACCCGTTTTTTATTTGGGTAGAAGCTGTTTTATTTATTAGCCAATCAGATCCGGAGGTGGAGAGTTATCAGTAAGGACCATATGATCAATGATGAGATTCGGGCGAGAGAAGTCCGCTTGGTTGGCCCGGAGGGAGAACAAATCGGGATTAAACCGATCCGCGAAGCGTTGCAAATGGCAATCGATCTTAATCTGGATTTAGTCAATGTAGCGCCGCAGGCAAAGCCGCCGGTATGCCGCATCATGGATTACGGCAAGTTCCGTTACGAGCAGCAGAAGAAAGAGAAGGAAGCCCGTAAGAATCAGAAGATCGTGGACATCAAGGAAGTTTGGTTCCGCGCTAACATTGAAGAACATGACTATCAGACGAAGTTCCGTAATGTGGTTAAGTTCTTGAATGAAGGCGACAAGGTGAAATGTTCCGTCCGCTTCCGCGGACGCGAAATTACCCACGCGAACATCGGCCAGAAAATTCTGGAGCGCGTCAAGTTGGAAGTGGCCGAGATTTCCGTTGTGGAGCGCCAGCCCAAGCTGGAAGGCCGCAGCATGATCATGATTTTGGCGCCCAAATCATCTTAAACAAGCAGCATAACTATTGAGGAGGAAACACAATGCCTAAAATGAAAACCCACAGCAGCCTTAAAGGCCGCTTCAAAATTACCGGAACGGGTAAAGTAACGCGCTACAAAGCTTACAAAAACCATCTGCTGTCCCACAAGTCCAAGCGCGCTAAGCGGGTTCTGGGAACCAACCCTGAAATGGCTCCCGGCGACGTAAGACGTCTGAAGCAAGGCCTAGCTAACTTGAAATAGTTCTATCACACAATTTTTGGGAGGTTTATTAATATGGCAAGAGTTAAAGGCGGCTTCGTCGTTCGTCGTAAACATAAAAAGGTACTGAAACTGGCAAAAGGTTATTTCGGTTCGAAACACCGCATTTTCAAAACCGCTAAAGAACAGGTAATGAAATCGCTGGTCTATGCTTACCGTGACCGTCGTCAAACGAAACGCAACTTCCGCAGACTGTGGATCGTTCGTATCAACGCCGCAGCCCGTCTGAACGGCCTGTCCTACAACAAGCTGGTACACGGCCTGAAGCTGGCTGGAGTGGACATCAACCGCAAAATGCTGGCTGACCTCGCTGTAAACGATCTGAACGCATTCAACTCGCTGGCTACCGTAGCCAAAGAGAAGATCAACGCGTAAGCAGCTGCCTATTATATGAAAAGCACCGCTTCCGGGGATTCCCGAGCAGCGGTGCTTTTTTTTGCGGAAGTATTTGAAGATGGAAGCCGGTTACTCCCAGTACTTTGTCGTTATAAGCTGAGAGGCCAGCTTCTTGCTGGCGGCGCGTCTGACTTTCCGCTGCTCCGACCGTTCCTCCGCCAAATCGCTGACCAGCTTCTCTTCGTCCGTCTCGGGGATAACACTGGGTACAGGGGCCGGTTTACCGTCAGACCCGATAGCCACAAAGGTGAGAAAGGAAGTGGCCGCCACGGTGCGTTCGCCTGAATATAGATTTTCGGCTATGACCTTAACGAATACCTCTATGCTGGTGCGGCCGGTCCAGGATACAAAGGATTCAAAACAGAACGAATCGGTGGGCCGGATCGGGGACAAGAAGTCAACGGAATCAGTGGAGGCGGTAACGACGCTGCATCGGCAGTGACGCATCGCGGAGATCGAGGCGACTTCATCTATGTTACTCATCAGCTTGCCGCCGAAAAGGGTCTGATGATTGTTGATATCGTTCGGGAAGACCCGTCCCGTTTTGAATACACGTGATTCTCGGCAGTATTTCGAAGCCGGAGCTGCCGGCTGGGATGATTCACTCATCATGATAGGCTTCCTTTCCATGGAATTGATAGGCATTTATAATAATGGAATTCCCTTTATTATGCAATACTATTTTAACTAATTTTACATGAGAGGGCTATAAATATTACATAACAGGTTAGAGTAAGCGGTTTATCGCAGGAAAATGCAAATTTTTATTAACCGGAGGTCATTAATTCACTGGATTTTACGGTTTTTACCCGTTATAATTTGTTTCAATGGCATGTCCAAGGAGAACATAGAAGACATCCAATTTCTTTAAGGGGGATCACAATCGATGAAAAAGATTTACCAGCTGTCTCTTGTTATGCTGCTTGCGTTCACGGTCATTCTGGCCGGTTGCGGAAGCGACAATAACAATGCGTCTGGAGACACAGGCACTAATACTGGAACCAATACGGGCTCCGGCGAAGCTACAACGGACAACTCCAATATCAAAATTGGTATGGTTACCGACGTTGGCGGCGTAAACGACAAATCGTTTAACCAATCCGCTTGGGAAGCCCTGAAAGCCCTTGAGAAAGAAAGTGGTGTGAAGGTTCAATATCTGCAAAGTAATTCCAGTGCGAACTATGAGCCGAACCTGAACCAATTTGTAAAAGACGGTTATTCTCTGACTTGGGGTATTGGCTTTGACATGGGTGACTCCCTGAAAAAAGTTGCCGGCGAGAATCCTGACGCCAAGCTGGCTATCATCGACAACGTAGTAGATGCTCCTAACGTTGAGTCCGTTACCTTCTCCGAGAACGAAGGGTCGTTCCTGGTCGGCGTTGTTGCGGGTCTGACTACGAAGACGAATAAAGTAGCCTTTATCGGTGGTATGCAAAGCCCGGTAATCAAACGTTTTGAAGCAGGATTTAAAGCGGGTGTTGCAGCAGTTAATCCGAGCGCAAAAGTAACGGTTACTTATGCCGGTGCTTATGACAAGCCGGATACAGGCAAATCCTTGGCGGCGACGCTGTACGATGCCGGTAATGACATCATCTTCCCTGCGGCAGGCGCAACGGGCAATGGCGTATTCAACGAAGCGAAATCCCGCAACAAAGCCGGCGGCTCGAAGGTATGGGTTATCGGCGTGGACAAGGACCAATCCCTTGAATTTGGCGACGACGTTACGCTGACCTCCATGATGAAACGTGTTGACGAAGCGGTTAAGGTTGTTTCCAAGCAAGTTATCGACGGCACCTTCAAGGGCGGCACAACTACCGTGCTCGGCTTGAAAGACAACGGTGTAGGTCTGCCGGAAACATCTAAAGCGAACGTAAGCGCGGATATCCTGGCTAAAGTAGACGATTACAAACAACAAATCATCGATGGAAAGATTAAAGTTCCTACTGAATAATTATTTCTCCCAAATTAAATAAGATCGGAAGAAGAACCAAGGCCGGTTATTTTAGCTGGCCTTGTTCTTAGTTAGAGAGTAAAATTAGAAAGACTGGCTTGGCCCAATCCAGGGCGAGTACGTTTATCTGCTGCGTTTATCTAGTAGGTTAATCCGGCTTAGTTACCGCTCCAGGAAAGGGGCGGTACAGCCATGTCTAAGGAATTCGGAGGTTCAGAACTCCATCCATGATCGGCAAAGCTATAATATATTCCTGTAATGAGGGTGATTCCATGAGTGCTGCGCCTTCTGTCGTAGAGTTGAAGCAAATCACAAAACGCTTTCCCGGTATTGTCGCCAATGACTCCATCAGCCTGACGCTGGAGAAAGGCGAGATTCATGCGCTGCTAGGCGAGAATGGAGCAGGCAAGTCTACACTAATGAACATCGTATTCGGACTGTATCAGCCCGATGAAGGCAGTATTGAAATCGGCGGGAAACCGGTAATAATCGATAGCCCGAATAAAGCCATTGAGCTTGGCATTGGTATGGTGCACCAGCATTTCAAGCTTGTAGAGCCTTTTACGGTGACCGAGAATATTATTCTTGGAACCGAACCGAAGAAAGGTCTTAAAATCGACTATAAATCCGCAGCGGAACAAGTCCGCAAGCTATCGGAGCTGTACGGTCTTCAAGTTAATCCGCAGGCCAAAATCCATGATATTTCCGTAGGGATGCAGCAGCGTGTGGAAATTATGAAAACCTTGTACCGAGGTGCGGATATTCTTATATTTGACGAACCCACCGCCGTGCTTACCCCTCAGGAAATCAATGAGCTCATGGCGATTATGAAACGCCTGGTCGCCGAGGGCAAATCCATCATTCTGATTACCCATAAGCTGAAAGAAATCATGTCCATTTCAGACCGGGTTACCATTATTCGCCGAGGCAAGGTAATCGACACCGTCAAAACGTCGGAGACCAATCCGAACGAACTGGCGGAAAAAATGGTCGGACGGGATGTAACGTTTAAAGTAGACAAGCAGGCTCCGAACATCGGGAAGACGGTACTGAAGCTGGACGGAGTTAGCAGCAAGAATAAGGAAGGCATCCCCGTATTGAATAATCTCAGCTTTGAAGTTAAGGCTGGGGAAATTCTGGGCATAGCCGGTGTTGACGGAAACGGACAGAGCGAGCTGATCCAGGCAATCACGGGTCTCCGTAAAATCGATTCCGGTTCGATTGCTATCGAAGGGAAAGAGGTAGCCAATCTGTCTCCGCGTAAAATATCGGAAATGAATGTTTCGCATATTCCGGAGGACCGGCATAAGCACGGACTCGTGCTTGATTTTACCGTAAGTGAGAATATGGTGCTTGAAACCTATTACAAAAGCCCTTATAACCGGAATGGATTTATGGATAGCGAAGTCATTGACAAGCATGCCGAGGAGCTGGTTAGAGCGTTCGACGTGCGTACGCCATCGATTCACAATACAGCGCGTTCTCTGTCCGGCGGCAACCAGCAAAAAGCAATTATTGCGCGGGAAATAGACAAAGAGCCAACCCTGCTCATCGCGGCACAGCCGACGCGGGGGCTTGATGTGGGCGCTATCGAGTTTGTGCAGAAACAGCTCATTGCCCAGCGGGATCAAGGAAAGGCCGTGCTGTTAGTTTCATTCGAGCTGGACGAAATTATGAATGTGTCCGACCGCATCGCCGTTATTTACGAAGGGCAAATTGTTGGCGAGGTCTATCCGAAGGATACGAATGATCAGGAGCTCGGGCTTATGATGGCGGGCAGCTTGAAGCGGGGAGGTAAAGCGGGTGAATAAGCTTAAAAAAATATTTGCGACAGACAGCTATATTGTGCCTCTTGTCGCAATTATACTCGGATTCCTGGTCGGCGCGGCAGTGATGCTGATCGGCGGTTATGATCCGATCGCAGCCTATGGCGCTTTGTTCAAGCGCGTCTTCGGCAGCGCATATGATTTCGGAGAAGCGATCCGCGAAATGACGCCGCTTATGCTGACCGGTCTTTCCGTGGCCTTTGCTTTCCGCTCAGGCATGTTCAACATCGGCGCGGACGGTCAAGTGCTGATCGGAATGACTGCAGCTTCTGTTATCGGCATCAAGCTGGCCGGATTGCCCACATTCCTATTGGTGCCGCTGGCAGTGATCGGGGCGGGTCTGTTCGGCGGGATGTGGGCTGGAATTGCAGGTTATCTGAAAGCCAAGCGGGGAATTAACGAGGTTATTACGACCATTATGTTAAATTGGGTTGCCCTGTATCTTGCGAACTATATCGTAAGAACGTTCCTCCTGATTCCGGGGCAGAACCGCTCAGAGGATATTCCTGCGTCGATGTCGCTCACTTTTTTGAACTCCATCTTTGACAATGCCCGCCTGCATTGGGGGACTGTGATCGCGCTTGCGGCGGCGGTATTCTTTTACATCTACTTGTGGAAGACGAAGCAGGGCTTCGAAATGCGTGCTGTAGGTCTGAATTCCCATGCGGCCGAATATGCCGGCATGAATGTCAGACGCAATGTAATGAAGTCCATGTTCATCGCGGGAGTGTTTGCCGGACTCGCCGGAGCGGGCGAGGTGCTTGGCGTATTCCACTACCAGTCTGTATTCGCGGGTTCACCCGGCTATGGGTTTGACGGGATTGCCGTTGCGCTGCTGGGGCTTACTCATCCATTCGGGGTCATTCTGGCCGCGATCCTGTACGGCATGCTGACCTACGGTTCCGCAGGCATGAGCTTTAACGCAGACGTGCCTCCGGAACTCATCCGCATCGTGATCGGCTCGATCATATTCTTTATCGCGGCACAGGGGATTGTGCGCTGGGTGCTTAAGCCATTTTACTTCAAGCGCAAGAAAGAGAAGGTGTTATAGATGGATTGGCTGACACTGGGACAAATGCTCAATACAACGCTGGTATTTTCCACAGCGCTCATTTTTGCCGCCCTTGGCGGGATCTTCTCCGAACGCTCGGGCGTGGTTAACATTGGGCTTGAGGGTCTGATGATGTTCGGCGCCTTTGCCGCCGCTGTTGGCGGTTATTATGCTCAGGACGCCGGCTACGAAACGATGGCTCCTTGGATCGGTGTACTCTGCGCTATGGCGGTCGGCGTGATTGGAGCGCTTATTCATGCCGTTGCTTCCATTACGTTCAAAGCGGACCAGACGATCAGCGGTACGGTAATCAACTTCCTTGCTGCGGGCAGTACGCTTTACCTGGTTAAGCTGCTGTTCGAAGGGGCGGGCGAAACCCCTCTGATTGATGGGTTTAGCAAATATCCGATTCCGGTGCTTTCCAAAATTCCGGTGATCGGTCCCGGTCTATTCAATAACTATCCAACGACGTATTTGGCGATCATACTGGTTATTGTCGTGTATTTCCTGCTCTTCAAAACGCCGTTCGGCCTTCGCCTTCGTGCAGTCGGCGAGCATCCGAGCGCGGCGGATACGCTTGGCGTTAACGTCAACCGTATGCGCTATGTCGGTGTGATGCTCAGCGGAATGTTGGCAGGCATAGGCGGCGCGACGATTACGCTGACGACTACAGGCACCTTTGCCCACAACACGATTTCCGGGCAGGGCTTCATTGCGATTGCGGCAATGATTTTCGGCAAATGGAATCCGCTTGGCGCCTTTGGCGCGGCTGTGTTCTTCGGCTTTTCACAGGCGATCCGCAACTATGTGCAGCTATTCGGCTGGTCCCAGAGTATTCCGCAGGAATTTATTTATATGATTCCGTATGTGCTGACAATTATCGTTCTCGTGAGCGCGGTAGGCCGCTCCTCGGCGCCGTCTGCGCTTGGACAACCCTACGATCCAAGCAAACGTTAATGGCGGCGTCCGCAGGCGCGCCTTTCGTTTCAACCGCATTTCCGGCTTTGGCTGGAAGTGCGTTTTTTTTGTTTGGAAGGGGATATTCTTCGCTATGCATTCCGGATGATCTGGGCAGAGGTACAGGCAGGATGAAGCCGCGCCGAATACACTGTACTCGAAGACGGCAATGTGATCTCTTTTCCAAAGAAACGTAAGAAAGAGGAGGGATATTATGACACAACAAGTGACCAAGAAGCAGGTTATGAAGCTGGTGGGCAAAAATATCGTAGCGGTGAAAAAAGACGGAACTAAGGTTGCGGGCAAGCTGCTTCGCATTTCGGGTAATCGTCTAATCGTACAGCAAACCGGTGGCAAAAAAGTGCAAATCAAAGCCATTATACCGCTTGTGCTGTTCGACCTGCTTGCAGTAGGAACCGCTCCTTACGCCTACGGCGGATATGGCTATGGACCCTATGCGCCATACGGTCCGGGATATGGTTACAGCCATGGGTACGGCCCTGGCGGATATGGCGGCGGACCTTATCCTTACGGTTTTTTCTAAAGAGATACTCAAATGCCTGGCGGCAAGAAGCGCTTTTCCATCTCGTAGCTCATGCTCTGCGGCAGATACCGCACCACAGTATAGTCGAGCTTTTGGTAAAAAGCGAGCCCGGCGGCATTTCCGACGTCCACAGCTACTTTGGAGCGATGGCATCCGCGTGATAATGCAAACCGCTCCGCCCGGTCCATCAGCATATTTCCCCAGCGCTTTCGTTTCGCCGAATCGGCGACGGCCAGCATATCGATATAGAGCAAATCGCCGTGCAGCATAAAATGGACAAATCCCAGCGGGTCGCTGTCATAATCGGTGCTCGCTACAAGCGTAACTCCTTGCCCAAGCCGGCGCGGGAGTTCTTTTTTGACCTGGTCCAGCACTTTTGCGGGTAAATGGGACAAAGGCACAAGCTCGCTCTCAATCAACCGGTGAATAATCGCATCGTCCTGCTTAGGGCGGCGGTAACGGATCACGGTGCATCCCCCTTCCACACTTTGTTGTACATCATATGATTGGCGGGGGGCTCAGTGTTCCGCCCAGAATAAAAGAAGGACAAGACAGAGAGATTAAAATAAGGGATTGACTAACCGTGTAAGGAATCATATAATGTGTCTAAACATTTTAACGATCATATCGGCAATGAAGAGGACGAAGTTTTAAGGGCTCTTTTGACCAGAGAGCGGGTGGAACTGCTGAAACCACCGCCAAAACCCCTTATATACGAGCTCACCTCGGAGCTGTTTCCCTGAAAGGTCCGCCAGCCATATCCGGTGGAATTATTAGGGGAAATCGTGTGGTTCGCGTTAAGGACTTTAGGTTGCAAAGATCGGCTTTTGCCTACATCGATGGGTTTTTGCATACCTGCCAAGGCATTGCATCGCGAGATGCTCTGTAAATATGGGTGGTACCACGGAAGAACAGCCTTTCGTCCCTCACGCGCTTATGCGGCGCAGGGGTGATGAAAGGCTTTTTTGTTTTGTTTGAAGCCGGCTGAAACGGATAAACAAAGGCGATCGTCGTTTGCATAGGAAAGTTGATATTTTGTAAGGAGGATGACTGAATGATGACGCAAATACCGGAAATGCGGTCGACAGAGGAGTTACGGGAGAAATGGAAGACGCCGGAAGTGATTACCGGTTCGGAAATTCTGCTGCGCAGCCTGGTGCTGGAGGGTGTGGATACCGTATTCGGATATCCCGGAGGAGCCGTTCTGTATATCTATGACGCATTGTACGGATTCAATGATTTCAAGCATGTGCTGACCCGTCATGAGCAGGGGGCGATTCACGCGGCGGACGGATATGCAAGAGCAAGCGGTAAGACTGGCGTCTGTATCGCAACTTCCGGACCCGGAGCGACCAATCTGGTCACCGGTATCGCTACAGCTTATATGGATTCTGTCCCGCTGGTGGTCATCACGGGCAATGTATTCTCCAGCTTGATCGGTACGGATGCTTTCCAGGAAGCGGACATTACCGGCATCACGATGCCGATTACCAAGCACAGCTATCTGGTACGCAATGTGGAGGATCTGCCCAGAATCATTCATGAAGCTTTCCATATAGCATCGACGGGCCGCAAAGGGCCGGTGCTTATCGATATTCCCAAGGATGTATCTGCGGCGAAGACGCTGTTCACCCCTGTGACGAGCGTGAATCTTCGGGGCTATAATCCCCGCACCGTTCCCAATAAGCTTCAGCTCGACAAGCTGGTACGCGCGATTTCGGAGGCCGAGCGGCCGATCATCATTGCAGGGGGCGGGGTTATTTACTCCGGCGCGCATGAAGAGATGTGCGAATTCGTCAAGCGGACGGAAATCCCAATCACGACAACACTGCTTGGACTGGGAGTATTCCCGAGCGGCGATGATTTGTGGATGGGAATGCCGGGCATGCACGGTACGTATACGGCAAATAACGCCATCCAGCAGTGCGATCTGTTGATCAATATCGGAGCACGGTTCGACGACCGCGTGACAGGCAAGCTTGATGGCTTCGCCCCAAAGGCCAAAATCGTGCATATCGACATCGACCCTGCCGAAATCGGCAAGAACATATCGCCTGACATTCCGATCGTAGGAGACGTTAAGACGGTGCTGGAGATGTTGAATCCGGAAGTTAAACGGGCTTCGAATGCCGATGCGTGGAGAGCGCAAATCGCCCAGTGGAAGGTGGATAAGCCGCTTCGTTATACTGACTCCGATATTGAGCTGAAGCCGCAGTGGGTTATCGAACTGATCAATGACACCACAAAAGGTGAGGCCATTGTGACGACGGACGTCGGTCAGCACCAAATGTGGGCGGCGCAGTATTACAAGTTCAATCATCCCCGTTCTTGGGTTACTTCCGGCGGTCTCGGAACGATGGGCTTCGGGCTCCCTTCGGCAATCGGTGCGCAGATGGCCTATCCGGAACGGCTGGTGGTCTCGATCAACGGCGACGGTGGTATGCAGATGTGTTCCCAAGAGCTGGCGATATGCGCTATCCATAACATTCCAGTCAAGATTGTCGTTCTCAATAACGAGGTGCTCGGCATGGTGCGGCAGTGGCAGAATCTCATCTATGAGAAACGTTACAGCTACACGGATCTGGCCGGCAGCCCGAACTTTGTGAAGCTGGCAGAAGCTTACGGTGTAAAAGGTATCCTGGCGACGACGAAGGAAGAAGCAAGGGCTGCATGGCAGGAAGCTTTGGAAACACCGGGACCGGTACTTGTGGAATTCCGCGTTTCCAAGGATGAAAATGTCTACCCGATGGTAACCCAGGGCTCGACGATCGATCAAATGCTGATGGGGGATGAATAACGGTGGAAAGAAATACGATTTCCGTGCTGGTGAACGACCAGCCTGGTGTGCTCCAACGGGTATCGGGGCTGTTCGGACGGCGCGGGTTTAACATTGAGAGCATTACCGTAGGTCAATCCGAGGAAGCGGGATTATCCAGAATGGTCATCGTCACTTTGGGGGATGACGACCAGCTGGAGCAGATTGAGAAGCAGCTCTACAAGCTGATCGACGTCATTAAGGTAGTTGACCTTAGCGCAAAGCCGATGGTTGCCCGCGAGCTGGCGCTGATTAAGGTCAAGGCCGAGCCTTCCGAGCGGCCGGAAATCATGGGCGTGGTCGAAACGTTCCGCGCCTCCGTTGTCGACATCGGCAGCACGAGCTTGCTGGTGCAGGTGGTCGGGGATACGCAGAAGATTGATGCAATGATCGAACTGCTGAAGCCGTACGGCATCAGAGAGCTGTCCCGGACCGGCGTTACGGCAATGATCCGCGGCAATGTGCAATAGGTATATTTTACAGCTTTAGCGAATTGCTGCTTTTTTGCAGTACAATATAATAGTGAACGGCATTCCCGCTAAAGAGCGGGAGCTTGAGGGAAAGCGCTGCATGTACAGCCCTTCTCCTGAAGCACCCGCTCTTTAGATGGGTTGCAAATTAAAGGAGGATTTTGACAATGGCAGTAACAACGTACTATGAGCAGGATGGAGATCTGAGCGTATTAAAAGGTAAAACAATCGCGGTTATCGGTTATGGCAGCCAGGGACATGCCCAGGCGCAGAACCTGCGTGACAGCGGACTTCAAGTCATCATTGGCCTGCGCGAAGGTAAATCCTTCCAAACAGCAAAGAATGACGGTTTCGAAGTGCTGCCTGTCTCCGAAGCGGTATCCCGTGCGGACGTAGTGCAAATCCTGATGCCTGACGAAACCCAGGCTGCCGTTTACAAGAACGAAATCGAGCCAAACCTGAAGCAAGGTGCGGCGCTTATGTTCTCCCACGGCTTCAACGTTCATTTCGGTCAAATCGTAGCTCCGAAGGATTCGGATGTGCTGCTGGTAGCGCCAAAGTCCCCAGGACACATGGTTCGCCGCACTTATGAAGAAGGCTTTGGCGTCCCCGGCCTGATCGCGATCGAGCAGGATGCTACAGGCAACGCAAAAGCAATCGGTCTTGCTTATGCCAAAGGTATCGGCTGTACCCGCGCAGGGGTAATCGAAACCTCTTTCCGTGAAGAGACGGAAACCGATCTGTTCGGCGAACAAGCTGTACTGTGCGGCGGCGTTACGGCTCTGATCAAAGCTGGCTTTGAAACGCTGGTTGAAGCCGGTTATGCTCCGGAAATGGCCTACTTTGAGTGCTTGCACGAGATGAAGCTGATCGTTGACCTCATCTATGAAGGAGGTATGGCAACGATGCGCGATTCCATCAGTAACACAGCGGAATACGGCGATTATGTAACCGGCCCGCGCGTTGTAACCGACGAAACGAAGAAAGCGATGAAGGCTGTCCTCACCGACATCCAGCAGGGCAAATTCGCTCGCGATTTCATTCTGGAGAACCAATCGGGACGTGCATTCCTGACCGCTACGCGCCGCAACGAAGCTGCTCATCCAATCGAGGTGGTCGGCAAAGAATTGCGCGATATGATGGCTTGGATCAAGAAATAAGATTGGCATAATCAATGTAAGGTTTCACATATAAACGCAAGTTCTTCAGGTGCGGCTCCGCTTTTGTGCGGGCCGCATTTGGAGCGTTTGACGATTACTTTTAAGGAGGTGCCCGGCATGCGAAAAATTTATGTTTTCGATACAACACTGCGTGACGGAGAACAGTCCCCCGGCGTGAATCTGAATACCCAGGAGAAGCTGGAGATCGCCTATCAGTTGGAAAAGCTGGGGATTGACCGTATGGAAGCGGGATTTCCCGCGGCATCGCCGGGAGATTTGGCCGCAGTCAATGCCGTTGCCAGAGCGGTAAAGAATGTAACGGTCATCGGCCTTTCCAGATCCCGCGAAAACGATATCGATGCCGTCAAGGAGGCGCTGCAGGGAGCGCAGGACCCCTGCATTCATCTGTTCCTCGCGACCTCCCCGATTCACCGTCAGCATAAGCTCCGGATGGATAAGGGGCAGGTGCTGGAGACGGCGCAGGCGGCCATCCGTTATGCGAAGAAGTATTTCTCAAAGCTGGAATTTTCGCTTGAGGATGCGGGACGGACCGAGCTCGATTTTATGGCCGAGGTCGTCGGCATGGCGGTGCGCGAAGGCGCGAGCGTCGTTAACATTCCGGACACGGTCGGATATTTGAACCCGTCGGAGTATGGGGCAATCTTCAAATATTTAAAAGAAAATGTTCCGGACATCGACCGCGTTCAGCTCAGCGCGCACTGCCATAATGATCTTGGAATGGCTACGGCGAATACGCTGGCGGCGATCCTGAATGGGGCGGATCAATTCGAGGGCACAATCAACGGCATCGGTGAACGCGCGGGCAACACGGCGATTGAAGAGATAGCGATGGCGCTTGAGACGCGCAGCGATTTCTTCGGGGCGAAGACGTCGCTTGTACTGTCAGAAATTTCGCGCACTAGCCGCCTGGTCAGCAAATTGACAGGTATGGTCGTACCGGGGAATAAGGCGATCGTCGGCGCAAACGCTTTTGCCCATGAATCGGGTATTCATCAGGACGGCATGCTCAAGGAGAAGACGACGTACGAGATCATGACGCCGGAAACGATCGGCCTGAAGGAGAGCAAGCTGGTGCTCGGCAAGCATTCCGGCCGCCATGCTTTCCGGGATAAGTTGACCGATCTAGGCTATGATCTGCCGGAAGACGTGCTGAATGCGGCGTTCTCCAGATTCAAGGATTTGGCCGACAAGAAGAAGGAAGTATCCGACGAGGACATTCTGGCGCTGATGGAGGAGCGGCTGGGCGTTACGCCGGAGATTTACAGCCTGCGGACCCTGTACGTCACTTACGGCAATGAAGCGACGCCGACCGCGAAGCTGGTTCTGAACGGCCCTCCGGACGAACCGATCGTTGCAGTGGCTGAGGGGAACGGCTCGGTGGATGCGATCTACAATGCCATCGATCAGGCAACTGGCGAGGAAGTCAAGCTGGACGATTATTCCATCAAATCCGTCACTCAAGGCAAGGATGCCCAGGGCGAGGTGCACGTCATTTTGTCACAGGGTATTGTTGCTGCGGCGGGAAGAGGGCTTAGTACCGACATTCTGGAGGCCAGCGCCCGGGCTTATCTTGATGCGCTCAACAAGCTGATTGAGAAGCGCAAGACGTATACGAAGCGCGAGGATGCTCATTTATAGAAAAGCGGCGCTTACAGTTTGTTTAGGAATGAGGACGGCGGTATATAGGGACTGTTTCGGGGTGAATCCAGCTCAGAAACAGTCCTTTTTATGCGGATTTCTCACCCTATGGCAATATCGGTCAGATGACGATCTGACACCGGGTACGAGGATATTGTAAAATCTATTGGGGGCCGGTTACCAAAGTTTTTGTCCAATTTGGATTTATTATAGAAATCGATAATTTTTGCAGGGGAACCGAATAGGCGAACGTCAAACGTTATGTAGATGGGGAGGGGAGACAACTGGAAGAGGCGGAATGGATATCGGCCGTACTGAACGGCGAGCGTCAGGCTTTTGCTCATTTGGTGACGCGCTATCAGGGCTTGGTATACCGGGTATGTATCAAAATAACGGGAGAATCCGAGTCGGCCAAAGATATGGCCCAAGAGGTATTTATCAAAGCCTATAAGGCGCTTCCCTCCTTCCGGGGACAATCCTCATTTTCTACTTGGCTGTACCGGATTGCCTATCGTACTTGTCTGGACTGGAAAAGAGCCAATGACAGGGAGTGGAAGCATCGCAGCATGGCGGATTATACGGAGAATGACTATGTGACTTCACAGACGCCGGAACATGCCGTACTCCACAAGGAGGCATCCGAAGAACTGGGAAGAAGTGTGAACAGTCTTGCCGAACCGTACCGGTCGGTCGTGCAGCTGTACTACTTTAACCGGCAATCCTATCAGGAAATAGCTGAAGCGAAAGGCATATCGGTAAAAACAGTTGAATCACAGCTTTACCGCGCCAGACAGATCATGCGAAGAAAAGGGGAGAAATGGGAATGAAATGTAATGTAGTGATGGAATGGCTTCCCCATTATATCGAAGGTCTGCTGGCTCCCGAAGCGGAGCGGGAAATGACGCAGCATATCGCGGCCTGCCAAGACTGCGCGCGGTGGCTGGAGGAAGCAAAGGCAATGGAGGAAATCTGGAAGGAAACGGCCGGCGCTCCGGACTTTCAGCCGCTTTCAGATATTCCCGATCTTGTCCCGCAGGTAATGGCGGAAATCGAACGGTTGGAATCTGCACGGCAGTCGGATGGTGCGGGACCTGCTGCCTCAAGGCGGCGCTCAGTGCGCCGGACCTCATGGGTTCACTACGGGCTCGCGGCCTGTCTGACCTTTGTGCTGCTTCAATATGGTGTATTTGAGCAGTTGGGCTATGGGCTGACGCAAATCAATGGCCAAATGTCGAACTCGGTTATGGCATTATTCGGCCCTCAACAGCCCCGCTAGAGCGGAGGCCGTGGATCAATACGCTGCAATCGAATGTCGGCAAGACACATGATCAGGAGGATATTACATGATAAAAAAGAAACGCTGGCTCACTTTTATGCTGGCCATGGTTCCGGGACTCGGACATTTGTATCTGGGTTTCAAAAAACAGGGAATGCAGTTTATGATCGGCGCGTTTGTCTGCATCGTCTTTATTCCTTCCATGCCGACAGTATTCCCGTTCGCGTTGGCCGCCCTGTGGTTCTATCAGCTGTTCGACGCCCTGCAAAAGGCAACATGGAACAAGCTCGCTTTTGCAGAGCACGAACGGCTGATGTATGGACCGGAAGGTCTTGGCTCGTCTTGGCCGCCGTTTGTCATGCCCCCGATGCCCGATTACCCGCAGGATGACGTTAGTCCGGCATGGATGGGAGGCGCCTGCATCGTAGCAGGGGTTCTCCTGCTGCTGATTACGGTATTCCCGAGACTGTGGGATTTGCTGACCGAACACAATATCGGTACTATTTTGCTGGCACTGGGCCTGATCAGTTATGGGCTGCATATGCTTAGAAAGAACACAAAAGCATAAGAACGGAGAATCATGGCATGGGTAGATGGAAGATTGGAAGCTTGACGGCGGCGCTCGGCTCCATTGCGCTTGGCGTTATACTTGCGCTGATTCAATTCGGTAAGCTTACGTATGATGCGCTCGGGTATTTGTGGCCGGGACTGATTATTCTGCTTGGACTGGAAATGCTGCTGCGGTTGCTGTTTAGAACAGAGGCTAGGACCCGCACCAGCGGATGGGCAATCGTTCTGATTGTGCTGCTGGGTCTCGTGAGCGCAGGAAAATCCGTGCTTCCGGGAGGCTCGCTGGACACCCTGCTGGGTAAAGCGCATCTAAGCTCCGTTAACGGAACGGTGCAGATCGGAGAGAACATCAAAGCGGTCAGAATATCGATTCCGAGCGGCAAGGTTAAGGTGAACGGTATTCAGGGAAGCGCTCTAACCTATGATGGCCGCCTGCTCTTTCCCGGCAACAGCCAAAGCGACAGTGAACAGGCAATGAAAGAGAATTGGAAGGTAAGAACGGAAGGCGACACGCTAGTACTTGAAATGACGGCGGCAAAGAGCTTGTTTTCAGGCATTTACATCGGTTTTACCGGCAACACTCCCTATCTCAATGTAAGCCTTCCTGCGGATCTCGCAGTTAAGATCGGAACAAGCGACGGTTCGCTGGATGTTTCGGATCTGGACAGCGGGATCGAGGCCAGCACCTCCAACGGCAAAATTGAAATGCGGGGAATTAAAGGCGGGGTCAAGGCTGGCACAAGCAATGGTTCGCTTAATCTGCAGAGGGTGGAGGGAGGAGCCCATATCACCAGTTCCAACGGCTCCATCACACTGGAGAATATTGCCGGTCAAGTGTACGCCAAGAGCAGCAACGGCAGAATAACCATTGAATCTCCCGTTACGGGAAATTGGGAGTGCGCTTCGAGCAATGGCAGCATCTCGCTTACGATGCCGCAGACGACGGATGCGACGATTACCGCCGATACGTCTAATGGATCGCTGAAGGGAAGCGTCAGCTGGCAGAAACAAAGCGACAACAATGGAACTGCGGTGCTGGGCAGCGGAAATCATACTGTAAAGCTGTCCACAACCAATGGCAGCGTAAGCGCGGATATTACGGAATAAGCTTGAAATCAAGAAGAAGCCGCACGCCTCAGAGAAATCCGGCAGCGTGCGGCTGTGCTGTCCAAATCCAGAAATTAATAGCTCCCGGACTTATCTGTTCATTGTCTTACCAGGCGTATGCCTACTCGTATGGAGCAAATGTAATGAATGCCGGGCAATCGGGAATGCTATCGTTGTTGAAACGGCGCTCGGCCGTAATATTCCAGCTCTGATTTGCGAAAGGTGTGCTTTTCACTCGATCCTAACCGGGTTATAGGCTATTCCTATTAATATGATAGATTCTATATCTTTGTCCTTTTGACCTCATTATGTTACAACAATATACAGAAGAACTATGTCCGTGCATGGCGCGGATTAACTTGAGGAGTGACGAAGAATGAGCGAAGTTAAAAAAATCGCCGTAATCGCAGGGGACGGCATTGGTCCCGAGGTTGTGGCGGAAGCGGAAAAAGTATTGAAAGTAACCGAGGAGGTATTCGGCTACAAATTTGAGACCGAGCACGCCCTGTTCGGCGGCATCGCAATCGACGAGAAGGGCACGCCGCTGCCTGCTGAAACGCTGGATATCTGTAAAAACGCGGACGCTGTGCTGCTGGGAGCTGTCGGCGGTCCTAAATGGGATACCAATCCGAAGGAGCTCCGTCCGGAGACTGGGCTGCTGGGCATCCGCAAAGCGCTGGGGCTGTTCTCGAATCTCCGTCCCGCAGTCGTATTCGACTGCCTGAAGGATGCTTCCACGCTGAAGCCGGAAGTGCTTGAAGGAACGGATCTGATCGTCGTGCGCGAACTGACGGGCGGTATTTACTTCGGCGAGAAGTTCCGCCGTGACAGCGAGCAGGGGGAAGAAGCGGTAGACACCTGCGCATACAATGTGGCCGAAGTGGAACGCATCGCCCGCCAGGCATTTGAAATTGCCGCCAAGCGCCGGGGCAAGCTGGCTTCCGTCGACAAAGCGAACGTGCTGGAAACGTCGCGTCTCTGGCGTGAGGTGGTTATCCGGGTCTCGGCAGATTATCCGAACGTGGAACTGGAGCATGTACTGGTCGACAACTGCGCCATGCAGCTGCTGCGCCGCCCTTCGAGCTTCGACGTCATCGTGACCGAGAACATGTTTGGCGATATTTTGAGCGACGAAGCCGCGATGCTCACAGGCTCCATCGGCATGCTGGCTTCCGCTTCGCTGGGCGAAGGAAGCTACGGCCTTTATGAGCCGGTGCATGGTTCCGCGCCGGACATTGCAGGACAAGGATTGGCCAATCCAATCGCCACGATCCTCTCGCTTGCCCTGATGTTCCGTCTGACTTTCGGCTATGAAGACGCGGCAGCCGCGATCGAAGCCGCCGTAGCTCAGGTGCTTGATGCAGGTCACCGTACCAGCGATATCGCCGTAGACAAGAGCAAGGCGATCAGCACGAGCGAGATGGGCGACCTGATTGTCGCAGCCATCCGCAAATAAGAGAAAAACGTCACAGAATATTCCTAGTTTATAATTATTATAAAAAAATAATGAATGTAATCTTGACTTTGATTTTGTACGGTGATACCATTTGGTTTGTAACAGCAGAGACGTAACCAAATCCATCATAATCAAGAAAGACACCGCCTCATCACCCCTAATGGGGGTGGATGGCAGCTTGTTTTTCTTACATAATCAAAGGAGGATTTTCACAATGGCAGAACGTTTGGTAGGCAAACCGGCTCCGGATTTTACTATGGAAACCGTAACGGGAGACGGCAAAGAATTTGGCAAAGTTAGCTTGTCCGACTATCGCGGCAAATGGCTCGTATTTTTCTTCTATCCTCTGGATTTCACTTTCGTGTGCCCGACTGAAATTACGGCGCTCAGCGAAGCGGCTGACCAATTCACGGCGCTTGATACTGAAATTCTTGGTGTTAGCATCGATTCCGTACACAGCCATAAGGCTTGGATCAACGCTCCGAAAGACGCGGGCGGTCTTGGCCAACTGAAATTCCCGCTTGCTTCCGACATTACGAAGAAGGTAGCCAGCGATTACGGCGTATTGATCGAAGAAGAAGGCATTGCGCTTCGTGGTCTCTTCATTATCGATCCGGAAGGCGAACTGAAATACCAAGTGGTTAACCATAACGATGTAGGCCGCAGCGTAGAAGAAACCCTGCGCGTGCTGCAGGCGCTGCAATCCGGCGGATTGTGCCCTATGAACTGGAAACCGGGCGACAAGAACCTGTAAGCATAAGCTCTGCGAGGCTTCCCTCATCTAAGTCCTTTGAAATGCTGAATCAAAGCCTCCTACCGGATGATTATCCGGTCAAGGGGGCTTTTTGCAACAAAACGCCCGCCAGTCTTGGCTTTATACGCTATAAAATGGGCATAACGTTGAGATAAAAACCTTTTATCAGCAGGAATCGCCGGCAACCGAGTATAATACAATAATACGAAACCATTGGAACTGACCTGAGGAGGGTGAACAATCATGAGTTTTTGCTGTGGAGCGAGTATGGTAGGTACCAAGGGGACGCTTAAGCATTATCGCACGCAAGTCCATAATGTTCCCCTGCTTTTTTGCCCGGTATGTCACCGGGTCGAGGTTCATTACAAGGTCGAGAATGAGTATGAAATCTTGGCGGAATACGCGCATGGCGACGGCGTTACCGATGTGGATTTCCAGGATTATGTGATGGAAGATGAAGAGTCGATTTTTGAAAATGTCGTCAATATGGAAAGTGAAGACGCTATGGCTGTTATCCGCAGCCAGATTGATATGGCGCTTGATCTGCTGGCCGTGTCCAAACAGATTGGTGATGTCAAGTGGGAGCGGGAGCTAAAGAAGAGACTCGCTGTCATGAGTCAGCGCCGTCATCGTCTTCAGCAAAAAGCGTAAAGGTATGGCGTGTATTATTACTTCTCTGGAAAAATCTCCGCAATTGCGACGACACTGAAAAAGGCCGTGAATTTCTACTTCATGTAGAGATCCATGGCCTTTTCAATTGGAAGGTAAAAAAGCTTCGTGGAAGCTTTGAAGGAATAAACGCTTGGTTGCGGAAAATGACAAAAAAGAAAAACCACCGTAAACGGCCGTAAATCGCGGTTTCTCCGTTTGGTTGAAGCGAATTTCGATGTTCTCGCAATGGCGAGGAGCCTTTTTCATGAAGAATAGCTGTTGCTTAGGCCTTCGAGACGGCACTAAAGTATTATTTTATGAATTTTTTGACATTCGACAGTATCTCTGATTGCTTTGAGCACTTTTCTTGGATATGATTGGAATATAGTTAAAACACTTGGATGACTGAATAAAACGAAGATGATTGCCGAATGTACTAGCGGTTCCATAGCATACACTTATATAACAGCCTATTTTGATGTCGCAGAACTGCTTCGTCAATTTAGTCGTTCTGCTCCGTCAATTTCAGTTGAAGGGGGAACTTCACATCGTGCTACATGAAATTCACGAAAGTCGGCTTCTGTCGCCGCGATCGTTCCAAGCCGGGCTTCTGGACAGTACATATGAAAATGTTCTGGAGCATATTGATTGTGGAGTCATGCTTTTTGATGAAGAAGGAGTTCTAACCTTTGTAAATGCGCGGGCGTACGGAATGCTAGAGCTCCAGCGCTATACGCTGGCAGGATGCACTGTAGTCGATTTGCTGACACATTTTTCTTTGAGCCGAATCAAGAAGAGACAACTGCTGCATATCTATCGGGAGACGGTTTACAAAGGAAAGACGATGTATGAGTTTATGGACGAGTATGGTCGCTATTGGGAAGTAAACGCTTCCTTTGGCGGGGATATGAACGGCAGCTACTTATTTACTTTTAAGGAAATTTCCGATTATAAAAAGATAGAACAAACCGCTTACCAAAATGACAATCTGGCTATGCTAGGCAAATTATCCGCCTCCATTGCCCATGAAATCCGGAATCCTTTGACAGCCATTCGCGGATTCATCCAGCTGCTTCGCCCGCATCTGCAGGGACTTGGAAAGGAAGAATATGCTAAGATCATCTTGGCGGAGATCGACCGTGCCAATGATATTATTCATGAGTTTCTCTCCTCGTCCAAGCCTTCACCTCCTCAAGCCGGAATCATTTCCGTTTCCGCCCTGCTGAAAGAAGTCATACTGCTAACAGAAAGCGAAGTCTTGATGAAGGGCTGCCAGATCGTTCTTAATGCTTTAGCCAGCGACTTGTATATTTCCGTAGATGTGAAGCAGATTAAGCAGGTCCTGATCAATATGATAAGAAACGCCCTGGAGGCTGTCTCCGACCGCTTGGACGATATCACAGGGAGGATTGAGCTTGGGGCGTATAGAGAAGGCGGAGAGGTGCGGATCATCGTCTCTGACAACGGTAAAGGCATGGATGTGTGCACCATGAGCCATCTGTTCAACCAGTTCTTCACCACCAAGGAGAATGGCACGGGGCTGGGCCTTTCCGTGAGTGACCGGATTATCAAAAATCATGGGGGACGCATTTCCGTCAGCAGCCGGCTTAATGAGGGGACCAGTTTTGTGATATCGCTTCCGCTGACCCCGGGGCTTACCGCATAACCTAAAAGCAGGACAGAATTGCTCCTCGCTTCCCCTCTCCCTGGAGAAATCAGCACGATTACGGGAAATTTGTAAGCATACAAAGGGACCGGCGAGATGATCCCTTGGCCGGTCCCTTTGTATGCTTTTTATCAATTACAATCCGGCTTGATTACTTTGGTGCAGTCCCTGATGGCGGGAGCGTTTCCTGGGTGCTGCAGCAGGCTTGTGAGAAGTCATTGGACGCGCCCGGGCAGCTTTTTCCTTTGTCACATCCGGCACAAGCGCCCTTTTTCCCCTTTTGCACATGGCGATAGAGAATCCAGCCGGAATAACCGAAAATAGCGGCAACAATCAATGTATTAATCAATATGCTCATTACGTAATTCCCCCGCTTTCCCATATAGGGCTATTCGTATTGGCTTAGGCCCATCCAAGGAGCCGTCCGCCTTGATAGATAACCAGACTTACCAAATAGGCCAGGACAACGGCATAGGCTATGGAGAAGAAGGTCCATCTCCAGGAAGCCGTTTCTTTCTTAATTACGCCCACCGTTGCAAGACAAGGTGTATACAGTAGAATGAAGACCATAAAGCTTACCGAGCTGAGAGGCGTGAACGCCTGGGAAATCTGCGCTTCCAGTCCGGCGGCCTCCGGTGCGTGATAGATAATGTTCATCGTTGAGACGACAACTTCTTTAGCAAGGAAGCCTGGAACCAGCGTCGAACCCGCCTGCCAGAAACCAAAGCCGAGCGGCTGAAGCAGGGGTGCGACGAGACCGCCGAATTTGGCGAGGAAGCTGTTGTCCATATCCACATTTAACCCGGCAGGTCCGGCATAAGACATGATCCAGATAATAGCCGAACCGGCTAAAATAATCGTCCCCGCCTTGCGCAGGAAGCTTTTTCCTTTTTCCCAGGTGCTGCGCGACAGCGATTTAAGCTGCGGCATCCGGTAGGGAGGAAGCTCGATTACGAATACCGAGGACTCGTTCTTGAACAAATACTTGGAGAAGAGCTTGCACAGCAGCAGCGCGAACACCACTCCCAAAGCATACATCGTCATAATGACAGCAGCCTGATTTTCCGGGAAAAAGACGGCGGCAAACAGCAGATAGACCGGAAGTCTGGCGGAACAGGACATAAGAGGAAGCAGCAGAGTAGTCAGCATCCGCTCTTTGGGCTGTTCAATGCTTCGCGCGGCCATAACGGCAGGGGCG
>NZ_ASSD01000530.1 GCF_000520715.1 Paenibacillus zanthoxyli JH29
CAGAAAGGAACCATATCTCTTAATGAAACGGTTCTGGATTGGGAGAATCAGGAGTACAAGACACGAATCGGTTATTTGCCGGAGTTTCCTTTCTACTATCCCCATCTTTCGGTAATGGAGATGATGAGGCTGACCGGAGGACTGCGAAGGGTACCTAAGGAGCTATTAGAAGAGCGTATTCACTACTTGCTGGAGCGGTTCGATTTACATTCATACCGTAATTTGAGTATGGATGAGCTGTCTCAAGGCACGAAAAAAAGAGTCGCATTGTCCTCCACACTTCTCCATAAGCCGGATATCCTCATATTGGACGAACCTACCAATGGTCTGGATCCTGATCAGGTGATCATCGTTCGCGATACGTTAAGGGAATACAGCGAGCAGGGGGGACTGGTCCTGCTTTCTACTCATATTCTGGGCTTGGCGGAAAAATTGGCAGACCATGTAGGCATTGTTCGCAGCGGCCGTCTGTTATTTGCAGGGGAACCATCCGGAGATTTGGAATCTTTATATCTGGCACATCGGTTGGAAGCTTGAGTTCGCTTCTCTTCCACTCTTCCTCTCTGTAGCTACTGGATTATTTCATGGCAGGCAGAGCAAATATGGTATAATCTCCGTACTGATACATGGAAATGGAATCTATTGGGAGGTATATCGGTGATTTGTCGGGAGCAGGATGAGAAGTTTGTCATGATCAAGCAGCATGACCACGGGCTGCTGGCCGGGGAATTTGCGGCGCGGTTCCGCATG
>NZ_ASSD01000531.1 GCF_000520715.1 Paenibacillus zanthoxyli JH29
GCGTTAATATTTCTCTGGAGCGATATTTACAATCATGGCTTATTATTGTACGGAAGATGATGAGAAGGAGACGCGCACATAATGAAGTCCGTCATTGACATAGAGCAGAAGACCATCATTGATATAGAAAAGCTGGATCTCTACTACGAGTCCTTTCATGCGCTTAAAGGCATGGATTTAGAAATTCCGGAGAAGGCGGTTACCGCGTTTATCGGACCGTCCGGCTGCGGTAAATCGACGCTGCTGCGTACCTTGAACCGGATGAACGACATGATTCCGGGAACGCGGATCGAAGGTAAGGTTCTGATCGGCGGCAAGGATATTTACGGCGGCGATGTAGAGGTGGAGAGCTTACGGAAGCAAGTAGGGATGGTTTTTCAGCAGCCGAATCCTTTTCCAAAATCGATATACGATAATGTTGCTTACGGACCGAGACTGCACGGCAAGCCTCCCAAAGCCGAGCTCGACGAGCTGGTGGAGCAAAGCCTGCGCCAAGCGGCCCTATGGGACGAAGTTAAGGACTTCCTGAAGAAATCGGCGCTTAGTCTGTCCGGCGGACAGCAGCAGCGGCTCTGTATTGCCAGAGCCCTTGCCGTACAGCCTGATATTCTGCTGATGGACGAAGCGACTTCCGCGCTTGACCCGGTCTCGACACAGAAGATCGAAGAGCTTGTTCAGGAACTTCGGGACCGGTATACGATTGTCATGGTTACGCATAATATGCATCAAGCTGCGCGAGTATCGGGCAGAACAGTATTCTTCCTGAACGGCGTGATCGTCGAAGCGGCGGACACGGAGCAGCTATTCTCGAATCCTAAAGATTCGCGCACCGAAGATTACATTTCCGGCAGATTCGGCTAAAGTACACCTTCCCGTAGGGAAGTATCCGCTTGGCCTGCCCGGATTGACCTATTGATTCGAGGAGGATCGCTCTAATTATGATTCGAAGAGTGGAATTGGACAAAAATCTTGACGAACTGCGGAATCTGCTGCGGCAGATGGCTGAGCATGTCATTGACGCGCTCGAAGGAGCCGTCCTTTCCTTACAGAAGCTTGATACGTCCAGGGCGCAAGAAATTGTGCAGGCTGACGTTCATCTAAATGAATTGGAAGAAAAGATTATGGATATCGGCTCGCGTCTAATCGTCACACAGCAGCCGG
>NZ_ASSD01000532.1 GCF_000520715.1 Paenibacillus zanthoxyli JH29
GGGCGTATACGGTTTCTACCGGAAATACTCTGCCGGGACACCGGACAACCGGAGCGCCGCCAAGCAGCCCGGACACCTTCTCTCCGTCAAGCGTTGCCGACATCACGAGGATCTTCAAGTCCTCACGGAGCACAGCCTGTGTCTCCAGTGAGAGCGCAAGCCCTAGGTCGGCATTCAGGCTGCGCTCGTGGAATTCGTCGAAGATGATAAGGCCGGTATCGCCAAGCGAAGGGTCGTCCTGAAGCATCCGGGTCAGCACGCCTTCGGTTACGACGATAATGCGGGTGTTAGGCCCCGTCCTGCTGTCCATGCGCATCCGGTAGCCCACAGTTTGGCCTGCCTGTTCACCGAGACAGGACGCCATATAGGCGGGGGGCGC
>NZ_ASSD01000533.1 GCF_000520715.1 Paenibacillus zanthoxyli JH29
GCTTGCAACTTCACTCATCATCTTTCCCCCTTATACAAATTGAATCATAACATTTCAAGCAAAAAGGTTTCACAGCGGAAATTGTTCATTTCAACGTGATCCATTCATCCCTGTGAATGACCTCAAGCCGGTGCACTTCTTCCCCGAGCTGGCGCATGACCTCGCCGCTGGGCAGTCCCCGGATGATGCGCAGCTGAGCGTCGTCGTAATTCACGATGCCGCGGCCAAGCAGCTTGGAATCGGGACCGAGCACTTCAACGACATCTCCGGCATGAAAGCTGCCCTGAACCTCCCTGACGCCTACCGGCAGCAGGCTATGCCCACCGTGAACCAGCGCTTCCTCCGCTCCGGCGTCGACAATCAACGAGCCGAGCGGAGTGGACATGAAGCCCAGCCATTGCTTCTTGACGGGGAGGGAAGAGAGTGTTGTGGCAAAGTACGTGCCCTTTCCCTCGTCCTTGACCGCCAGCCGCAGATCACCGGGTTCGGTGACGCGTCCCACAAAGACGGGTACGCCTCCTCGGGTGGCGATTTTGGCGGCGTCGATCTTGGAGCGCATGCCGCCTGTACCAACAGACGACCCGGCTCCTCCGGCATTCGAATAGATTTCCGGCGTGATCTGTTCGATAAGCCGGTAGCGCTTAGCATCCGGATTGCTGCGCGGATCGCTGCTGTACAAGCCGTCGATATCCGTAAGCATCAGCAGGCGCGAGGCTTTGAGCAGATTGGCGACCAGAGCGGAGAGCATATCGTTATCACCGAATTTCAGTTCGTCGACCGATACTGTGTCATTCTCATTGAATACCGGAATCACGCCCTGCCTCAGCAGCTCTTCGACGGTCATTGAGGCGTTGTTCATCGCGCGGCGGCTGCGGAAATCCGTGCGGGTCAGCAGAATTTGAGCAGCGGTCAGACCGTGCGCGGCGAAGGCTTCCTGGTAGGCCTGCATCAATAGCGCCTGGCCCACGGCTGCGGCGGCCTGCTTCTCATGCAGCAGCTTGGGACGCGCAGGATAACCGATGCTGCGGAAGCCTGCGGCAACCGCCCCGGAGGTTACGAGCAGCACTTCGCAGCCGCTGCGCCTTAAATCCGCGATTTCGGACGCGAAAAAGGCGACCGCGTCGCGGTTAAGCCCGCCCTCAGCTGCGGTCAGAGAGCTGCTGCCGATTTTGACCACCAATCGTGTAGACATTGCCTTTCACTTCCTATTATCTATATTGAACAACAAAAAAGCCCCCATCCTTAGACTGAGCAAAGGACGAAAGCTTGGGTTCACTTCCGCGGTACCACCTTCATTGATGAGGGATCATCCGACTTTAGCCTCGTAACGGGAGGAATCCGTCCTGCGGAGCAGGCCGTTCGGGGGTAGGATTCGGAACGTTAGCCGCGGTAAATTCTTTCAGCCTATCGGAATTTACTCTCTGGCGCGGTAGACTCGTTCGTACTGGTCCCGTCTGCACGTTTGCCTATTTGACAACTAGAATACCATGAGGAGCCAAGTTTGCCAAGAGAGTTCAAGCTTTTACCTTTGAAATGACCGGTGTTGGAAAATGTTTAACCTTCAAACGAGCGGGCAAAATAGGTGTAATCCGTGATCAGGAGGTGGAACCATTGAATAAAGATAACCTGCGGAAGCTTGAAGAAAGAAAAGAGGCGTTGGAGGAGCAGCGGCAGACTATGCGCGAGTTTATCGAGGAAGAGACCGGCAGCCCCCATTCAAGAGGACCGGTTGACGAAGATACCTCGCATGTGCCTGATACTCAGAACCACTTCATTTCCGAGCGGAATTTCCGTAAATACCAGAACTAAGGTCAATTGTAAAATAATCAAAGCCGCTCATCACATCCGCAGTGATGGGCGGCTTTTTGCAGCGTATCCGAATTGTTCGTAATCTTTAGGCGGCTATTCCTGCGCAAGCTCGGCCACCGTCGTTTGGAACGTGTGAATAAAAGCTTCGGCTGCTTTGGACAGATAGCGGCCCCTGCGGTAGGCTACGACCAAAGTCCGGCTGGGTACAGGCTCGGCCAAAGGCAAATAGACGGGTACAAACTCGCTTCGCGGAGCGCGGGAAATAAAGCGGGGAACCAGCGTCACGCCCATGCCTGCCGCCACGAGCGATTGGATGGTTTCCATATTATTGCTCTCGAAGACAATGGACGGTTCGAATCCGGCCTCCCGGCACAGGTTCATTGTCATTTTACGAAAGCCTTGACCTTCCTTAAGAACAATGAACGATTCTCCTTTCAGTTCCTCCATTGCCGTTCTTATGCCGGTGGACGCGCGCGCCGCCAAAGGGTGCTGCGGCGGAACCGCGAGATCAATGCGCTCCTCGCCAAGATTTTCATAGGCCAGCGCGGGGATCTCTAACGGTAGAGACAGCAGGCTGAGATCGGTCTGACCGCTTGCGGTCAGTTTTTCCAGATTCATTGAGGAATCCTCCAGCAGCGTAATATCTATTTCCGGGTATTTTCGCTTAAATACCGGCAGCACATGGGGCAGCAGGTGGGCTCCTGTAATCGGCATGCTGCCGACAACAACACGTCCAGTACGAAGCTCCGATATATCATTCATCTCCTGGCGCAGCAGTTCAACCGCATCGATAATGATTTGCGCCTGATCCACAAATTTCCTTCCCGCATGGGTAAGCTCAACGGTGCTCGTGTTCCGCTGGAACAGCATTACGCCGAGCTCCTTCTCAAGCTTGGAAAGCTGCTGGCTTAGCGAGGGTTGGGCGATATGGAGCTTCTCCGCAGCCCTTGAGAAATTTCGTTCATTGGCGATTTGCAGCACGTAAAGCAGTTGTCTGAGTTCCATATTCGCGGTCTCCTTCAATGATTCATCCTCTTATAAGCATAACCTATAAAGGAGTCTGAATATATATTAAAAAATCCACTTTACAATACTGTACGTTCAGTATATTATATAATATGTAAACTAAACGTTCAGTATTTGTTTGTGGAAAGTTGTAATTGTTATGGTGTGAAAAAATTAAGGTTATCAAGGGAGGAATTTTTAATGAAAGTTGTAGCTTTTAACGGAAGTCCTACCAAAGCAGGAAATACTTATCATGCAATAAAAATAGTTACTGATGAACTTGAAAAAGAAGGAATAGAAACAGAAATAATCCACGTAGGGAATAAACCTGTTAGAGGATGTATTGCTTGTAAAAAATGCATAAAAAATAAAAATGAAAAATGTATTATCCCTACTGACCCAGTTAATGAGTGGATTGAAAAGATGAAAGAAGCCGATGGAATCATTTTAGGGTCCCCCGTTCACTATTCAGCCATTGCTGGAACGATGAAATCATTTTTGGATAGAGCTTTTCGCGTGGCAGAAGCCAATGATAGCATGTTAAGACATAAAGTTGGTGTATCCGTTGTAGCAGTAAGACGTGCAGGTGGAATTCCAACGTTCGACCAGTTAAATAACTACATTAATCATTCGGAAATGCTTATGGCTACTTCAAATTATTGGAATGTTATTAACGGCACAGCACCAGGAGAGGCAATGCAGGATCAAGAAGGGATTCAAATCATGAGGATACTTGGTAAAAATATGGCATGGCTCATGAAGTTGATAGAAAACGGTGAAGGAATTGTAAAGAAGCCTGAAAGAGAAGAAAAAATATTTACTAACTTTATTCGTTAAGGGGAGTGGAGTGGAAAGAAATCCTTATATTATTTACCTATAAGAATTATAGATATTATATCTTGGCGTAATAAACAACCTCATGTTATATTTAGATCATTCCAAAGGGAAATCTAATTTTCCTTACAGATGAACGAATCTATGACGAGGTGAAATCATGGGCAAGAAAACAATGTTCGAGAAAATCTGGGACAATCACGTGATCTATCAAGAGGAAGGGAAACCTAGCATTCTATATATCGACTTGCAGCTGGTGCACGAGGTAACATCGCCCCAGGCTTTTGAAGGGCTTCGTCTGAGCGGACGCAAGATTCGCCGCCCGGAACTGACTTTTGCAACGATGGACCACAACGTTCCGACAACAGACCGTTTCAACATTACGGACCCGATTTCCAAGCAGCAGATCGATACACTTACGAAGAACTGCGCCGATTTCGGAGTGAAGCTGTTTGGTCTTGACGATATTGACAATGGGGTCGTGCACGTTATGGGGCCGGAATTGGGACTTACACATCCCGGCAAAACGATCGTCTGCGGAGACAGCCATACTTCGACCCACGGCGCTTTCGGAGCCCTTGCTTTCGGTATCGGCACAAGCGAAGTAGAGCACGTTATGGCGACCCAGTGTTTGCAGCAGGCCAAAGCGAAGACGATGGAAGTCCGCTTTGTCGGCAAACGCAACCCGGGCGTAACGGCGAAAGACATGATCCTCGGACTGATTGCCAAATACGGCACGGATTTTGCAACGGGTTATGTCATTGAATACACCGGCGAATCCATCAGCGAGCTGTCGATGGAAGAGCGGATGACCGTCTGCAACATGTCCATTGAAGCCGGAGCCAGAGCGGGCATGATCGCTCCTGACGAGAAGACATTCGAATATCTGCGCGGCCGTCAATACGTTCCGCAAGGCGCCGCTTTTGACGAGGCTGTTGCTGCTTGGAAAGAGCTGGTTACTGACGAAGGCGCGGAGTTCGACACGGTTGTCGAGTTTGCAGTGGACTCGCTGATTCCGCAAGTCACTTGGGGCACAAGCCCGGGTATGGGTACCGACATTACGTCTACGGTGCCGAATCCGGCTGATTTTGCTACCGAGAATGAACGCAAAGCGGCTGAAAAGGCGCTGGAATACATGGACTTGAAGCCTGGAACTCCAATTTCCGAAATTGCCATCGATTATGTCTTCATTGGTTCCTGTACCAATGGCCGGATCGAGGATTTGCGCGCGGCGGCCGAGGTTGCCAAGGGCCATAAGGTATCGGAGAACGTAACGGCTATTGTCGTACCGGGTTCGGGAAGAGTAAAAGCTCTGGCCGAGAAGGAAGGTCTGGACAAAATTTTCACGGAAGCCGGTTTTGAATGGCGTGAAGCGGGATGCAGCATGTGTCTGGCGATGAACCCTGACATTCTGCAGCCGGGAGAGCGCTGCGCGTCGACCTCCAACCGGAACTTTGAAGGCCGCCAAGGGCGCGGGGGACGCACGCATCTTGTCTCGCCTGCAATGGCTGCTGCGGCTGCGATCAAAGGCCACTTCACGGACGTGCGGGATTGGAACTACAAGACGGAAGCCGTCAGCTCATAAGAATTCGAGATAATCGGGAGGGTAATATAGATGGAAGCTTTTAAGAAATTAACGGGGATTGTCGGACCTGTCGACCGGGTCAATGTCGATACGGACGCCATTATTCCGAAGCAGTTCCTCAAACGGATTGAACGGACAGGTTTCGGACAATTTCTGTTCTTTGAATGGCGTTTTGATGAAGCGGGCAACGACAATCCGGCATTTGCGCTGAACCAGGACCGCTATAAAGGCGCGTCCATCCTGATCTCCAGAGCTAACTTCGGCTGCGGTTCCTCCAGAGAGCATGCTCCGTGGGCGATTTTGGACTACGGTTTTAAGGTAATTATCGCATCGTCGTATGCCGATATTTTTTACAACAACTGCTTTAAGAACGGCATTCTTCCAATCAAGCTCTCTGAAGAGCAAGTTGAAGATTTGTTCCAGCGGACCGCAGCCCATGAAGGCTATGAGCTGACTGTCGATCTCGAGAACAACAATATCAGCGACGCTCATGGTCTGAGTATCAGCTTCAATATTGACGAGCACCGCCGCCAGTTCCTGCTGCAAGGTCTTGACGACATCGGTCTGACGCTGCAGCATGAGGACGCAATTACGGCCTATGAACAAAAGCATGCAGCTAAGCTTTTTGCTTAATAGAGGCTTGGGCGCATTAAAGAGACGAATGTCGTAAATTTTTACACAAAACTTCCATTTCCTACACCGGAAATGGAAGTTTTTTTGCTATAATAGCAGAATGTATAAACATTACGGCTAGAATTGCTGTTTGATGTGTAACTTTTGGCAAATACCCGCGTCAGAAATTTATCACAGTGATTCTGCAATCAGGGAGTAAGGGGAGAAGAGAATGAGGAAGGCTTGGCTGAAAATGTTCGCGCTGCTGTTGCCCCTGCTGGTGTTTATTGTCTGGTCCGGGCAGGACGCGGAGGCGGCAGGAAGAGGGAAAATAGTGCTGGATAACCAGGAGCTGGCGCTGCCGCAAGGTATTAAGCTCGAGAACATCAACGGAAGTGTCATGATCCCGATCCGTGTCGTCACAGAGAATCTGGGATATGAAGTGTTGTGGGATCAAAAGATTCGTAAAGTGACGATCCGTCAGGATTTTAAAGAGATTAAGCTGTTTGTCGGCAGCAAGAACGCCGATGCGGACGGTGTTCCGCTCAGTCTTAACGCTGCGCCTAAACAGACCGGAGGGACGGTTCTTGTCCCGATCCGGTTCGTTGGCGAACAGTTCGGGCTTGGAGTCGGCTGGGACAATAAGGAGAAAATCGTCTATCTGTCCGGGAATTCGTCAGATCCCAGCCCGGCTGAGCCTGAAACCTCTCCGGCTGCTGTGCCTTCTCCATCGGCAAGTCCAGTCGTCAGCTCTCCGGTGCCTACACCTGCGCCGTCGCAGACTACCGGCACCGTAGCAGGGACTGCTTCGTCACCGCCCGGGCCTACTCAGGCATCTGCCGGAAATGCAGCAGGCGCGCCGGTACAGGTAAAAGGGGTGGATTTTATCGCGAACCAGCTGATCATCGCCGTCAGCGGTAAAATCAAGCCGAATATTACAACGCTGGATAATCCGAGCCGAATTATCGTGGAGCTGCCTGGCACATCGCTGGCGTCCGATTTTGCGGGGGGAGGATCGGTCTCCGGAGCTGCCCAAGGTACGCTTGATGTTTCAGGATATCCGCTAATAGCCGCTATCGGATATTCGTTGTCAGGTACAGCTCCTTCCACCGTCCGGTTTGAAATTCAGACGATGGAAAAATTGCCTTATCGGCTAAGCGTTGATGACAGCACAGGTCTTATCACCGTTGATCTGAATGCAAGTGATACTGGAGGCGCCACTAGCGTCGGCAGCGGCAACCCCGTGGTTGTGCTGGACGCCGGACATGGCGGTTCGGCTCCAGGTGCGGTTAGCCCGGCAGGACGAAAGGAGAAAGACTTCAATCTGGCGGTCATTCAAAAGGCTGGTGCTCTGCTGCAGAGTGATGGGCGCGTGACGGTTGTGTACACGCGGACAGAGGATATTACGCTTGGTCTGCAGGATCGTGTTGCTATCGCGGAAGCGGCTGGAGCGAATCTCTTCGTATCGCTGCATGCGAATGCGATACAAACGACAACCCCCAATTGGTACAAGGTTAACGGCAGCGAAACCTATTACACCCGCAGTGACAGTCTTCCGTTAGCCAGGGTTATGCATAAGCACCTGGTGAAGGGAACCGGCTTCAAGGACAACGGGGTTAGGACGAAGAGCCTGCATGTGACCAGGGAAACCTCAATGCCGGCGGTGCTGCTGGAGTCAGGTTATCTGACGAATACGTCAGATGAATCGAAGCTTTTTTCCAATGATCTTCAGGATTCACTGGCCCGGGAAATTGCGGCAGGCATTATTGAATATTTAGGAATTTAGACTCATTTATAATAAGGAGCAGCGATCTACTTAGACGCCGGATAGGCTGGAAATCTTTACGCAACTTTTCATGGAGCCCGGCGTCTAATTAATGTCAAAGGCTGTCGGGCGGAAGCCACCATAGAACGCCGTTCCGGGGCGGAATACTAGATTCCTAGAGGTGAAGAATGAAGAAATTAAGTTTTTTGTTGCTCGTGCTATTGTTCGTACTCGTTATGCCGGAAAATGGACATGCCGCTTCTGGAAACAACAAGATTTTCCTCGACGGCAAGGAATTGACCGCAGGACAAAGCGTCCCGGTCGAGAATGTGAACGGTACCGTTATGGTACCGCTGCGGATGATTGCCCAAAACTTGGGATACAAAGTGGACTGGGACCAGAACGCAAAGACGGTGACGATCAGCCAGCAGGGTAAGGTGATCTCGCTTACGGTCGGCCAAAAAAAAGCGACAGTTGACGGCAATGAGGTAACTCTTAATGAGGCCCCCGTCCTGAGGACGGATACCTCGCTTGTGCCCATCCGTTTCATTTCCGAGCAGTTCGGGTTAAAGGTGGAATGGGATAACAAGGAGAAGACGGTAACGATAACATCGCCGCCGACTTCCGCTGACGGCAGCTCGCCTGCAAACAACACTCCATCCATAGGAGGCAATTCATCAGGAATTGGAACCAACGCCGGAGTGCCGCCGTCCGGCTCCGCAAGCAATTTAACGAAGGTTAACGGCGTTAGCTTTAGCAATAACCAGCTTCTTATCGCGTTATCCGGTGATTCGGCGCCTAAGCTTTCCGTTCTGGATGGTCCCGCTCGAATCGTGGTTGATATTCCAAACACCACCTTCTCCGATTCGTTCGGGTCTGGACAGAACCTGCCGTCCGATCAGATGAATACGCTTGATGCGACAGGCTATCCGGATGTCAAGCAAATCCGCTATTCTTTATACAGCAGTAATCCTTATATGGTGAGGTTCGTTATCGAACTGAATGAGTCAAAAGATTTCGGTTACAGCTTATCCGGGGCCGATTCGTCGTCCAAGCTGGCCATCATTGATCTGAATGGCACTGGGGGATTGGCTGCTGCTGCCGCCG
>NZ_ASSD01000534.1 GCF_000520715.1 Paenibacillus zanthoxyli JH29
TTTCGCGGAACGGAAAGCCGAGGTTACGATCGTCGAACGCCTGCCGGAGCTTGGCAGAGACCTGGACCTAATCACCAAGCTGTCGATGATGCAGATGATCAAGGACAAGAATGTATCCGTCCATACGCATACAGCGCTGGTGGAAGTGGCGGGAGATCATTTCAAAGTCAACTATGAGGGCGAGGACAAAAAGTTCGCGTTTGACTACGGCTTTGTCTGCCTGGGCATGAAACCGGAGAATCCCGGTCTGGCCGAACTGCAGAGCCATTTTCTGCAGCGCAATGTCGAGGTTGTAAACATCGGCGACAGCTTCAGAACCCGCAAAATTCTCGACGGCATCCGTGAGGGACGCAACATTATTTCGACCTTGGAAAAAATCGGCGCATTGTAAGCCGCAGCGCTATTAAAGGAGAGAACACTCCTAGACAATAGATCAATTGACCACGAAGGGAAGTAATAAAAGAATGGCAGAGCGCATTACAGGTTATACGCAGCTTATAGGTTTGCTGGGAACTCCGATTGCCCACAGCTTGTCCCCAACCATGCATAACGAGGCTTTTGCTAAACTTGGACTTGACTACGCATATATGGCCTTTGGCGTCGGCAACGAACAGCTGCCTGATGTCATCAAGGGATTCCGGGCATTGGGTCTTCGAGGATTCAACGTTACCATGCCGAATAAATCGCTGGTGCTGGATTATCTCGACAAGCTGTCTCCTGCCGCTGAGCTGGCAGGCTCGGTGAACACCGTGGTTAACGACGACGGCGTTCTGACCGGCCATATCACGGACGGTACGGGTTACATGCGCGCGCTTAAGGAGGAAGGTATCAATATTATCGGCGAAAAGATGACGATTACCGGTGGCGGCGGCGCAGCTACGGCGATCTGTATTCAAGCCGCTCTTGACGGAGTAAAGGAGATATCCATCTTCAATAAGAAGGATAAGTTCTATCCCCGCGCTGAGGCGACCGTGGAGAAAATCCGCTCCAAGACCGACTGCAAAGTGCAGCTGTTCGATGTTGACGATCAGGAAGCGCTCCGGCGGGAAATTGCGGACAGCGTCATTTTTACCAACGCTACCGGTGTAGGAATGAAGCCGCTTGAAGATCAATGCCTCGTTTCCGACCCTTCAATGCTGCGTCCGGATTTGGTGGTATCGGATGTCGTTTATATTCCGAAGAAGACCAAGCTGCTGGAAATGGCCGAAGCCAGAGGCTGCCGCACAATTAACGGTCTGGGCATGATGCTGTGGCAGGGAGCCAAAGCTTTCGAAATCTGGACCGGCAAAGAGATGCCTGTCGGCTATATCAAAGAGCTGCTGTTCTAGAAATTTTCCTAATAATGAAGAAAAGATTGGGTGGAACCAGATGAAAAATAAATATATGCCGACAGCAATTTCGCTGTATATCAACTACTTTGTGCATGGGATGGGCGCCATTATTATGGCGCAGAATATGGATTATTTAACCAAACAGCTTCATACGGACACTACCGGCGTTGCTTATGTCATTTCGGCGCTCGGAATTGGTCGGCTGCTTGTGCTCTTTGTATCCGGCGTGTTATCCGATAAATTCGGTCGGAAGCCGTTCGTGTTTACCGGAATGGCGATTTACTCGCTGTTCTTCGCCGGTATTTTGATAGCTCCCAATGTGTCTGTCGCCTTTATTTTCGCCCTGCTCGCGGGGATGGCCAACTCGATATTGGATTCCGGAACATACCCTGCTCTGATGGAATCCTTTCCAGAAACGCCGGGTACAGCCAATGTTATCATTAAGGCTTTCATTTCCGCCGGACAATTCGCACTGCCGCTGATTATCAGCTTCCTGATTTCAAGTGATCTATATTACGGATATTCGTTCCTGCTATGTATCGCAATCTTTATTGTGAACGGGCTGGTGCTATCTCGTCTTAAGTTCCCGGATCATAAAGTCCAGGCAGCTCCGGCAGCCTCATCTGAAAGCGGCAGCAAATTCAGAAACAAACCGAATTTTTGGATTGAGGGAATCTGCCTGATTCTAATCGGGTATACCGCAACAGCTACTTTTTATCTGATTTCCGTCTGGCTTCCCAAATACGGCGAACAGGTCGTGCAGATGTCCAAGACGTCATCGCTTCAATTAATTAGTTATTACAGTATCGGGTCGCTTCTGGCAGTATTCGTTACGTCCTATCTTGTCAAAAGCCTGGTTCGTCCCGTGACCTTCGTGCTGCTGTATCCGTTCATTTCTTTTGTGGCGCTGCTGGTGCTCTGGCAGGTAAGAACTCCGCTTGTCTGCGTTATCTCTGCCTTTGTGATCGGGTTCTCGGCTGCTGGCGGGGTGCTTCAGCTTGCGTTGACTACGATGTCCGAACTATTTCCGAGCAGCAAGGGGAAAATTACAGGTATCGTCTATACGGCATCCAGTCTGGCCACATTCTCCATTCCCGTGATTACCGGCATTTTGTCCAAGACGAGCATCAGCAATATTATTCTGTTTGACGCAATCATTACCTTTGTCGGCGTTCTGCTGGCGATAATCGTAAATATGCGGTACCGTAGAGTTGTTAATCCGGTTTCTACTGGGGTTCAAGCTTAATTGTTATGAGAATGAGTAAGGAGTGAAGTCAATGACCGGCACGGTTAAGGTTAAACAAGTCACCCTCGGAGAGGGAATGCCGAAGATTTGCGTTCCGATGGTCGGGGCAACGGCAGCGGAGTTGAAAGAAGAAGCCGAAGCGCTAAAATCACTGGATCTCGATGTAGTAGAATGGCGGGTGGATTTCTTCGATCAGGTTGAGAATATTGAAGCGGTCAAAGCTGCCCTTGCCGATATCCGTAATATCATTCCGGACCTCCCGCTCGTCTTTACATTCCGCAGCGCCAAAGAAGGCGGGGAAAAGGAGATTACCACAGAATATTATGCGGAACTGAACCGGGTGGCCGCTTCTACGGGTCTGGTCGATATTATCGACGTCGAGCTGTTTACCGGGGACGACACCGTAAAATCGCTTGTTGACTATGCGCATCAGCAGGGCGCCTATGTCATTATTTCCAATCATGATTTCCATAAGACGCCGCCTAAAGCGGAGATCGTTTCGCGGCTGGAAAAGGCTCGGGAGCTTGGCGGAGATTTGCCAAAGATTGCATTGATGCCTGCTGACGCCGGGGATGTGCTAACTCTGATTGAAGCAACTTATACAATGAAGGAGAAACACCCGGATTGCCCGGTTATAACGATGTCGATGGCGGGAAAAGGCATGATCAGCCGGATTGCCGGAGAGGTATTCGGCTCCGCTCTAACCTTCGGATCGGCGAAAAAGGCGTCGGCGCCGGGGCAGATTCCGGTGTCCGAGCTGCGTACTGCTCTGGAACTGGTGCACCGCAGCCTTTAATCCTGCAGGACGAGAATCCTTACACATGAAAAGAACCCATTGTCCGTTAAAAAGGTAATGGGTTCTTGTATTTTCTCAGGCAACCACCGTTAACTATACAGCTCCCAGCCGAGCTTTAGCGTATCGATAATATGGTCCGCTATTTCTTCGGGGTCTAGCGAGTCGGTGGAGACTTTGGAATTATTGGTTTCGTAAATGGCCTGCCGGTTGTAGAACAGCTGCTCAATCTCCTCTAGCGTCTTGTTCTGCAGCACCGGGCGGCTGTCCATGATGAGCTGCAGCCGGTCTTTCCAGGAATCCCAGCTTAAATCGAGATAGAAGACGATGGAGTTGGCAAGGCAGACCTGCTTGATTTCCTCTTGGAGAAAGGAGCCCCCGCCCAGAGAAATAATCTTCAGCCGGGTGGTGGTGCACAGCTTGGTAATGAATTCCTTTTCCATCTGTCTGAAGGCTTTCTCACCCATCGATTCAAAGATCTTTGATACCGGCATGCCGTGAAGCTTCTCGATTTCCTGATCTATATCGATAAAATCGCGGTACAGCTTATCGGAGAGCTGTCGTCCGATTGTCGTTTTGCCGACGCCCATAAAGCCGATAAGCACAATATTCTTTTCACGTAAAGGGATATCATTGTTAATTTGCAAGTCCATTCATTTCACTCCTTACTGACGGAAGCTGATAACTTTTACATGAACTGCCGCTTTAAATGAATAAATTCATTATAAGGTCCACAGAAACTTACAGCAAGATCATGTGAATTTGTTCACCAGCCGGTCACTGAAAAAGAGAGGTACAGGGGCGCCCCTGTACCTCTCATGCACGGTGGAATCATTTATTTTGCTTTGCGGTGTAGATGAGTACGGCGTCTCTAAGGAAAAGAGCAAGACCCGGTGTGTGCTTATCATAGTAAGCGGTGAAGCGTTCATCGTCGACATACATCCGCGCGACTCCGGCGTGTGCTTCCGGGGAATAGGTGCCCCAGTGCGACGTCAGCCACTGCCGGTGAAGATCGGCGGCATGCTGCGCCGGTTCGCCGGCGGGATCGCCGGTCTTCATGCCTTCCGCAAGTGAAGCGAACATCTCCTGCTCCACCTGCCCAACAGCTTTGAATTGTTCCTCCGTCATGCCCAGCAGCTGTTTGTTGGAACGGTCAACGGCTTCGTCGCCGTATTTCTCGCGCACTTCCTTGCCATAGGCCTGCTCGTTATCGTCAATCAGTTTTTGCTTGAAGCCTGCAAATTTCTCGGTATCGCTCATTGAAATCCTTCCTTCCTTGTCGGCCAGCGTCTTCTCCACATTCGAGATCAGCAGGTCGAGCTGTTTTCTTTTCTCCAGCAGCTTGCCATGATGCTCCTTCAGCGCTTTCGTTCCGTCGAACGAGGGCGAGGTCACGATTGTCTTGATGTTCTCCAGACTGAGGCCCAGCTCGCGGTAAAATAAAATCTGCTGCAGCAGATCGACCTCGGGCCTGCCATATATCCTGTAGCCGGAGGAGTTGATTCGGGCCGGTTTCAGAATCCCGAACTCATCGTAATAACGCAGCGTGCGCGCGCTGATTCCCGCAAGTGATGCGAGCTTTTGCACTGTGTATTCCGTGATGGCACCTCCTCACAAACTCAATGTACACCTTTACGCAGCGTCAATGTCAAACGTTTTATCGCGCAGCAGAATAACCCTTGCCGGAGCAAGGGTTATGACGGTAGGGGGAGGGCTGGAATCCGCGTTTAGCCTTCAGTTTTCGGATTCTCCGGAGCGGGGCGGGCGGGGAAAGCGCCAGGGGCGGGCATCTTCTCAAGTTCCGCGGCAAAATAGCGCTGAAGCTCTTCAACCTTGCGCGGGTCGTCTAGCGGAATTTTTCCGGCAAAATAATGCTCCATAACCAGTTCCCAGGTGGGGATGATTTTTTGTGAAAGTATCGCCTTAATCGCGATCTTGACCGTCTTGCGCTCCCGGGCGTTGGAGAAGGTATCTTTGTAATATTTCACCTGATCCAGATCAAGCTCGCCGTAGAGTGCGCGGAAAATGTCTGACGTCATGCGCGCATCGCCGAGCGCACGGTGGGCGGAGCCGGCGGATTCAAGGCCGAGAAGCTCCATAGAGCCTTCCACGCTGATATCATTCTTCAGTCCCCGGGCGCGCAGGAGACCTTTCAGCAGATCGTAGTAAGGCGTCTTCATCCAGTAGGCGTCATCCATCTTATGCATGCGGGTATCCTGGATAATGCGCTTCATATCCTCCCCGCCCCAGGTCAGCAGCAGCACGCCGTCCGGGCTTTGGTCCAGCCAGCGCCGGAACGCGGAAATGACTTTGGGAAAGCGGGGGGCGATATCGATTTCTTCCTGCGGGATGCCTGTTTTTTTCTTTATGAACGAATTTAGAGTGGCAAAATAGACGGGTCTGATCAGCGAAGTGAACTCGTCGACAGGACGCAGCGAAGCGTCCAGCCGTACGGCGCCGATCTCGATAACCTCCATCGGATGCTCGCTGGCAAACTTGCGGCCGTTGAATTCAATGTCCAGAATGATATAATCCACAAAAGTTGCCTCCGTATACGCTTAGACTGATACGATTTCTCGCACCGATTACTCTATTTTAACAAATTGTTCCCGGATTGACTTCCTTTCAGCGCCATTTTACAATTTACTAACCTGACACGCGAAAAGGAGAGAAATATAGATGGCAATGGAAATCGAGCGCAAGTTCCTGCTTCCTGAGTTTCCCCAGCAGCTCGTTCAAGAGGGGAAGCTGTGCATTCACAGCCGGCAGCGCATCGAACAGACTTATTTGGCGATTGACGGGCCGCAGGAGCTGCGTGTCCGCAAGCTTGAAGATCTTAGTTCCGGCGAGCTGCATTACACCCATACTTTCAAGAACGGCCTCGGCATAAGCCGCGAGGAGATCGAATATGAAATCTCGCAGGGCTTGTATGAACAAATGATTCGCGCCGTCCGGGCCGTACCGCTGATCAAGGAACGCATTACCGGCGAATGGGACGGCATAACGGTGGAAATTGACATCTATGATCAGCTGAAGCTGTCGGTTGTCGAGATTGAATTTCATTCCCTGGAGGAAGCCCAAAGCTTCACACCGCCGGATTGGTTCGGCCTGGATATCAGCGAAGAGAAGAAATACAGCAATAAGACGGTCTGGAAAGAATTGCAGAATCCGGCCCGCTAGCGAAGGAATTGCGAAAATTGACGGAAAACTGACGGGAAACTGGCGAAAGCATGCAGAATACAACGGACTTTAACACATAAACGTGTTAATATATAGGATGAATTCGAAAGCGCGAAATATTCAGGGGGCTGAGTAGAAAATGAAATATATTAGTACAAGAGGCAAGGTCGAACCGAAAGGTTTTATTGATACGGTCTTGATGGGGCTGGCCGATGACGGCGGATTGATGATTCCGGATGTCATTCCTTCCGTATCCGCACAGACGCTGGAGGAGTGGCGGTCTTTGAGCTTTCAGGAGCTGTTCCTGAAGATTTTCTCCTATTATACAAACGGCGAGATCCCGGACGAAGACCTGAAGGAATTGGTCGAGCGGAGCTATGCTTCCTTCCGCCATCCGGAAGTGACGCCGCTTAAAGAAATCAATGATTCGCTGTATGTGCTGGAGCTGTTCCACGGACCGACCTTTGCGTTCAAGGACGTCGCGCTGCAGTTTATGGGCGAGCTGTACTCTTATATTTCCAGAGTGCGCGGCGAAATTATTCACATTCTCGGCGCAACCTCCGGCGACACCGGTGCGGCGGCCATCGCGGGCGTGCGCGGCAAGGAAGGTATCAAGATCTGTATTCTGCATCCGCGGGGCAAAGTCAGCAAAGTGCAGGAGCTGCAAATGACGACGGTGGATGATGCGAACGTGCTCAACCTGTCGGTCAAAGGCAATTTCGACGACTGCCAAAAAGTCATCAAGGAGCTGTTCGCCGATCTGGACTTCAAGAGCCGGTATCATTTGCGCGCGATCAACTCGATCAACTTTGTGCGGATTTTGGCGCAGACGGTCTATTATTTCTACGCTTACCTGCATCTGCCGAAGGCGGCGCAGGGCAAGACGGTCAACATCAGTGTGCCGTCCGGCAACTTTGGGAATATCTTCTCCGGCTACCTCGCCAAAAAGATGGGGCTGCCGATCGGCAAGCTGATTATCGCCACGAACGAGAACAACATTCTGGAGCGCTTCGTCAAGACCGGAGAGTACAAGCCCGGCGGTTTCAAAAGCACGTACAGCCCTTCGATGGACATCCAGGTGGCCAGCAACTTCGAGCGCTACCTGTACTATCTGCTTGGCGAGGACTCCGCGAAGGTGTCCGATTACATGGCGAAGCTTCAGCGCGAAGGGGCCATTACGGTTGATCCGGCGCTGCTTGAGCAGGTACAGTCCGAATTTGCCGCGCTTGGCGTGAAGAACGAGGAGTGCCTGAGCACCATCGGTAAATACAAGAAGGAAACCGGCTACTTGCTTGACCCGCATACCGCTTGCGGCATTGCCGCCTATGAAGAACATAACGGGCCGGGCGAGATTGGCATTACTTTCGCGACGGCGCATCCCGCCAAGTTCGACGAAGCGATTTCCCTGCTTGACATCAAACAGGAATTCCCTGCGCAAATCGCCGGTCTGTCCGCGCTGCCGCAGCATATGACCGTGACCGAGCATGACAAGGCGGAGATCACCAGACAGCTTGAGACTTTCTATACGCTTTCCGCCGAAATCGGCTAAGGATGGAATAGAAAAATGACACTCAAGGGAGAGATAGCTGTATGACCATTCGTTTTGGCGTAGTCGGAACCAACTGGATTACGGACCGCTTCTTGAAGTCGGGACTGGAAAATGAAGATTTTCTGCTATCCGCCGTGTATTCCCGCAGCGAGGAGAAGGGTCAGGCGTTCGCCGCAAAGTATGCGGGAGCCTCCGTCTACACGGACCTGGAAGCTATGGCGGCAAGCGATGAGATCGACGCCGTCTATATTGCAAGTCCCAATTCGCTGCATGCCGAGCATGCGATGATCTGCATGAGCCACGGCAAGCATGTGCTGTGCGAGAAGCCCGCTGCGTCCAACGCGGCGGAGCTGAGACGCGTAATCGAGGTTGCGCGGAGCAATAATGTGCTGTTTATGGAAGCGATGAAATCAACGCTGGTTCCGAACTTCGAAATTATCCGGCAAAATTTATATAAAATCGGCCGAATCCGGCGCTATTTCGCCAGCTACTGTCAGTATTCTTCACGTTATGACGCCTTCCTTCAGGGGACGGTGCTGAATGCCTTTAACCCGGCATTCTCCAACGGCGCCCTGATGGATCTCGGCATTTACTGTCTCTACCCCATGGTGGTGCTGTTCGGCAAGCCGGATACGGTGAAGGCTACCGGTGTGATGCTGTCCTCCGGCGTTGACGGCGAGGGCAGCATCGTCATGGGCTACAACGATATGGATGCGGCCGTGATGTATTCCAAGATTACCGAATCCTATCTCCCGGCAGAAATCCAGGGCGAGAACGGCACGATGATAATCGATAAAATCAGTCAGCCGTATGAGGTTAAGATTCGCTATAGAGACGGAATCGTTGAAGAACTGACCGTGCCGCAGACTTACGAGTCGATGTACTACGAAGCTCAGGAATTTATCCGCCTGCTGAAGGCAGGGGAGTGCGAGAGCTCCGTCAATTCGCATGCCTGCTCGCTCGCGGCGGCGGAAATTATGGAAGAGGCGCGGCGGCAGATGGGACTGAAATACCCCGCGGATCAATGGTAAGAGAAACGGAGAGCGGAGCTTGAAGACATTTAAAAAGGTATACATCGAGATTACAAGCGTCTGCAATCTGGCTTGCACCTTCTGCCCGCAAACGGCAAGGCAGGCCAAGTTTATGAATACGGAAACGTTCAGCGCTATTCTGGATGAGATTAAGCCGCATACCTCGCATATTTATCTGCATGTCAAAGGCGAGCCGCTGCTGCATTCGAGAATCCATGAGCTGCTGGACACGGCGCATGACAAAGGCTTCAAGGTCAACATTACGACCAACGGCACGCTGATCCGCAAAGCAGGGCCTAAGCTGCTGGGGAAGCCGGCGCTGCGCCAGATGAACTTCTCGCTGCACAGCTTTGACGGACACGAGGGCTCCGAGGACCGAGCAGGGTATCTCTCGCATATTATTGGATTTGCCAAGGAAGCTGCGGCGCAGGGCGTCTTCATCTCTTTCCGGCTGTGGAATCTCACGCCGGACAATCTGACGAATCTGCAAAGAAACCGGAACCGGGAGACGCTGTCCGTACTGGAATCGGCATTCGGGCTGGATTACCAGATCGAGGAAAAAATCGTTCCCGGCAGCAGCGTGAAGATCGCCGAGCGGATCTATCTGAACCAGGACCATGAGTTTGAGTGGCCCAGTCTTAGCGCGCCCGAAGACGATGGCAAAGGGTTCTGCCATGCCCTTCGCAGTCAGGCCGCTGTGCTGGTTGACGGGACGGTGGTGCCCTGCTGTCTGGATGGAGAGGGCGTCATTAATCTCGGCAATATCCACCAGACGCCATTCTCCGAAATCGTGGAGGGGGAACGGGCGAACAATCTGTTCTACGGCTTCTCCCGCAGGGAAGCGGTGGAGGAACTGTGCCGCAAATGCGGATACAGACAGCGGTTCGGTTCGGGTGAACCGGATAGAACGGCTTCAGGTACGAGCCTTTGAGCCGCAAGGAGAGCTGACCGGGATGACAGGGAACGGATGGACTATATAGGGGCTGTCCCATAAGTGGAGAAGCCGGCAGGTCTTTCGGTTATTGAAAGACTTGCCGGCTTCTGTTGTTCTGTTGGTCGCCCTCTCCATCGAACCGGGTTAGGAATCAGGGCGATCGTGGTTGTGATTTAAGTTCAGCATCTTGCAAAACAGCTAAGATGCAGGCTTTTTTTACCCGAAACGCTTATTCACAGGGGAATCCTGCTATCATACAGGAATTTGAGGCTGTGCTGACTGAATTTAAGGCTGAGCGGAGAAAAACCTGCATTTCCGTAGGCATGTTATACATAGCTATTCTCAGGCGGCCAAAAGATGCATAATCTCAGGTTTTTTCATACTTTGCTTCATCATGCCCCAGGGATTGGAAATACATTACCCAGTACACCTGCCTAAATTCCCCCTCAAAAAATCGTCCCGGCAGCCATTCCTATAGCATAGGATACCCCTCTTTATACAAGTTCTTTGCATGGAAATTAGCTCGGCGCAGTCAACCGCTCTGCCTCCCCTGAAGCGTGATAGGCATCCAATATCGATCCAAGCAGTCCGGGGAAACGGGCTTCCAAATCCTCCGTGCGGATGCTGGAGAAGCGCTGGGTGCCTTGCACGCGAACGTGAAGAATGCCTGCCTCCCGCAGCGTCCGGTAATGATGGGAGAGGGTGGATTTGACAACGGGAACAGCGATATCCCCGCATCTTCGCTCTCCTGATTTATGGATTACATCAACCAGATATAACCGGACGGGGTCGCTTAGGGCGTAAAGCACAGAGGACAACTGTATATCCTGGCGGTCCGGATGATGGAGCATTTTCATATCCAAAGCCTCCTCAAAGAGCATCTGCCTGACTGACCGGTACGGCCTTCACTTTGGACTTCTTGAATGTAACGAGTGAATAAATAATTAGGGCCAGCCAGATGAATGAAAAGCTGATTAAATTCCCTTCCGTGAACGGTTCGTTAAATAAGAAAATGGCGAGCAGCAGACTCGTAGTTGGTGCGATATACTGGATAAACCCGACGAGTGAAAGCGGAAGCAGCTGCATGGACTTGGCGAACCAGAATAAAGGCATCGCTGTCGCTACACCGGAAAGCATGAGAAGCAGGATCGAGAAAAGCGGTAAAGAAGCGAAGGTTCCCGTTCCCTGCGATTGTATGTAGAACAGGTAGCCTAGAGCGACGGGAAGCGCAACAATCGTTTCTCCGGTCAGACCGAGCAGAACATCCAGCTTCGCAATCTTTTTGGCAAGACCGTACAGGGCAAAAGAAACCGCCAAAGAAATGGCTACCCACGGGATATGCCCGTATTGAACAGCCATTATCAGAACGCCGGCGCCCGCCAGAAAGAGAGACAGCCATTGTCCCGGCGACAGCCGTTCTTTCAGGAAAACGACGGCGAACAATACGCTGATCAGTGGGTTCATATAGTACCCCAGGCTCGTTTCGATCACATGATTGTTGTTAACGGCCCAAATGAAGAGAAACCAGTTGAGGCTGATAAAAATGGAGCAGAGAACAATGGCGGCCGCGCTTCTTCGGCTTGACCCTACACTCTTTAGCCGTTTCCACTGTTTGGACACCGTAACGAGAACGGCTACGAATACAAAAGACCAGGTAATCCGCTGCGCCAAAATTTCCCATGCGGGCATCGCTGTGAACAAGCGCCAATATAATGGCAGAAACCCCCATGATAAATAGGCCAAGACGGCATAAATGATACCCTTCTTCATCAATTAATCCCCCAGTAACAATCAAAAATATGATTCTAAAGTTCGATTATAATCGAAATTCCGAGTAATGGAAATTTAGCACATAATCAGATGAAATGCAATTAGATTTGATGCATCGTTTTCGCAAACTCGTGACTTCAG
>NZ_ASSD01000535.1 GCF_000520715.1 Paenibacillus zanthoxyli JH29
CGGCAAGCATACTGCTCCTGCCCCTTTTGGCCGTATTCGGCCGGGGACCCGCAGGCAGGGAAGCGGAAAAAGCCTATTTTGCAGAAAACCTGGAACAGGAGGATACAAGGCGCTTGTGAAGATAACCTATACACAAACCGATCAAGCCGGACTTCATTTGGTAGAGCCGCTATGGGAACGGCTGAGAGATCATCATGCATCGATTTCCAATCATTTTTCAGAGCAAATCATGGCCAAAACCTTTCAAGAGCGATCCAAAGATCTTTTGGTCAAAGCGGAACAGGGACTTCTAAATATTATGCTGGCGAGCGATGAGCTTTCGGGAAGGCAGGATATTGCATAAGTTCAATAACCGGAGGAAACCGCGGAGAGCTCGATTCCATTTTTGTTCTGCAAGATTACAGAGGCTATGGTATTGGACAAGAGCTGATGACATTATCGCTTGACTGGTTGAAGACAAACAGCGCCAAGACTATTGCGATCTCAGTATTGTTCGGGAATGATGAAGCATTGCCTTTTTATGAAAAATTCGGATTCTATCCAAGAACCTATGTACTAACCAAATGATTACAAATGAAAAAGGAAGGCGGGCGCTCCAGGCTGGGGTGCTCGCTTTTTTGTCCATCGGGCTGCGTCGGGTGGCATCGGGCTGAATTCCGCCATTCCTTTGCTTCCCCGTAACCGACCGGGCCGCCGCCGCATATGTTGTAGCAGGGCGCCTAAGCAAAGGAGACATGATCATGCAGAACAAGATCACCAAAATCTTGGAGCACATGGCCCATTCGCATGAACAGATGGCTCGCATTCTTGACGCCGAGCGCCACGTGGCTGTCCGCATGGCGCAAATCGTCCATGATTTGCCGGATGCGGAGCCGGAATTCGGCGGCAGTGCGGGAGTAATTGAAAGTGCGGGCCAGGTGAACAAGAATATTATCGCCTATCTTAACGCCTTCGCCGATCTTCAGGAGGCGGTGGCCGAGCAGGTGGGCAGAGTCATCAAGGAACTGAACGGCCAGGAAGAAGAATAGCGGGAGGCGGACGATGAGCAGAGAAGAGGCTTATCTGAAAATGCTGGAATCCACCGCTACCATCCAGTGGAATATCGCGATGATCCTGGAAGCTAAAGCGGTGGAAGCGGAGAAGGTAAAGGAGTGGACGCACCATCATATTCATCCCCGTGCGTTCGATACGCACGAAGATCAGTTAAAGGAATCACTCTCCATCCATGACGCGATTGTAGAACTGGTGGAGGGATTAACCAAACTGGAGAACGGTCTGTGCAGCAATTTAAAAGCCATGCTGGACACCGGGGAAGATGAAGGCGGCGGAGGCGGCCTCGGAAGTCTGATGGAAGGCGGGCTCAGCTTCGGGGAAGACGAGAAATGAGCGGGCTGCAGCTCTCGGAACGCGCCGTCAAGCTGGAAATGATCCGCTCCATCGCCCGCAGCCAGGCCGCGCTGGCGGCTATTCTGGAAACCATAGCAGATTTGACCGGCCATTCGGAGCTTGCAGCCCGCAAGCTGTGCGACAATGTCAGGGTGCTCAGCGAATACCAGAGCGCCATGTGCCGGATGATGTCCGGCATTTCGCTGCATCAACACAAAGAAGGAATTCCCTCCGCGCCATGGCTGGCATCGTCCTGCGTTTTGGGGGATCGCGGCGCGAACGCAGTACCGAAGGAGTGACAGAGATGAAGAAAACACGACGTAAGCCGTCGCGTACGGGAACAACGGCCCGCAGACGCAAAGTGCCGCTGTCGCGGAAGATCAAGGTTCGCAAAAACCGCAAAATCCGTAAAATCCGCAAAGGAACCGTGCTTAAGGGCCGTAAAAAACGGTCAGGCCGGACTCATCGCTTGAAGCTGCGGAAAAAAGGCGTCAAGCTGCGCAGAAAGAGACGGCTCCGTCGGCCCGCTGTTCTGCCGGTTTCGGAGCCCGTGCCCGCCGCTCCTCCGGCGGAGAATGAACAGGTGGTTGTGCCGCTCCCCGCCGAACCGGGCGTTGCTCCGGAAACCCCGCCCGATGGCGCCTATGAGCAGGGCTACAATGAAGCCTACGACGTCGGTTTCGATACCGGGTTCGCCAAAGGCTTTGAGGACGGGCACAAGCTGGAGTTTAAATGAAGGATTGCGGCGGTGAAGGAGCCCCCTTTCGCCGCCGCTCCACCGTACCTTTATGCGAAAATACTTGCAAGATTTCATTTTTTTCTGTCATCTGTGGTAGACTGTCAAGTGGCTGAGTTATATAGACTCGGATACAGACAAAAGAGGCAGGTGCGCGGGAAACATGGAGCGTGACATTAGAAAAGGAAGACTAGAAGAGCTTGAGCAGATTATGGCGCTGATTGCCGAGTGCGTGCGCGTGATGCGGGAGGGCGGCAGCGACCAGTGGGACGAGACCTACCCGAATGCGGAAGTTATTAAAGGGGACCTTGAGCGTGGGACGCTGTATGTCTGCGAAGACAACGGGGCGGTTGCCGGTATTGTCGTGCTGGATGAAATTCAGTTGGAGCCGTACCGGGAAGTTGATTGGATGCTGAAAGAAGGCCCCAATTTGGTAATGCATCGTCTGGCGGTTCATCCACAGGTTCAAGGCAAGGGGATTGCGCGCAGATTGATCTCGTTTACCGAGAATTTTGCCGAGGAACAGGGTTATAAGAGCATCCGAATGGATACATACGCCAAAAATGACAGGGCGCTTGAGTTATACCGCCGTCTTGGATACGAAATAAGAGGGGAGTTCCGCTTGCCCGGCAAGACAGCCCATTTCCCGGTGCTGGAGAAGATTCTGGTTCAGCCCGATGAACCTTTTTTGGACTAGGGCACTAATTAATGTCTCTGGAAATTTCCAATGAAAGCATTTACAATGAAATTGGGCGAGAAACCCATCTATTTTTTGAAAGCAAAAGCATTTTTCGGCTAATCTCCATTTTTGCAGGAATACCAGGGAATAAGAAGCTATAATCCGCAATATCAAGTTTTAAAATTTTAGATAAGTAGTCTATAATAAAGACATCACCAGAAGAGCTGAACGAAAAAAAGAGCCGGATGGATAACGCTCTGAAGCGAATGTCTTGAAATTCAGCGGCCCACCATTTTTCTTGCAGCGGCGGAAGGTGATAATCCCAAATTCCTTATTTTATATAAGGAAGGGAGCACACTCCGATGGGCTAGGCAATCGGTGCATACCTTAATTGGTACAGCCAAGACGGGACAATGAATCGTTTGAGCGGACCGGTCGGTGAAGCGGCAACGGACAAATGAGCTATCTGAGCAGATCAATTGGTAAAGCCCAAAACGGAATCGTGAGCCGTTTAAGTGGGAGCCATTGGCATAAGCAAAGATAGACAAATGAGCCGTTTAAGCGGAAGCACTGGAGAAGCACAGATGAACATATGAACCGTTTAAGCAGACCAAAGGGGGGTATGTTATCCGAAAAATCCAGGCGAACCATGGAAGAAGGAAGAAGCTGTTTCAAAACAAGACGAAATGTCTTGTGAGAAAGGAGCGGGATTCCATTGGAAAAGGTTAGCGAAGCGTACAATATACGGTAATCGCACATAAGGAAAACGGAAGTGACAACGTTTTTCGCGAGAGTCGTGTACGCGGGAACCGAAAAACACCCATATGCAGGACATGGAGTTTCGGTGAAGTACTCCGAAATCGGAGTATGAGGATTGTAAGGCAAAATTTGAAAAACAATTCTGAAGCGATTGTCCAAAGCGGTCAAGCCGATTGGAAATCGGGTAACATGGAATCATCGATTAATGTACCATGTCAAAAGTATGGATTGTTGTAGGAGGATATGAATTAAATTGCATAGCCAAGAGGAGACTTAAGACCCCGTTACCATAAAAAAGGTATACGGGGTTTTAAGTATTTGTCTACAGTTGGCGGAGGATCAGTTCTCTCCCTGATGCTCCTTCAATTGCAGCCATACGGCGGCCATATCCAGCGCCCCCTTGCCGCTCTGGTCAGCGGCTGCGTATGTTTCCTTGGCTGCTTCAGCGAGCGGAAGCCGGATGCCATAGCTGTGCGCTTCATCCGCAACCAGCCCCAAATCCTTGGCAACAAGGCTGATCATGAAGGCGGAAGGGTACTCTTCTTTCACATACATCTCTTTCTTGCCCTCGAACAGCTTCGTGGATACGGCCGATTCGCTGATCATCCGCAGCACCAATTCACGGTCAAGTCCGGCCATTTCCGCAAACAGCAGCGTCTCGCCCACGCCTTGGGCGACCACGCCGAGCAGCAAGTTGATCGCTAGTTTGGCGGAGCTGCCCGCTCCGACATCTCCGAAATGAATAGTCGCCTTACCCAGTTTATCGAAGTAAGGCCGACAAGCTTCAACCGCCTCGCTGTCTCCGCCTGCCAGGATGACCAGCTGCGCTTGCACCGCAGGCCCAACCGAGCCGGATACGGGCGCATCTACATAAATTCCTCCGGCTTCACCGGTAATCCGGGCGAATTCCTTGGCTTCCTCCGGGCCGATCGTGCTCATATTCACGACAAGAGCCTTTGGACGGAGCTTTGCAAGAACGCCTTCTTCTCCCGACAGCACTTCCCGGACCGTTTCGCCCTTGGTCAGCATCAGAAAAATCAGATCCGCTTCGGCGGCAGCTTCCGCCGCCGTCTGGCAAATGACGGCGCCTTCCCCTCTGAGCGGCTCAGCCTTCTCCGCCGTCCGGTTATAAACATGCAGGCTGTGGCCCGCCTTCAGCAAATTGCGGGCCATGGGAAGCCCCATATGCCCCGTTCCAATCCATGCAATGTTTTTCAATTGGATTACACTCCTTTTCAAGGATATCTATGCTATTTTAAACCCAACGAGGCCGAATGAATAGCCATTTAGTCACTATGACTTTGTCGAATATGTTAGGTTTCGTCTGATTTTGCCGCAATTTGCAAGGGTGATGTCAATTTAGTTCACTCGTGTTGACAATGAAGCGCCCCTGAATTAAGATAAGGGTATTCATAAGAATTTTAAATTTTTCGTATATCCTTAATGATTGGATTAAGGGTCTCTACCGGAAACCGTAAATTTCTGGCTACGAAGATGTGCCTTGGCATGTTTTTGTAGCCTTTTTGCTTTTAATTTTAGCTATTCCAAGGGGGAAACAGTCATGAGCGGTATATTGATCAAGAACGCGGAACTCATTACGATGAATAAGCAGGAGGAAATTCTGCGCGGCAGCGATATACGAATTAAGGACGATCTAATTACGGAAATTGGCAGCGGTCTTGCGCCGCTTGCAGGAGAGACGGTGATCGACGCCACGGGGCGAAGCATAATCCCCGGCTTCGTGCAGACGCATATTCATTTATGCCAGACGCTGTTTCGCGGCAAAGCGGACGACCTGGAGCTGATGGATTGGCTGCGCAAGCGCATTTGGCCGCTCGAAGCGGCGCATGACGGGGAGTCGCTCTATTATTCCGCCATGCTCGGCATCGGGGAGCTGATCTCCAGCGGAACGACGACGATTGTTGATATGGAGACGGTGCATCACACGGATTATGCGTTCCAGGCAATTGCCAAGAGCGGCATCCGTGCCCTCTCCGGCAAGGTCATGATGGACCAGAAGGGCGGGGATGTGCCTGAAGCGCTTCAAGAGGATACGGCGGCTTCGCTTCAGGAGAGCGTGGATCTGCTGGAAAAATGGAACGGATATGACGGAGGGCGCATCCGCTACGCTTTCTCCCCAAGGTTCGTGGTTTCGTGCACCGAGCCGCTGCTGACTGAAGTCCGCGATCTGTCGGCGCGTTACGGGGTTAAAGTACATACCCATGCCTCCGAGAATCAGGGTGAGATCGAGATCGTGCAGGCCATGACCGGCATGCGCAATATCGTGTATCTGGATCATATCGGCCTTGCGAACGAGCGGCTTATTCTAGCCCACTGCATTTGGCTGGATAAGGAAGAGCGGCGTATTTTGCGGGAACGGGGCGTGCATGTCAGCCATTGTCCGGGCTCCAACCTGAAGCTGGCGTCCGGCATCGCCGACACTCCGGGGCTGATTCACGAGCATGTGTCGGTGAGCCTTGGCGCGGACGGCGCTCCCTGCAACAACAATCTTGATATGTTCAATGAAATGCGGCTGGCCGCGCTGATCCAGAAGCCGCTGCACGGACCGACGGCGATGGACGCTAAATCCGTATTCCGGATGGCGACGATCGGCGGAGCCAAGGCGGTGGGGATGGAAAATGAAATCGGCAGCATCGAAGTCGGCAAGAAGGCGGATTTGGCGATTCTGAACCTGTTCAACTTCCATACGTTCCCTTCCTTTGACGCGGACCCGATCTCCCGGATCGTATATTCCGCTACGCGTGCGGACGTGGAGAGCACGATCATAAACGGTAAAATCGTGATGGATCGCGGCATGCTGAAGACGGTCGATAAAGATACCGTGCTGCGTGAGGCGGACCGTTCCATTCAAAGGCTGCTGGCCCGCTCGCCGCTGGGATAATGGGACTATTTTTGCAAAAAGTAATTAAGAATCGGACCTCCTAAACAAACGGTGAATAGAGTCCCAATGCCGATGGGTCCTTTCAATAGGATTGCCATTGCCAAGAAAAGTTGGCGTTTAGATTGCAGCTCCCAGCCCTATGACGATTAAGCCTACCCCAAAACAAACAAGTTTACTGAACCATAGTTCCGGTGTTATCAAGCGATGCAATAAAAAAAGCCAAGTATCAATACCAAGACCAGTTATGAGGGCTGTTAGCAGACCCAATAATTCTGGTCTTTGCCTTTTTAGCCAAAAGGTGATGCTCCAAGCCCTGATTTTATAGTGAAAGAAGTCCAAGGGTTAGTGTCAAGATTCTCAATCCATAGTAAATATATTTCGTTGCACTCTCCTCTTCTTGAATTAATAGCGAAATGATAACGATTAACTATAGGGGAGATGTACCAATATGACAATCATTATGAAGAAGTGCACGATCGAAGATGTACTCATGCTTCAAGAAATAAGTTATGAAACATTTAAAGCTTCTCCATCATCTTCATCAGCTTCATCTCTGTCCCATCGGCCGCCGGAGTATAGATAATGCACCGTAAATCGGCGCTGCCGTGGACGTGCATTGAAGTGAGCTCGAACAGCATTTTGCCAGCTTTGGAATGCCGGAACTCGATCAGCACGTCGGGAGCGTTGTTCACCGTGCTGCGCTGCCAGAGACGGTCGAAGTCCGGGTAGTTTCTGTCCATATCGCGGATGAATTCGGTATACCATGCGTCATCAACGTATTGTCCGTAATAGGTTCTGAAAATGGCAAGAAAGCCTCCGACAAAATCCTCCCAGTTCACAGCAAGCCTTTGCAGCTCTTTGCGGGCAAACAGCAGCCTGATTAAATTTCGCTCAGCGACAGGAACTTGTTCGAAGTCAAGGAACACATGCCTTGCGGCTTCATTCCAGCCGACAATCTGGCACCGGCGGTCCGTTACAATCGTTGGTGAATATTTCAGCTCCCTTATAATTTTTAGCAGTGAAGGGCGAATTTCGGATTGAGTCTCGGGAGGGAACTCAGGTCCGGTATGTGTGTCCAGTGCGAGCGAATACAAATATTTGCGTTCGTCGGGGGTAAGCCGGAGGGCCTTGGAGATATTGTCGAGAACGGAGACAGACACTTTGATGTCGCGGCCCTGCTCCAGCCAGGTGTACCAGGTTGTGCTTACGCCAGCAAGCTGAGCCACTTCTTCCCGTCTAAGCCCCGGCGTTCTTCTGCGGGTGCCTCCAGGCAGTCCTGCCGATAGGGGAGAAATTTTGGCGCGCTGCGATTTCAGAAAGGCGGATAGCGCTTCCAGCCTAGCCTCGGCATTCATGAATCATCCCTCCATTACTAGTTATCATAGCACCTATTATACTAGTTTAAACAACAACTTGTAATAGGATAATTTCCATGACATGATAACGGGGGATGTGAAATGAAGGAGGATTCATAATGGAAAGAGTTGTTATAAGCGGCATGGGTATTATTTCTCCCCTTGGCAACGATGTGGACCAATTTTGGAATAAATTGCGAAATGGGCAATCGGGCATAACTGCAATTGATGCATTTGACACCTCCGCTTACAAGACACGGTTTGGGGGCGTTGTCCGGGATTTTGACGCTGACGCTTTGTTTGGCCGCAAGGAGGCGCGGCGAATGGACCGCTTCACTCAATTTGCGGTTGCAGCCGCCGATCAAGCCGTGGCTGATTCGGAACTGAAGCTGGAAGATCTGGACAGGGAACGGATCGGGGTATATGTAGGCTCGGGAATCGGCGGCATGGGGTTATTGCTTGAGCAGCACCGAGTGCTGCTCGAACGGGGAGCGGACCGGGTGAGCCCGACCTTGGTGCCGATGATGATTTCCAATATGGCCGCAGCTGTGATCAGTATCCGATATGGCGTGATGGGTCCGTCATTTTCTCCGGTTTCGGCTTGCGCCACTGGCAATACAGCAATCGGTGAAGCCTGTCGGGCCATCCGGTCCGGTGAGGCGGACGTAATCTTGGCCGGGGGAACCGAAGCGGCGATTAATGAAATTTCGCTTGCCAGCTTTGGCAATGCGCATACTTTATCGGTCCGAAACGAAGACATCACACGGGCCAGCCGTCCATTTGACGCGGATAGGGATGGATTCGTGATCGGCGAAGGGGCGGGCATCCTCGTTCTGGAGTCGCTCACCCACGCGCAGCGGCGGAATGCGCAAATCTACGCGGAGGTTATCGGTTACGGAAACAGCTCAGACGCCTATCATATAGTGGCGACCCATCCGGAAGGAAGAGGAGCTTATCAGGCGATGAAGCTGGCCCTGCAGTCCGCCAAGCTATCACCTGCGGACATTGATGTCATCAGCGCGCATGCGACCAGCACAGGAGTGGGGGACCTCTCCGAAACGAACGCGATTAAAGCCCTGTTCGGAGAAGCGGCTTATCGCATTCCGGTTTCGGCCAACAAATCAATGACGGGACATATGCTCGGTGCTGCCGGAGGAGCCGAAGCCATCGCTCTTATCAAAAGTCTAAATGAAAACGTAATCCCGCCTACCATAAATCTGGAGCAGCCCGATCCGGCCTGTGATTTGGATTACGTCCCCAACACGGCCCGAAGCCAGGAGCTTAACATCGGAATGAGCAATTCATTCGGCTTTGGCGGGCATAATGCCGTGCTGATTATTCGGAAGTATCCGGAATGAGGGCTGTGGCCCCCATAGTACAATGAATGAAGCCATTTGCTTATTCGGACTTTTTACTATTCGCCTGGGTCATGAGCAGGGTCTTCAGTTCCTGAAGCTCCGTTTCAATCCGGTGCAGATGGCTCTGCATATCATCGATCTCCTGCTCCGCTTTGTAGTTGATCGCAAAGTCAATGATGGCCTCATGTTTGTCCCGCGCAGCCTGCCGGTTCTGGCTCATCATGATGACCGGGGCCTGGAACGCGGACAGAAAAGACAGGCATAGATTCAGCAGAATAAACGGCGGCGAATCAAAATGCCGGGTGAAGCTAAGCACGTTCCAAATGATCCACAGCGCCAAGAAGCAGGTGAAATAGGTGATGAACTTCCAGCTTCCGCCGAAGGCGGCGATGCGGTCGGCCAATTTTCCGCCGCGACTCGTCTGCTTGCTGTATTCCTCTTCCAGATGAGCGACGATGCGTTTTTCATAAAGCTCCACATATTTGTCAATGCGCCCTTTATGCTTGTCGTTCAGTTCAATACCGAAACCATTAATGGTCACGTCCTCGGGCGGGACCGTTTTTGCGTTCTCTTGCGCCATTGATTGTCCTCCTTGGGTGAAAAAAAGAATGCCATCATCTTACCCCATCCTTTTCCAGTTGTATAGGGTATGAATAGGGCTGGTTCTGTTATTCACTTAATCTAAGTACCCTGGCGATATTTTCGCAGGTTCGTTCCACATTGCGCGGCCCTTCCGCCAGCAGCTTCTCAAGGCCCGATGCGCCCGGAACAATGCCGAATACCGCATCAATGCCTTCCGCATACAGCGTATCGATTCCCTCACCGATATACCCGGCGATGGCAATCACTTTTTTGCCGCTTTCTTTGGCGGTCCGGGCTACTCCAACAGGTGTCTTGCCGAACTTGGTCTGAAAATCAATGCCGCCTTCCCCGGTAAACACCCAATCCGCATCGGCCAGCTTCTCCTTTAAGCCGGTATATTCCACGATAATCTCGATGCCCCTCCGGAGCTCCGCCCGCGTAAAAATCAGCAGACCCGCGCCCAAACCGCCAGCCGCTCCGGCTCCCGAAAGATCCCGCACATCTTTCTGAAGCTGCTGTTTCACAACCTCCGCATAGTGGGCGAGGTTGGTATCCAGCCTGCGCACCATCTCGGGCGTGGCTCCTTTTTGCGGACCGAACACATGGGAGGCGCCATGTTCCCCGCACAGCGGATTCGTAACATCACAGGCCACAATAAGCTCTACATCACGAAGCCGTTCATCCAGCGAGGAAATATCAATACGGGCCAGCCTGTCCAGACCGCCTCCCCCTCGGGGGAGATCATTCCCTTCCTCATCCAGAAATTTCGCTCCGAGCGCTTCAGCCATGCCTGTCCCGCCGTCATTCGTCGCGCTTCCCCCGATGCCGATGATCATTTTCCGGATTCCTAGATCCAGACATTCGCGAATCAGCTCACCCGTTCCATAGGTTGTCGTAATCAAAGGGTTTTTCGTTTCCGGGGCCACCAGATGAATTCCGCTTGCGGATGCCATCTCGATGGCCGCAGTCGTTCCGTCGCCCAGAATGCCGTACTTGGCTGTCACCGGCTGCCCGAGCGGTCCCGTTACTTCCTTGTAACGGATTTGTCCGTCTGAGGCGTCGACAAGCGATTGCACCGTTCCTTCACCGCCATCCGCCATCGGAACATGAATATAATTAGCCGCCGGGTAGACCTTTCGCAGCCCTTTTTCCATCGCGATACAGACTTCTTTTGCCGTCATGCTCTCTTTAAAGGAATCCGGCGCCAGCACAAATGTCTTCTCTCTCATCTTCTCACCCCATGGTTTATGGTTAAAGCGGAAATCCGCAAATATATAAGCATTGCACGATTGCCTTTGAGGTTCGCTCTATTTTGACTATAATGGGTATTACATGAATTTTACAAATAAGAGGGGTAAGCATGAACGTAAAAAATAAAGGGGCCGCCGGCGGGTTCTATACCGTGTCCGTGCTGCTGGTGCTGAAGCTGCTGGTGCTGCGGATGCTGTTCTATGGCCGGATCGCCTGGGAATGGGTACTCGCCGATGCCGCGCCGGTACTGCTGCTGATGGGAATCCTGGCTGCTGCGGTGCCAAAGAGGGCCAAGACCGCCGTATTCTGGATTTTCAATGGCATACTGTCGCTGCTGCTGTTCGCATCAAGCGTATATTTCAAACATTTCGGCTCGGTGCCGACTTACCTGGCTCTCTATGAGCTGAACCAGGTGTTCCAGATCAGGGACAGCGTGGAGTCGACGATTCAGCTAGTCGATTATTTGTTCATTGCGGACTTTGCCGTCTATGCCATTTACCGCTTGTTCCGCAGAAGGGAGAGAGGCGCAAGGGATACATGTTCGTCTGATGCCCAGCCAAGGCTCCGGGGCGTATATCCGGCCGTTATTCTGGTCTCCATTGTCGGAGGCGGGTCGTTGTCCGCCTATTCGATTCATGCCACGTCAGGAATCACGAATGAGCTGGTGCAGGCGGAAAGTGCAGGCTTCCTGAACTACGAGGTCGTCGCCGCGATTCGGGAGCGCCGGAATAACGACCTGGTCGGCAGCGGCGACATCAAGGATACGATCGCCAAGGTTGAAGCGCAGGAGTCCACTTATAACTATGGGGGAGCGCCTTCCGGTACGCCGTCCGCGAATTTTTTCGGTTCCATGCAAGGCAAGAACGTCATTGTCGTGCAGATGGAGGCGTTCCAGAACTTCCCCCTGCATCAGTCGCTGAACGGGCAGGAGCTTACGCCGAACTTGAACAAGCTGGCTGACGAGGGCTTCTATTTTCCCCATGTCTTCCAGCAGATTGGTCCGGGCAACACCTCGGATGCGGAATTTATGAGCAATACGTCCATTTATCCTATCGGCTCGGTGGCGATGTCCACGGGGTTCGGTGACCGGACGCTGCCGAGCCTGCCGCGCGTGCTGGAGAAGAAGGGCTACGAAGCCTATACGTTCCATGTCAACAAAGTGGGCTTCTGGAACCGGAAGGAGCTGTATTCGGCCATTGGCTTTAACGGCTATTACGATAAGCCGTATTATAAGAACGATCATTTCAACGCTTTCGGCGCTTCGGATAAGCAGCTGTACCTTACGGGAGTGCAGAAGCTGGCCGAGCTGAAGAGGAAAGGGACGCCTTTTTACGCCCAGTTCGTGACGGCCTCCAGCCACCACCCTTTTCAAATTCCGGATTCGTTCAAAAAAATTAGCGTACCGGATCATCTCGGGGGCACCATGCTCAGCGATTATCTGACCGCGATTAACTATACCGATTATGCCATCGGCACGCTGATTGACGGATTGAAGCAGAATGGACTGTGGGACAGCACAATGCTGGTCTTTTACGGCGACCATTTCGGCCTTCAGCCGCAGGAGGTTCCGCCGGAGCAGGTGGAAGGCGCGCTTGGGATCAAATACGATTCCCGGGTCAGCCGGTTCAATATTCCGCTTATCATTCACATGCCCCGCTCGGAGCAGGGGAAAAGGATCGAACGGACGGGGGGACAGCTGGATATCATGCCTACCCTGGCCAATCTGCTGGGGATCTCGCTGAAAAATGAAGGGGTTACGCCGTTCGGCCATGACCTGCTGAATATACAGCATAATGTGCTGGGCATGAGATACTATCTGCCCTCGGGCTCTTTTTTCAATGACGACATTCTGTTCGTTCCCGGAAAAAGCTTTCAGGATGGCGAGGCCGTCTCGCTGAAGACGCTGCAGAAGGTCGCCGATTTTGCCAAATATGAACCGGACTACAAGTATATTTTACAATGGATGAGCCTATCCGACGAATATGTGAAGCTGCTGCCGAGACGTTAACAGTCCGCACAGCGGACGAACGATGAAGATTAAGCTGGGAGAGAAAAAGACAATGAAAAGATGGTTTAAACCGCATGTTCTGGGGGCGGCAGCGGGCTTCGGCCTGCTGCTCGGTCTGCTGTTCCTTGGGCCATTCATTGGGGTGGCCGACAATGGCGACTTTCTGCGAATGATGAATACGATCGGCCTGAATTATTACAATGCTTCCGAGACGTATGCAGACCGCTTTTTCAGCTACAGCCATTCCCGGTTCGCGTATGAGAATCTGTTCCGGGGGTTCTATCCCTCGTCGCAGATTTTTATTGTGCTGGTGCCAAGGCTGCTAGGCGGTCTGTTTCACGGAAGCTGGTTTGACATCCGGCTGCTGGCTGCGGTGTACGGGTTATTACTGCTGGCGGCTACCTGGCTGCTGGTCAAGCATAACGCCCGCGGCTCTTATATTACGGGACTGCTGCTGGCGGGAGCGCTGCTGTTCGTCTTTTACGATATCGGCTATCTCGCGTATTTCAATTCGCTGTTCGGCGAGCCGGTCTCACTCGTATTTATGCTGCTGACCTTCGCGCTGGGGCTCAGGCTTGCTTTCAAGGAGAAGCCGGCGGTCAAGGACCTGTGGCTCTTCTTTATTGCCGTCTTCTTCCTGACCTGCTCCAAAATCCAGAACGCGCCGATTGGCGTCGCCTTCGCCTTGATCTTTCTGCGGCTGGCGTCGCTTCAAGGGACTGCGGGCTTCCGCAAAGCGGCAATCCGTTTCTCGCTTGCCATCTTTCTGATTTCCGTCATTATGTACGCCGCTGCGCCCAAGGATTTGAAGCAGATCAATCTGTACCAGACGGTATTTTACGGTATTCTGAACGGTTCGCCGGACGTGAAAGGGAACCTCAAGGAGCTTGGGCTGCCTGAGCGGCTGGAGGTGCTGGCGGGTACAAATTATTTCGAGAGCGGGACGGCGATCAAGCAGGATGATCCGTCGCTCGTTCCCGATTTCTACAGCCGGATCTCCCACAAGGATGTGCTGCTGTTCTATCTGAAGCATCCCGGCCGTCTGCTGGATAACATGCGTTACGCCGCAGCGAACAGCATGGCGATTCGCCCCTCTTACCTCGGAAATTACGAGAAGGGAGAGAATAAGCCGCCGGGTGCCCTTGCCTATACATACAGCGGATGGAGCCAGTTTAAAAATAACGTTCTGCCTCACAATCTCGCATTTCTAGCCATATTCTACGCTGTTTACTATGCCGGGGCGCTGTATGAATACCTGCGCAGCGCGGACCGGCGGCACCGCGTGGCTTGCGAGCTGATGATGCTGCTCGGACTCATCGGTATATTCGCCTTTCTGGTGCCGATCCTCGGCGACGGGCGCGCGGATATTAGCAAGCATCTGTTTCTGTTCAATGTCTGCTTCGATATGATGGCCGTAACGATGTTCATCTGGGTCATTTACAAATTGACAGGAAGGGTTTTGGGGCGCGGCAGTTCTTACTGACGCTGTGTTAACTTATAAGCCGTGACGCATAAGAACGTCACGGCTTTATTGCGGCATTATTTCAATAATAGTATTTGGAGACTCGCTCGAACATATCCAGCAGCTTAGGAAATGCGCCAATCTCTTTGACCGAGGCGACATCTTCATGGGCCGCCGCCTCTTCTTCCTGCCAGGTAATCGAACGGGGAAGGGGCAGCGTGACTGCATCATTATACCGTAAAGTGTCGACCAGCAGATCCAAGGTCCGGTGCAAATATTGACGCAAGGACCCGTAGCGGTTCTTGTATATCGACTGGAGGTTGTTATAATCCGTTAAATAATCGTTAAGGACGGGCAGAGTCACAGGGTCAGGCACCATGGTAAGAACGAATAATTTGATTTCCATCGCTTGAGGGTTCTTTTCATAAAATCTTAAATAGTTGAAACGGGAATGCAGAGCATTGCTCTGGGAAATCGGATGCTCCTGGTGGTAATTAATCACCGCGTCATCATGGATGAATATTGCGCCTTGCCGGGCAGCGCGGTATCCGAGCTCCCAGTCCTCCCAGCCGAATCCATCAAAATGCTCCTCAAAGCCGCCGAGTTCATCAAAAAAACGCTTGGTCATCGAGGCGTTATTCGTAATCAGATTCAGCCAAGCGTAGTGAAACAGTTTAAATCTGCTGCCATAGGTCTGCAGTACGATCTCGAAGAAATCGTTCTTGCTGCTCCACCGGTTAAGGTGACCAGGATCGAACATCAATTCTAAGGGGAGCAGCTGCACCGGGGTCTGATCCCCCTGTATAAATCGCTCAATGATAGGCGCGGCGATCGGATGGCCGGCATATAATGCGTTCAGAGCAGTCTTTTGCCCAGGAGAATAGCCGGGGTCGGTCATTGTATATATGTGTCTCCATCGCATGGCCCCGGATACAACCTTTCGTTCACCGCTTTGATGGTGGCCTACATGGGTCATGACATAATCCGGCCCGCATATCATCTCGGCATCCACGAACAGCAGGGCATGCCCTACGGCAATGCTTGCGCCGATGTTCCGGATCTTGGATCTTCCTCTGCTCTTAAGCTGCTGCACATAAATAAATGTATATTCCGGATATATCGAGTAGTAGACGACAGGCGTATGATCCGTGGAGCCGTCATCCAGAAAAATAACCTCCATCTGCTGAAGTGGAAACTGCTGCCGCTCCAAGCTCAGCAGAGAGAAATAGTTCGAAGGGCAGCGGTTATGGGAAGGCATTATCACGCTCGCCGCAAAGCTTCTTTTGATCCCCCTGATTACGGCAAGGCTTCTGCTTGGATCGCGGTAAAAATAAAGATCGGCCTCATCGCCATCCAGACTTGAAAACATGTGATCTTGGATCTCTTCCTCGCTCCGGGCCGAGGACCATAAGCGAAATTCCCGGACTTGGCCCTTAAAAGTGCCATACATATGTCCTCCAAGGCAGAGAGAGGGGATGACCCGTTCGGCATTGCTGGCCATGCTCTCTCCCTTTATCCAGGCTCCGTTAATATACAGCCGCAGCTTCTTGTCGTCGGAGACAACGGCCACATGCTGCCAATCCGAGAAATCATGCGCGAAGACGAGCCTGGCGGGAAGATGGTTTACTGAATGTTCAAACACCGAGATGCCGTTCGTGCCCACGGAGATTCCGCAGCCTGCGGCTCCTGCCGGGTAGAAATCCGGCCCTACTAAATATTTTCTTCCGTTTATGCCGTCCGCCCCTGTATTCCGTTCTTCGTCCAGAATCTGTTCCTCTTCCGCTTTTACCCAAAATTCATAAGTAAAGGTATTGCTGATTTCACAGGTCCTCTGAAACTTAATCCATTCGTTGCCATCAAAATGTAATGTACTTCCCTCATACATGGACAGTCCCTCCTATTTTCCCCAATACTCTGAGATGGCCAGTTGATACAGAGAGAGATAGCCGTCGACCATTTTGGATACCGAGAACCGTTCTGCGACATAGTGTCTTAATTGATCAGCGGAGTAGGGGGCTTCATAATCGAAAAGCTTTCCTGCCATCTGTTCGAATGACTCGCACATCATCTCGGGGAGGGACTCCAGTATTTCCGGAATGGCACCCTTCGAGAGAGCAAGTACAGGGGTCCCGCAGGCCATCGCCTCAATCAGCACAAGCCCGAACGGTTCCGCCCACTGGATCGGAAACAGCAAGCATTTGGCATGCTTTAACAAATCCTGGCGGACTCTTCCGCCGACCGGGCCGACAAATTGGAGCAGGGGATTGCGGTTCAACCGGGGAGAAATCTCCTGATAAAACAGTTCTTCATCATGAAGCGGTCCGGCTATAACGAGCCGCTGTCCGGTCATTTCCGCAAGTTCCATCGCTTCGAGAATCCCTTTTTCCCGGACCACTCTGCCCATAAAGAGCAGATAATCTTCCTTTTCATAGCTGAACTCATATTCTTCAGGAACAATACCGTTGTGCACATCAAATCCATACCCGCCGCCTATCGTTTCCCTCGCGCTCCGACTTACATAAATTGGGAAGTGGACAGGGTTGTAGACAGGAAGATGAATGGTATGCACCAAAGGGACATTTACGCTAATACGGCTGATTGCAGAATCAAAGGTATGATCATGAATAATGTCGATGCCTTGCGGAAGATTTTCCATGACATAAGGTCCGATGGCATGATCTCCGTAAAACGGATAGTTCACTACGGTTCCCGAAATATGGCTTCCGGATGGAGCAAAGAGAATAACTTCATGCCCTCTCTGGGCTAACCCTTGGGAAAGCTCATAGATTATTCGTTCCGTTCCTCCGTCCCTGAAGGGAGGGACTGTTTCATGATTTGGCGCGACTTGCAGAATTCTCATGGAGAACCCTCCTGTACTTAAGCATTTGTGTATGGACTAAGACATCATATGATTTCCGTTTCGCTGCTGCATACGGAGTCCGCCTATAACGTGAATAATCCTTTTTGCTAAAGGCCCGGTCAAAATATGCGGATTTCCCGGTGTAATTGTCCATATCTATCGTCCTTCCGCAGGAATCTATTGTAAGAGGAGGGGATATGAATGGCGAACCTTTCTGTCCTGATGCCGGTCTATAACGCATCCCGCTTTCTGGAGCACGCGGTGGAGAGTATTCTGCAGCAGAGTTATACCGATTTTGAGCTGATCGTTATCAATGACGGATCAACCGACAACAGCTTGGAGATTCTTGAGCGATATTCCGATCCCCGTATCAAACTGATTCATAACGGGACGAACTGCGGAATTGTGTCCAGCCTTAATTGCGGCTTGAATGCTGCCTCAGGAGCATACATTGCCAGAATGGACGCGGACGATTACAGTCTGCCGGATCGCTTCAAGGCACAGATTCAGTTTATGGATCTGCACCCGGATATCGGGGTCTGCGGTACGCAGTACCGGATCATGGACTCTCATAAGTTCGGAGGTTTCAATACCGCGCTTCCGTGCGATCCGGATATTATTGCTTGTTCGCTGCTGATTAATTGCTGTCTCGCACACCCTACCGTAGTGATGAGAAGGCGGGTTCTGGACCAGCTTCACAGTTCGCCTTATGACTCCAATTATCAGTATGCGGAAGACTATCACCTCTGGGCCAGGCTTTCAGCAATCACTCGTATAGCCAATCTGAACCAATGTTATTTGCATTACCGCTATCATGATCAGCAGATCAGCAGAACCAAAAGCCTGGAGCAGATCTGGCAAGCGGATCGGATTCGTCTGGATTTATTACAGGGGATGGGACTTGATCCCACAGCCGAAGAATGGGCGCTTCATCTGAATTTATGCCATATGAGGAGCCGCGGCCCGTCCGAAAGGGAATGGACCCGAAAAATATTTTTCCAGAATTTGCTTGTCCGAAGATTTGATCAGGTCGCGCTGATGGATGTGCTGAACAGTGTCTTGAGAGGATAATTTTCACGTAAATCCTGAAAGGGGATGTCCGGAATGAAAGCAGTAATTCTGGCAGGCGGCTACGGCACGCGTATCAGTGAAGAATCACATCTTCGGCCGAAGCCGATGATCGAGATCGGTGAAAAGCCTATTTTATGGCATATCATGAAACTGTATTCCCATTATGGATTTAACGACTTTGTGATCTGTCTTGGCTACAAAGGGAATGTGATCAAAGAGTATTTCTCCAACTATTATCTCTACAATTCCGATGTCACTTTCGATTATGCCAATCATAACGAAGTCTTGATTCATCAACGCAAGGCGGAGCCGTGGAAGGTCACTCTGGTGGATACGGGGCTGGAGACGCTAACCGGCGGGAGATTAAAAAGGATTGCCGAGTTCGTTGGCGACGAGACGTTTATGATGACTTACGGCGACGGACTCTCTTCGATAGATCTTAGCGCCCTGCTCAAATTCCACCGCAGCCACGGCAAACTCGCAACGGTAACCGTAACCCAGCCACCAGGGAGATTCGGAGCGATGCAGCTTAATGACCAGCAGCGGGTTGAAGCTTTCCGGGAGAAGCCCAAAGGCGACAATTCTTGGATTAATGCAGGTTTTTTTGTACTTGAGCCGCAAGTATTTCAATTTATCGAGGGAGACCGAACGGTATTTGAGCAGGAGCCGCTGGAGCGTCTTGCCAGTGAGGGCCACTTAATGGGCTATCCATTCGAAGGCTTTTGGCATCCGATGGATACGCTGCGAGATAAGAATTATTTGGACCAATTATGGAAGTCGGGGAATGCTCCGTGGAAAAAATAAACTTTTGGCAGGGTAAAAAGGTGTTTCTTACCGGCCATACGGGCTTTAAAGGCTCATGGCTGTCCATTTGGCTGCATCAGCTCGGAGCGGAAATCACCGGCTACTCCGATGCGCCTCCGACTGAACCCAGCCTGTATGAATGCAGTAAGGCCGGTCAGCTTCTGACTTCAATTACGGGAGATGTCCGGGATGCCGTCAGCCTGCAGAAGGCAATGCAGGATGCCGATCCGGATATCGTGCTTCACCTTGCCGCACAGCCGCTCGTCAGGGAATCGTATCAGCGGCCGGTGGATACGTACGCGGTTAATGTGCTGGGAACCGTGCATGTGCTCGAAGCGGTGCGCCAGAACAATTCCAAAGGAGGCAGGATTAAGGCGGTCGTTAACGTTACGACGGACAAATGCTACAGCAACAAGGAATGGTTCTGGGGGTACAGGGAAAATGACAGGCTTGGCGGCTTTGA
>NZ_ASSD01000536.1 GCF_000520715.1 Paenibacillus zanthoxyli JH29
TTTGACAAAAATAGAATTGGCGTACAATGATACTCCAACTTAAGCGCACTAATCAGGCTTCGGATGGATGGGACGGAAATTCTCCCGCTTATTTTTCAAAAAGAGGGCTTGATTAGGGTCCAGACTGGAAAATCTCCATCTTAATCCGGCAATTTGGTAGAAGATAAAGAAAAACGGACAATAAGGCGGAGGATTTCCCGTTTAACGTCTCAAGTCTTGTTTCTTGCGAAATTAAGATGGAAGTTTTCCCGTTTATACCAGTGCCTGAAGAAGAAACGGCTGCGCCGTCCTGTTAGGGACGGTATCGTTTCTCGTAGAAATATAAGGCAAAGGATAAACGCGAAGCTTATACTTTCTGATATTTGAACAAATAATCGAGTGCTGGCATCATCCAAATTCCAGGCATTAAACGCATAACATCTCCATGTTGGATCAAATCGGTCTTTTATTCAAGGCAAAAAGTTGGGCCGCCACCGGATCATTCCCCGGCGGCGGCCCGCTTCGTATGCTCAGCCGCTTATTATGAATGTTACACGCCCAACCACCGCTTGAACATGTGCTTCGTCGTCTGCTTGTTGATTTCGGCGATGGAAGTGGTCAGCGGGATGCCTTTCGGGCAGGCCCGGACGCAGTTCTGCGAGTTGCCGCAGCCCTCAATGCCGCCATCCGTCATCAGCGCCTCCAGCCGTTCGTCGGCGTTCATCTCGCCCGTTGGATGGGCGTTGAACAGGCGGACCTGCGAAATGGCCGCCGGACCGATAAAATCGGTCTTCGCGTTGACGTTCGGGCAGGCCTCCAGGCAGACGCCGCAGGTCATGCATTTGGACAGCTCGTAGGCCCACTGCCGTTTTTTCTCGGCCATGCGCGGACCCGGACCGAGGTCGTACGTTCCGTCGATCGGAATCCAGGCTTTTACCTTTTTCAGCGCGTTAAACATCCGGGTACGGTCAATGACGAGGTCGCGAACAACCGGGAAGGTGCTCATTGGCTCGACGCGGATCGGCTGCTCCAGATTGTCAATCAAGGCGGCGCAAGCCTGACGCGGCTTACCGTTGATGACCATAGAGCAGGCGCCGCATACTTCCTCCAGACAGTTCGATTCCCAGCAGACGGGAACCGTGGTATCGCCCTTGGCGTTAACCGGGTTCCGCTGAATTTCCATCAGGGCGCTGATGACGTTCATCCCCGGACGGTAGGGAAGATTGAATTCCTCCGTATAAGACTCGCTCTGCGGGTCGTCCTGGCGGGTGATAATAAATTTCACGTTTTTGGGAGTTGCCGCTGTTTCCGCCATAGTTACCCCTCCTAAAAGTTTTGGTAGCATATGCTTCTGTGAATTTACTTCGCAAAACTGGCTTCGTAAGCGTAGGCTTAGTTTTGGTAGCATATGCTTCTGTGAATTCACTTCGCAAAACTGGCTTCGAAAGCGCAGGGTTATTTGTCCTTGGAATAGTCGCGGACCCGCGGAGGAATCAGCGACACGTCGACGTTTTCGTACGAAATCTTCGGCCCGTCCGGCGTCCATGACGCCTTGGTCGTCTTCAGGAATTCCTCATCATTGCGCTTCGGAAATTCCGGCTTGTAATGCGCGCCCCGGCTTTCGTTGCGCAGCAGCGCGCCCAGCGTCATCGCCTCCGCAAGCTCTAGCATGTTCCACAACTGACGGGTAAAGGCGACGCCCTGATTGTTCCAGCCCGAGGCATCGCTCATGTTGATGCCCCGGTAGCGCTCCTTCAGTTCCTTGATTTTACCGATGGTCGCCTCAAGCTTCACGTTATGACGGACCACCGTCATGTTGGCGGTCATCCACTCGCCCAGCTCCTTATGAAGAACATAGGCGTTCTCCGTTCCGCTCATGCCGAGCAGCGATTCGTATTTGTCCTGCTGCACGCGCCGGTAGCCGTCGAACACGGAAGAGGGGACATCCTGCACCGATTTTTTCAGCCCCTTGATATATTCCACGGCCTTTGGCCCCGACACCATGCCGCCGAAAATGGCCGACACCAGCGAGTTAGCGCCCAGCCGGTTCGCTCCGTGATATTGATATTCGCATTCTCCCGCCGCAAACAGGCCGGGTATATTCGTCATCTGATTGTAATCGACCCACATACCGCCCATGGAATAATGGACCGCCGGGAAGATTTTCATCGGGATTTTGCGCGGATCGTCGCCCATGAATTTCTCATAAATCTCGATGATGCCGCCGAGCTTGACGTCCAGTTCCTTCGGATCTTTATGCGACAGGTCCAGATAGACCATGTTCTCGCCATTAATGCCGAGCCCTTGATCGACGCAGACGTTAAAAATCTCACGGGTGGCAATATCGCGCGGCACCAGGTTGCCGTAGGCCGGATATTTTTCCTCAAGGAAGTACCACGGCTTGCCGTCCTTGTAGGTCCAGATGCGCCCGCCTTCACCACGCGCCGATTCACTCATCAGCCGCAGCTTGTCATCGCCCGGAATGGCCGTCGGATGAATCTGGATGAACTCCCCGTTCGCGTAATGTACGCCCTGCTGGTACACGGCGCTTGCGGCCGTACCCGTATTGATGACGGAGTTGGTCGTCTTGCCGAAAATAATCCCCGGACCGCCGCTCGCCAGAATGACCGCATCCGCCGGGAACGTCTCGATGGCCATCGTGCGTAAATCCTGAGCGCAAATGCCGCGGCAGACACCTTCATCGTCGATCACAGCGGAGAGGAATTCCCAGTTCTCATGCTTCGTTACAAAGCCTTCGACTTCCCAGCGCCGCACCTGCTCGTCGAGCGCGTACAAGAGCTGCTGCCCGGTCGTCGCGCCCGCAAATGCCGTCCGGTGATGCTTCGTCCCGCCGAACCGGCGGAAGTCGAGCAGCCCCTCCGGCGTGCGGTTGAACATGACGCCCATCCGGTCCATCAGATGGATGATGCCCGGGGCCGCCTCGCACATCGCCTTGACCGGGGGCTGATTGGCGAGAAAATCGCCGCCATATACGGTGTCGTCAAAATGCACCCACGGCGAGTCGCCCTCGCCCTTCGTGTTAACGGCGCCGTTGATGCCGCCTTGCGCGCAGACCGAGTGCGATCTTTTGACGGGAACAAGTGAGAACAGATGCACATGAACACCGGCCTCCGCCGCCTTGATGGTAGCCATCAGGCCGGCCAAGCCGCCGCCCACGATAATGATATCGGCTGTTGCCATGACAGGTTCACTCCCTTATTGGATGACAGTATTTACGGCTTGGGCAATAGCCTCAGCGGTCTTGAATTCGCTGTCACGGAACGTGACAAGCGACAGCAGGAACATGAACGTTACCAGGACGAACAGGCCCATGCATATATAGGACGAAACCCGCTGCGAGCGAGGGCCGATCGTGATCCCCCAGCTGACAAGGAAGGACCACAGTCCGTTGGCGAAATGGAAGCAGGCCGCCACGATGCCAACGATATAAAAAGCAAGCCACAACGGCTGGGGAACGATATCATGCATCACGCCGCCGAGCTCTTCATGCGTAACGTTGCCAAGCGCCACCTGCACCCGGGTTTCATACAAATGCCATATGATAAAAATAAACGTGACGATGCCGCTGACCCGCTGAAGCGTATAACGCCAGTTCCGTTCAAGGTTGAAGCGGTTCAGGTTCGGCTTCGACTGGTAGGCGATATACAGCCCGTAGACGCCATGGTACAGCAGGGGAAGCCAGATGAACAATAATTCCAGGAAGAAGACGAGCGGCAAGCTGTTCAGCCACAGCACACTTTCCTTGAACCCGGCTGCCCCCTTCTCCACCGCCGAGAAATTCGTCAGTATGTGCTCGATGAAAAAGAACGCGAGCGGGATTACGCCGAGCAAGGAATGAATTTTTCTGGAATAAAAGCCTCTCATATTGCCGTGTCCCCTTTCCGAATAAAACAGCGTTTTCATTAATGAGCATACACCTTCGGGCCGGGAGTTGAAACAGGGAATTGACGGCTGCTTTCAGCCGAACACCCCGTCCCGCCAAGCCTCTTCCGCTCCCGGCAAGGCTTTGCTTCATTTTTTATAAATTGTGAATATCCTGTGTCACTTTGTATGTTACTCTTTTTCAGCTTATAAGGGAATTGCAATCTAATTATTATGCGTTATAAAATATCTGCATAAGAGTCCTTGCTGAGAAGTCCCTGTAAAAAAGGAGATTCATCCGCTTTGGAGCAGCCGGAAGGAGTGCAGCGATGTTTGACGACCTTGATATTTTTGCCGTTGTTGTGGAGCAGTCCAGCCTTAATCGCGCTTCCCGTCAACTAAATTTGTCACAGCCTGCCCTCTCGCGCAAAATTTCCAAGCTGGAGGAGCGGCTCGGTGTCACGCTGTTTAACCGCTATGGCAAAAGGCTTGAACTGACCGAGGTCGGGCGGCTGGCATATAGCTATGCTCTGGAGCAGCGGCAGCAGCGCTTTAAATTCCTGGAGGCACTCGCCAAATTCAAGCAGGGCGAGCCGCTGTCCGTTACGCTGGGAGCCAGCCTGACTACGATTCAGACCACTTTGCCGCCTCTCGTAAACGCATACATGGAGAAATATCCCGCCGCCGAGCTGAAGCTGATTACGGGCAAGACACATGAGATCGTTACCTCGGTGCGGGAAGGACGGTCGGAGGTCGGCCTGATCGCTTCCGCCACCGCGGAATCCGGCCTGCGCTGCATCCCGCTCTTCGAGGACCAACTGCGGCTTGTTATCGCGGGAAATCATCCGCTCGCCCAGCTTCCCAGGCTTGAAATGGAGCATCTGAAGGGTCTGCCGATGATCCTGTTCTCCAAGGGAACCTGGTACCGCCGCATGACGGATGACCTGTTCCAGCGCAGCGGCGTGCAGCCGGACATCCGTATGGAGATCGACTCTTTCGAGGCGATTATCCGGCTGCTCCCGACGATCAAGGCGGCGGCGCTGCTGCCCAATTCCTATCTTCGTCCGGAGCTGCTGTCGGGAGGGGGGCTTGCCTCCCTGCACATCAAGGAACTGGAGCTGACCCAGCGGACCACCTGTCTGATCTACCGCGACACCGGTGATTTAAGCGCGGCAGCGCGGAGTCTGGTGCAGGTGACGGAAGAAGTGTTTCATGAGGGAAGGCCAGCCGCTCTTTAAATTTGCGCTTGACTTGACTAGAGAACGTGGGGTAATGTAATATCCATCCAATTCAACATCCCCATCAGGCAATGACCAAAGACATGATTTCCTTCACGGGCCGTCCAGAGAGAGAAGCTCAGGCTGAAAGCTTCTTCGGCAATCGGATGCGTAAATTACCCCTTTGCAGCCGTGGCGCTGAACCCGTGACACGATAGCTTAGATTTCACGGCAGTATGCGGCACCGCGTTATCCCCGTTACCGGATATCAATGAGGACTTGCAGCGGCAGTGTCCGGCAGCAGCCGGGGCATTACGCGCCGCAGGTCGAATCAGGGTGGAACCACGAGCTTAAACGCACTCGTCCCTTTGTGGATGAGCTGCGTTTTTTGTGTTTTCCCAAAATAATCAGGAAATGGAGGCTGGACAGATGGAAATCAAAGTAACTTTACCGGATGGCGCAATTAGGAGGTACCCGCAAGGCACGACAATCGGACAAGCGGCGGAGTTCATCAGTACGGGACTGAACAAACAGGCCGTAGCAGGATTACTCAACGGAAAGCTGGCGGATCTGAGTGAACCGATCGATAAGGACAGCCTCCTTCGGCTGGTTATGCTGGACAGCACAGAAGGACTGGAAATCTACAGACACAGCGCGGCGCATATTATGGCCCAGGCCATCAAACGTATATACGGCGCCCAGGCGGTCAAACTCGGCATCGGGCCGGTGATCGAAGACGGATTCTATTACGACATCGACATAGAGAAGCCGCTGACTGACGGTGATCTTGCCGCAATCGAGCAAGAGATGGAGAATGTGATCAAAGAGGATCTCCCTATCGTCCGCCGGGTTGTCAGCCGCGACGAAGCCGTTCGCATCTTCGAGGAGCTGAAAGAGCCGCTCAAGCTGGAGCTAATCGCGGATCTGCCCCAGGATGCCGTTATCAGCATCTACGATCAGGGCGAATTCTCCGATCTGTGCCGAGGCCCCCATCTTCCATCGACAGGCCGTATTAAGGCATTCAAGCTGTTAAGCGTCGCCGGGGCTTACTGGCGGGGAGATTCCAGCAATAAAATGCTGCAGCGGATTTACGGGACCGCGTTTTCGAAAAAGTCGCAGCTTGATGAGCATCTGCTGTTCCTTGAGGAAGCCAAAAAACGCGACCACCGCAAGCTCGGCAAAGAGCTTGAACTGTTCATGTTCTCCGAGGAAGCGCCGGGAATGCCCTTTTACCTTCCGAACGGGATGACGATCCGTAACGAGCTTGAGAATTTTGCGCGGGAACTGCAGAGACAGCGAGAATATCATGAAGTGCGCACCCCGCTGATGATGAATAACCGGCTGTGGGAACAGTCCGGGCATTGGGATCACTACAAGGACAATATGTACTTCACCAATGTGGACGAAATTAAGTATGCTCTTAAACCGATGAACTGCCCGGGCCATATGCTCATTTACAAGAACAATCTGCACTCCTACCGGGAACTGCCTATCCGGCTGGCGGAATTCGGACAGGTTCACCGCCACGAGCTGTCCGGAGCGCTGGGCGGGATGATGCGGGTCCGCACCTTCTGCCAGGATGACGCCCACCTGTTCGTGCTGCCGGTGCAGATCGAGGAGGAGATCGGCCGCGTCATTGAAATGATCGACCATATTTACCAGGTCTTCGGCTTTCAGTACACCGTCGAGCTGTCGACGCGGCCGGAAGATTCCATGGGCTCTGAAGAGCTGTGGAACAAAGCGGAACAGGCTTTGCGACAGTGTCTGGAGGCCAGCGGCATTCCCTACCGCCTGAATGAAGGAGACGGAGCGTTCTACGGTCCGAAGATCGATTTCCATATCTTGGATGCACTGAAACGAAGCTGGCAGTGCGGGACCATCCAGCTGGATTTCCAAATGCCCGAGAAATTCGATCTCTCCTATATCGGCGAAGATAGCCAGAAACATCGTCCGGTCGTCATCCACCGGGCCGTGTACGGTTCGCTTGACCGGTTCATGGGAATTATCACCGAGCATTACGCCGGCGCTTTCCCGCTCTGGCTTGCGCCGGTTCAAGCCAAGATTCTGCCCGTGTCGGAGAAGTTTAACGGATACGCCTTCGAGGTGAAGAAGTCGCTGGAAGACGCCGGTATCCGCGCCGGCATGGACCTTAGAGACGAGAAACTGGGCTACAAGATCCGTGAAGCCCAGCTGCAAAGAACACCGTATATGCTCATTCTCGGCGAGAACGAGCTGGCCTCCGGCAATGTGTCCGTGAGAAAACGGGGCGAGGGCGATCTCGGTTCCCGGAGCCTGGCGGAGTTGATCGGACAGATGACCGAAGAAATCCGTGCCAAACGCCAGGACACGCCGCCACTATTGAATTGAAGGGCAGACGAAGTACAAGCCTCTACCTTGGAGCTAACGGGGAAAAGGAGAGGCTCAGAAATTCTCCGTTCTTATAAGCTGCAGACGCTTGGCCTCTACAATCGCCTCTGAACGGGAATGTACATTTAGTTTCTCAAAAACACGTGTAAGACTGTACTCAACCGTTCTTTGACTCATTAACAGCTTGGCGGCGATCTCCTTATTACTCTTCCCGCTGGCGACCTCCTGCAAAATTTCCTGTTCCCTCTGGTTAATGGAAACATCCTCGGGAAGTTGATTCACCCTGTTCACGGCAACCTTGACTTCATTCCTGCGCAATTGGCGTAATAAGGATACCGGAATGACCGCTTCATCCCTCAGAGCGCAGCGGATCGTATTTAACAACTGTTCCCTGGAAGCCGCCTTGGAGATGAAGCCGGTCACACCGGATTCGATCAGCAGATTATAATGAGCACTGATTTCGTACCCGGTGTAGATGACAATCCGGCATTCATTGTTTTTCTGAATAACTCTCCTGGTGAACTCTAGTCCTGTAATGGTCGGCATATTTAGATCGCACAAAATGATATCGAAGTTCCGGGTTTCCAACAAATCAAGGGCTTCCATAGCCGACAATACGAAGGTAACCTCGATATCAGAAGCCTGCTCCAGCATATTTTTGGTCCCTTCACCGACTGAAGGATGATCATCAACTAGCAAAATATGAATCATCTTCTTCCTTCCTTCCACTCTGTATACCCATAGAAGCTGTTAAAGGCAACGTCACGAAGACTTTAAATCCTGTTCCTTTTTCTGAGAAGAACTCACATTCCCCCTCCAGACTGACTACACGCTCTTTAATGCCTGACAACCCCATATGCAGAAAGGACTCCTGCATATTTATAATATCCATCCCTATGCCATTGTCTTTATAAGTGAAATGGATCGCTTCCTTTTGCTCCAGAGTGATTATTATTTGGCTCGCTCCTGAATGTTTGCTAGCGTTACGCAGTAATTCCTGCGTAATTCTGTACAATGTAATCACCAGTTCATCTTCCAGTTCCTCAACAGGTCTCGTGTTAAATTCTATCGTGAAATTGGATTGCAGCTGGGCGTATTCAAATAAATTCTCAAGGGCCTTTACAATCCCCATCTCTCTTAGCAGAGGAGGCCGCAGCTCATTGCAAGTCTCTCTGATTTGATAGATGACATCCAAAAGCCCTTCCTTGATCGCCAGCAGTTCTTGCTTTACTTCTACAGAAAAAGAAAATTCCAGCAGCAGGTTCTCCAACCGCCGCAGCCAGACCAGTTGATCCTGCAGCGCGGAATCGTGCAAATCCGCCGCCAATTTTCGACGTTCATTCTCTGCTAGATTAAATATCAATCGCGACACCCAGGAGGATGAGCCTTTTCGTTTATTCATTTCAGATTCCAAATCCTCCACAAGCCCCTCAATAAAATATAAATTTTCGCATACAATGCTCGAATAGTTGGAGATGGTATTCAACCAATTCATTTCGTCCCGATTAAATCGCGTATGGTTCTTCTTATGGCTAATCCACAGAATATAGAATTGGCCCCGGTGATTTCCCAGCACCAGCATGACGCCCTTGTTCATTTGAATGGCTTCGCCTATGTTCGGCAGGTTAGGCAGATGATATAGCAGTTCGGCCGCCTCATGGGGACTGCTTCCTTCTTCCGGACGCTCAGGAAGGGTCAAGAACTCCACTCTGCTCACCGATAGTAGCTCCGAGATTTCCCTTTGCAGAACATTTTCCAAATCCGAGTGTTTCATGATACTGCCGATTCGTTTCGCGAACCTTTCAAGACTATCCTGATAATCCAGCGGTTTGCGATCCAGAATGTTTCTGAAAAAATAATCCAGCTTCTCTTTGAAAAAAAGAAAAACGATTATAAACAAGTAGACTACTAGGAACATCTGTATCCATCTGATCCACGGGTACTCATCGCGATTCTGTATCATAGCCAAAACAGCTACAATTAACCCAGCCGGAAACAATGCGATCGACAAATAATATTTAAAGCGGCTTACAATAAAATCGACATCAAATAGTTGATTCGCTGTCAGCAAATAAACATAGGTGATCGGCAGCATAATCAGGAACATGGTGGATATTTCAAATGAAACAATCGCCCTGCCGAATAACTGCGGCAGTAGAGTTAATAGTATAAAAGGAGAGAATGAGGTGATCTGTCCCAGGAGCATGATTTTGAACAGGGAGCTAATCTCGACATTCCGAAATTTTAGATAGCATTGAATCAACTTGAAAATATCAAAGAAAACACCAAAGATGAAAAAAGATATCGTTAACAGCCGGGTCAATGAATAAGAGAAATAACTCCATGTGTTGCCCATAATACTGGCCGCCATCAATGCATTGGCTGCCAGGGCGAGAAAATATAACACGCTCAGGACTCTTCCGGACAAGAGAGTAATACTGAAACGCATCAAATACATTTTTAAAAAGTGTAAAAAAACTACAGGAATAAGCGGCAAGGAGCACATAAGCACCAGCCTTCCCGTCGTATCCTGACTGCTGGAAGCATATCCTGCAAGATAGCCTGTCCCTATCATCAAAAAGAAGAATATGAGCAATGCCGAAGCAGGGTCATTGGCGTTCTTCCGGTACAGAATCAGACTTAGCAGCAGCATGATCAAAAATGTACAGCCTGGAACTACAAGATGAGTAAATGTCTGATAAGCGGAAGGCCTATTCTCGTTTCGATAGGTCATGTGGAAAGGGGCACCCTGCTCTGGATATCTGATAATGGAAATCGTGCCTATTCGTGCTACAGATCCATACCTTTGCACTTCCTTTATGTCTCCAGGACGCTTTCCGTTGATCTCTATTACCCGATCCCCTACCTGTAAGCTGCTCAGCGCTTCTTTGCTGGAGGTGTGAATCTCGGAAATAATATACTGGCCAGCTGAGGTTTCCTCCAGGGATATACCCAGCAGGATATTATTATGTATAATCAGCACGAAGTGAGCGACCAACAGAACCAGTCCGAGATTTAATCCGGCAATAAACGCCCGTTGAGTTAATGAACGAATCATCGTTTCCTCCAAGCAAGCTTAATATTTATCCCCATATGTCGATCTTGAATGGCTCACCCTGTACTTCTTTTCGTCTAAATGTCTCTGTCAACGCCCGTTGTTCAAGTGCGGAGATACCGGCAAGCTGCAGTTGTCCCGTTAATAACTGTCCTACCTTTTGAGGCTGCTCCACCAATTCCTTTACCCATTCATTCAAAGTCATCTTCCAATGCCTCCTTAAATCCGTTTCTTACCTTCAATATAGCAGGAGAATTAAGGAGGTAAAACGACAATGTCCCTCGTATTTACCGCATTTCGGATTGCGGTCCGCAAAGGGAATCAGCCTAGACAAAGAACCAGTTGCTCCTTCCAGTTCTTGTCCAATTGGGCGGATTCCAAAACTTCCATAAATTTATAGTAATGGGTACGCATTTTTACAGAGGCGTACAGCAGCGTTCCGTGTATATCGCATAGCTGCTTGATCTCCTGTTTGCGGCGCAACACCTCCTCCGGAACTCCTTGTCCTTTGAAGTAGGAGGCAAGCCAATGCTGTTCCCCCAGTGAACGAATGAGGTACAAAGTCGGGACGGTTTTTTTTCGATGGATAAAATCATTCTTTTCTTCCCAATTCAGCATATCCCGGATATCATTCTTCATTTGGGCAGCAATTCCGACTTCATTGGCATATTCAGCTACCGTTCCGTTCCATTCACTTGTAGCCAGCATCACTCCGGTCATACAAGCCAGTACCAGAAGAGAAGCAGACTTTTGCTCAATCAAGCGGATATATTCTTCTTCGCTTCCGGCATCGTTCAACAAATCCAGCATCTGTCCATTGATTGATTTCAGAAGCTGCCTGTTCATAAGCTCGGATGACTTCAACAGCAGCTTCTCATCGAAATCGCAATCCAGCAGCGATTGATGAGCCGCGGTCAACAAGCCAATGGCAACATTCAGGGAAAGGGCCGACGGGGCCTGACACCAGGGCATGGAGCCGTGGTCTTGATCCTGCAAATCGTCGATAATGTCTAATCCAAGAATGATCAATTCCAGCGAAGCTGCGGCTTTATATATATCAGCATGGTTTCCCCCCAACATCCGGTAATGGATTACACATAGTTTGCTGAAGATCAACGACTCTTTCAACTTGCTTTCCACAAAAGACACTGCCATCCGGTGCAAATGCTCGACCACAAAATATTTTTCCAGGACGGACCTTAGTTCACCTTCAACCCTGCTGCGCAGCATTTCCATTCCATTTCCTCCCAAAATAGGATTATCCCACATTTGATTTTAATAGACATCATCCCTAAGCACAACTTTTATTGAAAGTAAACCCATTTCCCCTTGATAAAAAAGCGCTCTGCATCCAGCTTCCTGGATACAGAGCGCTTAAATTCCGGATTCAACGACGCTTTTTGGCAAGCAGACGGCTGATCATGACCATTCGCGAATGTACCAACATCCCGTATAGACTGGGTCGGATAGCTTCTGTTTCCTTCTCCGAACCAGATTGAAGCGAAGAATTCAGCGTATGGCAATCGGTTCCACACAGTTTCTGCTGAGAATCTTCCTCCCGCTTCACAGACGTATGTTCTTTAAGGCTTCGTATATATTGACCACACCCACCCCGAAATCGCCATCCGGACCCGGCACACCATAATCTGTTGCATTCCGGAGCAATACTTTCTTTACAATATCCGGATTTATCCTGACGCCCTTTTCCCGTCCCTCCGCTATCAACAGAGCAGCAGCCGCAGAGACCTTGGGAGCAGCAAGGCTCGTTCCGATCATGAACTCGTAGCCTGCGGGGAGCCCAGCAAGCTGACTCAGGTACGACTGGGGGAGTTGGGTCGGATAAGTAGTCAGGCACATGCTTAACAGGTTCAATTCTCCTTTGGTAAACCATGTACTGCCATAATCGCCTGCAGGAGCGGCGATCATATTAGGCAGGCCATAGTTGGAATAAAAAGCCCGCTCATGCTCACGGTTCGAAGCCGATACTGTAATTACACCGGGTAATCCCCCCGGAGCATGGACGGCCAGATCGTTCTCCCAGCCCAGACTTCCAGCCAAGCGGAAGGGATTGCTGATATCCAGACCATTAGTACCAGAAGAAGCCACTACGACAACTCCCTTCAAGTACGCGTATGTCAAGGCCCGCGTATAAGCGATCAGAACAGCCTGATCCTCCGGCTTGATCAGAGATTTATAAGTGCCCAGACTCAGGTTGATTACATCTACATCGTCGCGCACAGCCTGTATAATTGCCTCAATAACCCATGAACTGTCCGCTTCTCCTTGTTCAAATACCTTATAAGCAACCAATCCAAGATTTGGGCCGACACCGAGCAGTTTTCCGTTCGCGGCAATCGCTCCCGCAACCATAGTTCCGTGCCCGATCCAGTCGGAAGTATCAGCTACACCAGGTACGAATGATTTGCCGCTGTTCATGATGTTCGCGCTTAAATCAGGATGAGAGGCATCTATGCCGCTATCCACTACTGCTACAACGATGTTATGGTTTCCGGCTTGCACGGACAGGCTTCGCCCGTCATTGGTCACCTCCTTGATATCCCACCCCCATTTTTGATACAAGGTGGCATTGGCGATAAGGGGCGATGAGTCATCTTCGCTGCCAGTCTGTACTTTACGGAGAAAATTCTTCGGTTGGAGGGTGGTCTCTGCGGTACTGTTCCAATCTCTGATCTTCAGCAAGCTGTTGGCTGAAGGATAGGCTGCATTCGGGAGTTCGTCATTCTTATCACTAACTATAATTTTAGGATCTTCCCCGACCTGCTCAATGCTGTCGGAATATATCTGGCGCAGTTCCGCTTCCGCCTGCTGGAGCTGCGGCAGTGAATTGCCGGTCAGCCTCAGCATGCCTGCTTCGGGCAGCGAAGTAGCCTCAATCTCCGGCCATTTGCGTAGTAATTCTTCCGGATGCGCGGGGAAGCTTCCCTCTTTAAATATAATCAATCGGCTGTGCCGAACGGTGGATAGGTCCCCATCTTCTAGAATCGAGGAGGAATAGGTCATCTTCGTGACGGACACCGATGAGGTGAAAGCTGCTTTTTCCCCACCATCGCCATCTCCGTATGAATGCTTCATTGCCGCAGCGAGCACCCCATTATCAGTTGGAGATGCCGCCAAAAATATAACTGCTGCAACGATGAGTACAAGCTTCCGCCCGCGCTTAACCCTCATGTTCATCCGTTCTGATTTAAATGGCAATATCATGCTTTTTCTCCTCCTCATTCGTATACAATTGATAATACAGCCCTTGTTGCGCCAAAAGTTGATGATGGGTTCCCGTTTCGACAATATGCCCCTCATTCATCACGATAATCCGATCAGCATTTATTACAGTACTAAGTCTATGGGCAATTATAATCCGCGTACAATTCATAGCTGATAATGCACGGTCAATCTCTGCTTGGGCCAAGTTATCCAGCGCACTGGTAGCCTCATCCAGCAACAGAACCTGCGGCCTATTAACCAGGGCGCGTGCAAGGAGCAGACGCTGACGCTGTCCTCCGGAAAGACTCCCGCCATTCTCCGAGACTATTGTGGCATAGCTTAACGGAAGCTTCATAATCTCGTCATGTATATTGGCCGTCATAGAGGCCTCCACAACCTGCTCTATGGAAATTTGCTCATCCAGCATTCTTATATTATCCTCAATTGTTCTTTGAAAGAGCTTGGTGTCTTGAAGAACGGCGCCGATATTTCGGCGCAATGAAGCAAATTCCAGTTGATCAATAGGACGTCCGTCATACAATATTTCTCCCTCGGTCGTGCGGTAAAGACCCAGCAGCAGCTTGGCAAGCGTGCTTTTTCCGGAGCCGGACGGGCCGACGATGGCTACCTTTTCTCCCGGTTCAATACAGAGATGCACATCTTGCAGCACATATGGTGAGAAGGCTGAATACCGGTAGGATACGTGGTTCATCTCAATCTTCCCCTGCAAACTTGCCACCTCCTCCCCTCCTTCTTCCTGCTCTGACCTTGCTTCAACTACGTCATGAATTCTTTGCAAGTAGGAACCGACTGACAATAGTTGTGTATATGCGGAACCGAGAGAGACGATGGGTATCATGAATGCGGCTGCCAGCGCATTGAATCCCAGCAGTCCTCCGAGCGTCATGGTCCCCTGCATAACTGCCCCGCTCCCCGCCCACAGCAGCAGCAGCGGCATAATAAACTGAATTCCGGAAGAAAATGAATCCAGCAGTGAGATCCAAATACTGCGTCTTTGCGTAGTGCTGAGCTGATTACGGAACAATTGGCTCCAGGACCCTAGCAAATGTTGTTCCGCTCCAAGTAGCTTGATATCCGTTATGCCGTAAATACACTCCGCCAAGAAGCTCTGTGTTCTGCTTTGTTCGGTGATCTCACGGCTGGCAAACTGCTGGGTAATCATAGTAGTGACAATTAATATAGAGAAAATTCCAATGCCCACTCCTATAACCACCGCCCCAAGTCCTGTTGATCTGACAAGCATTAGAACCGCGTAGGAGATAAGCAAAATAAAATCAATAATTATGGTTACCATGCGGTTGGAGAGAATCTGCCTGATATATACGTTCGCATTGGTTCGAAACAGCAGTTCACCCCCTGTTCGTGATTCAAAGAAAGAGTAAGGTAGATGAAACAGCTTCCCTATAAATGTCGTCATCATCAGCAGATCCATGGACGACTGCAATTTGGCCAGGAACCAGCCCCTCAATATGGAAAACAGCTCGTAAAATATGAAGAGAGAAAGCAGAGCAGCACCGATTACGGCAAACTTGTCCTGCGAAGAATCCAATAGTAAATGGTCAGTAATATAGGCTGTAAGCTGGGGCGCGATTAAGCCGAAGCTCTGCAGAATAAGAGAGACGCCCAGAATCGAGATCAGCCATTTAGGCTGCTTTAAGGCCAGTTCGATAAAAAATCTCCACTTATTTTTCGCTTTTCTTGGCTGCAGCGACTCTTCCGGCGCAAGACAAAGTATGTGCCCGCTATAACGGGCTTCCGCCTCTTCGCGACTGATCCTTTTGCGGCCGAAGGAGGGATCGACAATGGTTACACTCCTTGTACCCACCCTCTCGATTACAACAAAATGCTTCTCTTCCCAATGGGCTATCGCTGGCAATGGCAAGTTTTTGATCTGACCGAATCCCGCTTTGAACCCCTTGCATCTCATACTGTAACCTGAACCGATATTGATTAGCTGCAGGAGAGAACTCCCGCCTCTGGACAGACCAAACCGCTCGCGGATTTCATGAAGTGTAACGAAGCATCCATAGTATCCCAGCACCATGGCTATGCAGGCTATACCGCATTCGGCATCCTCCATTTGCTCAATGAACGGCGCTCTTTTACGCATGGGAGAGTCCCCGGTTCATTACCGTTTTCTCGGCTTCCAACGCCGATTGGGGAGGGAAGATCCAACCAAAGTGATAGACTAGTATCCCAATCTCGACTCTGGAGAATATTCCCCACTTATCCTTAATTCTAAATATGATCTCCCCGACTCTCCTCCTGCTGATGTAGAGCTTCTGTGCAATCTCTACATCTTTCATCCCTTGTGCGATCAGAATGGCCACCTCTTTTTCCTTTTCACTCAGGTACAAAGCATCCTACTCTCCTTTCAGTCTGTTGTCCTACAGCTTCAATGTTAGGATGAAACAACCCGTCTTGCACCGAAATTCCGGGTCTGAGTTACCACAAATCTCAGGCGGGTTGTTCGTTGCGGATCACGCAGCAGTCCGCTGGAATATACTGCAATTTTGCGTAGTACACAGGCCGCGATAACAGAAGTAAGATAGGAAACGTAGAAAGCAAACAAAACAGAAAGGAGGTTAGCTCATGAATCGCAAAGACGCTCTCCTGTCGCTGAATACTGAAGATCCTGCAGGTGCCCCATTGGTAGAACTGAGTCATGACGAATTAATACGGGTTCAAGGCGGAGCCGACGTACAGCCTGAAACTACGCCTTTATGCGGATTCTTTATCGGTGTAGGTGTCGGAGTTATTCTTTCGGTCGCTAAGTGTTAATCCTGCTGTTTCAAAACCAAAATTATATACATTGGAGGAATATCAAATGAGAAGAGAAGACGTATTGGCCGCTTTGGAAAATGCCCATCCTGCTGGTGAGGTTCTGGTAGAACTTAGCCATTCCGAATTATCCCGTGTATATGGCGGAGCCGATGTACAGCCTGAAACTACGCCTGTGTGTGCTGTTGCCGCAACAGTTGCGGCTTCCTCCGCAACCTGCGCGGCTGTGGGCGGCGGCATCGCTGTAGGCGTAACCATCGTATTGACCATCAAAAGCTGCTAAATTGGAATGGACGATATTCAATAATCACCTTCCCAAGTGTACAGCCGTATTACGGCTGTACACTTTACTGCGCATTATTCCAGACTGGATATTAATGGGTTGTCTTCCCTTTACTGAGCGGATATCATTAAGATATGCGGGTCAACTACATATACAGAAAGTTGGTGCTTCTACGAATACGAGAAGATTATTCGCGCCGTTGCCCCTCCTTCTTGCTCTATCCATATTGTGCATGTTGACAGTCCTGCTGTATCCATCTACGGGCAGTGCCATTTCCCTGGCAGCCATGATCTTTTCTGCATTCCTGCTGTCCGTTCTAATCCATGAATCCGGCCACTTGCTCACCGGGATTGCGCTTAGACTCAAGCCGCAGGAAATGATTGTCGGACCGTTCCGCCTGCTCTTCACCGAACGCTCTCTCCTTCTGCGTTTTAACTATAACTGGCTACGCTTTGGAGGAACAGTGCGCTTTGGTCCAAGCTCTGACGATCCGGCAAAAATGGCGTACAAATGGTCCTGGATGTCTCTTGGCGGACCCGCCGCCAGCCTACTCACCGGTCTGCTCATTCCGATCCTGGGCCAGCCTATACATATATGGGGGGAATGGCTAATGTGGATTAATTTGGCTATTGGCGCGGTAACGCTTGCCCCTTTACCTAATGGGGTTGGCCATTCCGACGGAAAGCTGTTCATGATCCTGGTCAGGAAATCGGCAAGAGCCTCCCTCCTGATGTCCAGCGTTATTTTGCAGAAGGATTACCTTTCCGACCGCCATCCAAGTGAATGGAATCCCGGGATCATCGCCGCCGCCGTCCGGCTTCTGGACAGTTTGCCTGAACGGACTTCAGAGCAACTGGCTGAAGAGTCCGAACTGCGGCTATTCCTCTGTTATCACTTTGCCGATAGAAAGCGACCGGAGCAGGCAGTCCAGTATATACAACCGGTAGCCTTGTCTAAGCGGTCTTCCAATCCGTCGCCTATCCGCAGCATGATTGACAGCTTCTATGCAAGCCACCTGCTTTTGCGTCATCCGGCAAACGAGTACTCCCGTCATGAAGCCGCAACCATTGTGGAAGAATTGCCCAAGCGGGAGCCATACAGCTACCACAAGGCTTGGGCAGCAATGCTGGCTGTACAGGGCAACAAGAAGGAGGCTGAGGAGCATTTGTCACGAGCCAGCTTGCTGCTGGATCGCTGGTTCAAGCCGTTCGGTACTTATCATGTCGAGCGACACACCTTGTTGCGAATTGAGAGCCTCTTGTCGTGAGGATTCTGCTCTCGACTTCCTGAAAAGCGCCTTTTTGCGAAGTACCTTCCCATGACCGATACTGCTAACATTAAGGCATTAAGAATCATGGGAGGAATAAAAATGCCATTGTTAACCGCCAACTCCAGCTTAGCTGAGCTTAACAGCCGGAATGCCTCATCCCTGTTCTTGAAAGAACGCGAGTCCTTGCTCGGCTCCCAGTTCAAGTGTCCGGAGCAGGTTCAGGAATATAGTCCGAATGAAATTGGCCAGTGGAGACAGGATACGCTCCTGCTGGACGATAAACAATTCCGCAGCAGATTGGCTGCGGACCATTGGACGGAAGAGCGATTCAGAGAGCTGATTACGGCAAGCATCAATTCGGAGCAGCTTCCGACCCTCTTGCCAACTGCCCATTATAAAGATTGGCTAGGTCTTCCGGAATTGGAAGAGGCTCTTCGGCTTAACCGTTCAATTCCCCTGCAAGGCCCTGTTTCTCTGAAGCTCGTCTCGGCCTTCCGTCCATTTTTGCTCTGGGCTGCTCAGAGATGGGATCAGGCTATTGCGGATATTGATCATATCGAGCGGATCGTGAATACGGATGCCATGCGCGAAAATTTGCTCAATGAGTTGGCCGAATGTCTACTACAGTTCGGAGCCCGAACGCTGGTCCTTGAGTTGCATATAGCCAAAAAGCTCAAGGAGCTTGAGGGAAAGACGCCGGAGGAACGATTTCAGAGCTTCGTAAAAAAGAAATTATGCAGTGTAAAGGGCCTGGAGTTTATTTATAGCGAATATCCGCTGCTTGCCCGAATGCTCATGATCCGTACCCGCTTCATTGTTGAGGCTGTGCTTGAAGCGGTTGCCCGTTTCAAGGCTGACCATACTGAAATTGTCGCAGCTTTGAGACTCCCGTCAAGCAAAGACAGGCTCCAATCCTTTACGGCTGGAATGGGTGATGCGCATCAGCAGGGACGTTCCGTTATGCGCCTTCGCCTGGAATCCGGTACGGAACTGATGTATAAACCGAAACCGCTCGGAGTTTCCCTCCACTTTAGCCAACTTCTGAATTGGATGAACAAAAAAGGATTTTTTCCCGCCTTTAAGCCGCTCCTTGTACTGGATAGAGGCACTTACGGCTGGGAGGAATGCATTATCGCAGAGAGCTGCGACACAACAACTGAGGTCGCCCGCTTTTACCAGCGCCTGGGGGGACTGTTGGCTGTTTTGTACAGCGTTCGCGGCACCGATTTTCATATGGAGAATGTAATAGCCCAAGGAGAACATCCGGTCCCTATCGATCTGGAGACCTTATTTCATAACAGTCCCGCACTGCATTTCCCGGATACTGCCGATGTGGAAGCGAAGAAAAAAGTAGTAGACTCTGTAATCGGTACCGGACTTTTACCCCTCCTGCTTTATCAGAACGAAGAGGGATTTGGTGTAGAAATGAGCGGTATGGGAGGAGGTGGAGATCAGCCTTTGCCCTTCCCTGTACTGCAGGTTGAGAATGACGATACGGATGAGATGCGGTTCGTCCGTAAAGCGAGATGGTCCGGCCCTTCCAACAACAGGCCGATGTTGGGTGAGCAGGATACCCATGCCAGTGACTTTGTAGACGATATTGTACTTGGCTTTCGGAAAGCCTGTTCCATTCTCCGTCAGAACTTGGCGCAACTGTTGAACGAGTCCGATGGCCCGCTGGCCCCGTTTAAGAACGATACCATACGGATTATTCTTAGACCCACTCAATTCTACGCCAACTTTCTGATCGAAGCCAACCATCCCAATTACACCAAGAACGCTATTGAACGGGAAAAATTGCTGGATCGGCTCTGGTATACAGTCCTGGATGTACGCGCAATCTCTTCCGAGCGGGAAGACCTGCTGTACGGTGACATTCCTTATTTCACAACAAAGCCCGGCTCCCGTGATTTGTTCGACAGCCGGGGGACGAGAATTCCTGATTTCTTCCCTTCGGACAGCTTTAATTTAGCCGTACAACGCATCACCACCTTGGACGAAATAGAAGAAAAGCGCCAGACCGGTTGGATTATTTCCTCCATTCTCGGATCGGCTGAATGGAATACCTCCCGGCCCGGATGCTGTTCCACCGCAGGCGATTTATTGACAGTCAAGCCCACCGGGGACGCTTCCTCTAACCAGGAGTATCCATCTTCCTGCTTCAATAAAGAAAAATCATCCGCCGAGTACATCAAATACGCGGCTGAAATCGGCGACTATCTGCTGGAGCAGGCGATCTTCAGCAAGAGCCGGTCGGATGCGACATGGATAGACGTGGGAATGAACTATCGGGAACAATGGAATGTATCCGCGATGAAGGGCGGTTTGTATGACGGTACGGCAGGGCCGGCGCTTTTTCTGGCATATCTCGGTTCAATCACGGGAGAACAGGCTTACTCAGAAACGGCGCGCCTCGCCTTGCAGACCTCTCTGGCTTCGCTTCCTTACCATGCAAACTTCAGTTCAGCTTTTTACGGCCAAGCCTCAATTCTGTATACGTTGTCACATTTCATCAGCCTTGATGTCGCCCATCCCTCATGGAGCGATCTCCAGAAAAACCTTGTTGGGCGCTTGAACGCTATCGTAGCCAAGGATCAATGTTATGATGTGCTTGGCGGCGCTGCCGGGGTTATCCTCGTCCTGCTGCAAGTATATAAACGGTTTGGCATCGAGGAGGCGCTTACTGCCGCTATCCATTACGGAAATCATCTTCACGCTCATGCGATCCGCGCAGACCGCGGCATCGCCTGGCCTTCACTCCTGCAGACACGGCAGCCTCTCGGCGGCTTTGCGCACGGAGCAGCAGGAATTGCTCTTGCCTTGCATCTTCTCTGGGAAGAATCCGGAATAACGGCATTTCATGAGCATGCAGAGGCTGCACTTGCCTTTGAGCGTGCATTATTCTCCCGGGAGCACGGGAATTGGGCCGATTTGCGAAAGGAAGGCCCGGCAGCCTATCAATCTAAATATTGGTGTCACGGGTCGGCTGGAATCGGTTTAGGAAGACTCCTCATGTATGAGACACGAAGTGCGGATAAGCAAGCGCTGCTCGCTGAGATTGAGACTGCTACCGAAGCCACTCTGAACGGCGGCATAGGGGCAAGCCACTGTTTATGCCACGGGGATATGGGCAACAGCGAACTACTGCTGCTATCCGGTATAAAGCTGGGACGTCCGGAGCACACGGAAATGGCCCGCCTTCTGGCAGATCAAATGATTAGGGAAAGGAAAGAACATGGGGCATACCGGACCGGGATTCCCCGCGGGCTGAAGACACCGGGATTCTTCCTTGGATATTCAGGAATCGGATACCAGTTGCTGCGTCTGGCTGATCCCGAGCGGGTGCCTTCCGTATTGTCCTTGGAGATTTCCGCCGGACCGCGATAATCCTTGAAAACCGATAAGCGATATGTCAGGGCGCTGCCCGCCATATACTGCAGAAAATTTTTCTCCAGTATAGATGGCGGGCAGCAAAGCAAAATGAGTCCGGCCAGAGATACTTCCTTGGCTGACTCAGGTTCAACAGTCGGCAGTGAACTAGGATCTATTGTACTTTGCTCTTTTGGGAAAACAGCTTGGCCTCTACAGGTTCACCGCTTCCTCCTCAAATTGATCGATGCTCTCATTGGAGCCGATCACGACCATAATGTCGCCTTCATTGACATGGTCGTGAGCGGTCGGCGCGACGATAACCCCGCCCCCGCGGTTAAGCGCAATGATGCTGCATCCATACTTGGCGCGGGTATTGATCTCGGCGAGGCTCTGGCCGTCCATGCAGGACGGAACGGTCAGCTCGACGATTTTGTATTCCTTGGACAGCTCGATGTAATCGAGCAGGTGCGGAGTCACCAGCTGATGCGCCACACGAACCCCCATATCGCGCTCCGGAAAAATAACCCGGTCCACTCCAAGCCTCTCCAATGCGCGTCCGTGCAGGATGGAGATCGCCTTGGCTACCACCATTTTGACGCCCAATTCTTTCAGGAGGATGGCGGTAAGGATGCTGCGTTCCATATTGTCTCCAATCGCCACGATGCCGCAGTCCAGGTTCCGAACGCCCAGCGACCGCATCACGCCCTCATCCGTAGCGTCCGCCATGACGGCATGCGTCAGCTTGCCGGTCATTTCCTCCACCCGTTCCTCGTTGTGGTCGATGCCGAGCACCTCATATCCCATCTCCATCAGTTCAAGCGCCAGACTGGCTCCGAAGCGGCCAAGGCCGATGATTACAAATTGCTGTGCTTTCATTCCCGTTATCCCCTTATCCGATAATCATTTTGCCTTCAGGGTAGCGATACAATTCCTTACCCTTTTTCGGTCCCAGCGCATAGGCCAGCGTCAATACGCCCAGCCTGCCGGCGAACATCGTAAGACAGATGAGGATTTTGCCCACCGCCGAGAGATTCGGCGTAACACCCAGGCTGAGCCCCACCGTAGCAAAGGCCGATGTCGTCTCGAACAGCAGATTCAAAAAGGGCTCCTCCTCTGTGGTCGAAAGCACCATCGAGACGGCGACGATCAGCAGCAGGGCCAGCAGAGTAATCGTCAGCGCCTTGAACACCCGTTCCTGGGCCAGACGGTAGCGGAACAGCACGATATCATTTCGTCCGCGCAGCATCGCGATCACCGCTCCGATCATAATCGTAAACGTGGTCGTCTTGATACCGCCCCCCGTCGAGCCGGGAGAAGCGCCGATGAACATCAGAATCACAATAAAAAACTGCGAGGCCTGCCTAAGACCCGGCATATCCAAGGTGTTGGCGCCGGCCGTTCGCGGGGTAACGGATTGGAAGAAAGCCCCCCATATTTTGCCGCCCCAGCCGAGCGAGCCCAAGGTACGCGGGTTTGTAAACTCGAATATAAAAAGAACAACGGCACCGGTCACGATCAGCGCGGCGGTCATGGACAGGACAACCTTGCTGTGCAGCGAAAGCTTGCGTTTGCGCCGGTAATCCATAACATCCGACATAACGATGAAGCCGATCCCGCCAGAGATAATCAAAAACATGACCACTATATTGACAACCGGGTCATCGGCGTATCCGGTCAGGCTGCGGTATCCGCCGAACAGATCGAAGCCCGCATTGTTAAACATCGAGACGGCATGGAACACGCCGAAGAAGGCGGCTCGTCCCAGCGGCATATCAAAAGCCCAGCGGAGCGTAAGCAGCAGCGCGCCGCAGGCTTCGATGACCAGTGAATAGATCAGGACGCTGCGGATGAGCCGGACGATGCCTTCCATAGAACTCTGATTCATCGCTTCCTGCAGCACCAGCCGCTCCCGCAGGGAGATGCGCCGGCGGAACACCAGAGCGAACAAGGTCGCCATCGACATGAAGCCCAGGCCGCCGATCTGGATCAGCAGCATGAGGATAACCTGTCCGAAGGTCGAGAAGAACGTGCCCGTATCATGAACGACCAATCCGGTAACGCAGGCAGCCGATGTAGACGTAAATACCGCATCCAGAAACGCGATTGTGTTCCCCGGGGCCAGCGAGACCGGCAGCATGAGCAGAAGGGCGCCGATTAATATGATAACCGCAAAGCCGATCACCAGTATTTGGGGAGGAGACAGCTTCAGCCAGCGGAATTCGGTAACCTTCGGTATTTGTGAAGCCATATCCATCACCCCATCCATAAAATGTGTGTTTTCATCATACATTGTTCTTAGGCGATCGTATCAAATTTAGTTTGCAATTTCATCGTTTTTCAGTGAATTTCACTGTTTATAGCCTAAAAAATGGCTTTTCGTATCCCGGATGTGATATTTTAAGGTAGTTAAACGTTTTTAGAAATCATATATCCAAGGAGGCGTTTCATGAATCGCGACGGCCAACCTTTGCATCAACGGCCCATTTCCAAAAGACTTGTTCTCGCAGGCCTCATCGGTCTGATCTTGTTTGTTATGTTCCAGATCGTCCCCTCACTTACTCAGGAAGGCTATGGCAACGAGCAGGCGATCAGCAAATCGGAAGCCCGCGAGAAGGCGATCCGCTTTGCGGCAGAACAGCTTGGATACATACCGGAACCCGGCGACAATTGGATCGTCACTTATATGTCGGATTCCTCTTTTTACGGCTACATGTCCCGAAAAAGCCTGCTGGAGGATTACAGCAAAAGAAAGCTGGACCGCCGCTATCCATACGATACCTTCCATGCTTCCCTAGATTCCCAGGAGGATAAATGGGCAAATCTGGCGGTCGATCTGAATATGTATACCGGCGAGACGGCGGGCTTCACCCGCGTCCCTGCGGGAGCCGGAAAGCAAGCGAACGAGACGGAAGCAGCCCTCACCGGCAAGGATGGGAGCGAAGAAATCGTCAGCGACGCTTCGCTAACCCCGCAGCAGAAGGAACGGCTTGCAGCACCATGGTTGAATAAGTGGGGAGCCGACCCTGCACGGCTGGAACGGAATTTCCCTTCTACCGGCAGCTACGGCCTGATCTATACCGACAGCTCGGTCAAAGTCGGGGAAGCTCCGCTGCGCTATGCTTTCAAGTTTACCGCAGGGGAAGTATCGTACTTCAAGCCCGGATTTTCCGCGCCGGAGTGGCATACCGACTATGTAAAATCGCAAGTGTCGAGCGCGGGCCGCTTTACACTGTTCGGTTACGGGCTGCCTACGTTCGCGCTCGGCGTTCTGGCGTTAATCTACAGTATTCTCCGCCGGAAACACACTTCTTTTGCACGCGGTGTCTTTTTAAGTATCGCCCATTTTGTCATTATGATGATCAGCACCTACAATATGCTGCCCGAAACGACCGGCACAGCCACGGTTGACCGGATAACGACCATCGTTATGTTCATCATTTATACGCTGTACAGTCTGCTGATGTCCGCGCTGCTCTATTTCTCTCTGGTGGGCGGAAACGGCCTGTGGCGGAAAGAGGAAGGGCTCAATCCATGGCCCCGCGCCAAAGAGCCGGGCTACGGCAGATACCTCATGGACAGCGTCTATGCCGGATATATTTGGGCGTTCGTGCTGCTTGGCGTGCAGACGCTGATGTTCATCATTTTGCAGTACACGCTGCATAACTGGTCGACAACGGATGCTTCACAGTCCCCTTACAATATGCGCTATGCCTGGCTGCTGCCGATCGTGGCGTGGCTGGCCGGACTTTCCGAGGAAGCGGTCTATCGCCTGTTCGGCATCCGGATGCTGAAAAAAATCGTGCGCAGCACCCTGCTCGCCAGCCTGATTACGACCCTTATCTGGGCGTTCGGACATACACTTTATCCGATCTATCCCATCAGCTCACGCCCGATCGAGCTGACGGTGATCGGCCTGCTGTTCAGTTATATCTTTCTGCGGTACGGCTTTATTGCCGTCATGTTCAGCCATGTCGTGTTCGACAGCGTACTTATGGGCGTCACCCTGATCTTCATGCGCGAGCCGGTGAATGTGATCGCCGGTGTCGTTACGATTGTTATACCGCTGCTCATCGGCTACATTGTGTATCTGTTCAATCCGCCGGGCAAGGAACGGGGGCCGCAGTCCCCGGACCCTGGGCCGGAGCCCGGTCCGGGTCCTGTACCGGAGCATACGATTTAACTTCCGGGATGCTTGAGAATTACACCGAAGCAAGCGCCTTCTCACTTGGCGGGCTTCGGACCCAATACAGATGGTGAAGCAACAGCCCGGGAGTATCCGCTCCCGGGCTGTTTATTTAGGATAGAAGAACATTTAGATTTGCGTGCTTATGACAACCGAAGCCTATACCTTTTCTTCGTCTTTCAGTGCGTCCAAAATCTGCCGGGCGAGCTTGTCGCCGATGGACAGGGGGCGAAAATCCTCTACCGTCGCTTCTTTGATCTTCTTGAGCGACCCGAAATGCTTGAGCAGCAGCTTCCGCCGTTTCTCGCCGATTCCCGGGATGGCGTCAAGCCGCGACGTGACCATCGACTTGCCGCGCTGCTCGCGGTGGAACGTAATCGCGAAACGGTGCACTTCGTCTTGGATGCGCTGGAGCAGATAAAACTCCTCGCTGTCCCGAGCGAGATGAACCGGCTCCGGCGGGTCGCCGACCAGCAGCTCCGCAGTCTTGTGCTTGGCGTCTTTGACGAGGCCGCAGACCGGGATGAACAGACCTAACTCGTTCTCCAGAATATCGACAGCCGCGGAAATTTGGCCTCTGCCGCCGTCCACGACGATCAGGTCCGGTCGGGGAAGATCCTCTTTCAGCACCCGCTCATAGCGGCGGCGGATCACCTCGCGCATCGTTTCATAGTCGTCAGGCCCCTGCACGGTACGCACCTTGTATTTGCGGTACTCCTTCTTCGCGGGCTTGCCGTCGAGGAACACGACCATCGCCGACACGGGATTCGCCCCTTGGATGTTCGAGTTGTCGAACGCCTCGATCCGGCTGAGGCTCTCAAGTCCCAAACTCTGCCCGAGCCCTTGCGCTGCGCCGGAGGTGCGCTCCTCGTCCCGCTCGATCAGGCGGAACTTCTCTTCGAGCGCCACGCGCCCGTTCTCGCAGGCCATGCGGACCATCTGCTTCTTGAGTCCGCGCTGCGGCACCATGACCTTGACGCCCAGCCACTGCTGCAGCGCCGGATTCTCGCTGTAATACTGCGTCACAT